>CAYQOQ010000326.1:0-2513 GCA_964419175.1 uncultured Occallatibacter sp. | reverse complement strand
CCAAGGCCTACGAGTTCACGGGGCTATTCCGCCGCGACCGCCAGTACTTCGACTATGACCTGCTGGGCAACCCGAATATCCCCGGCGGGCAGACCATTGCCACCGGGACGTCCAGCGCGCCAACAGGCTCGTTCGCTTGGCCGCAGGTAGAACAGTCCACAGTGCTGTTCAACACGGTGCGCCGCATGACGGACACCAACCTGACCATCTTTCCGCTCTCGAAGGTGACGTATCGGTTCGGCTACTCACAAAATATCTTCCAAGGACCTAGCCTGAGCCCAAGCGGTTATCAGTTCGCCACAGGCGATGCCATCCTTCAGGAGTTCCAGCGCAACAGCACAGACGACTTCACCGGGGGAATCGACTGGAAGCCCATTGAGGGCACCAAGCTGACCTTTGAGGAGGAGATCGACCACTACAAGGCGGACTCGTACTTTACGTTGGCTCCTTCCGACTTCATAGCGCAGGAGGCGGACGGTACCAAGGTGGCGCTGAACAACTATGACAGCCTGACGCCACTCAAGGACTCGTGCGACACTTTCGCGCTGGGTTCGAATCCGGCCTTCACGGCGCCGCAAGCCGCTGGCGGCCTGCCGGTCATCAGTCCGTTCTGCTCGGCCGTGACCAGCTACACGCGCACGCAGCCGACCCGCATTCTCTATCCCACTGAGATCTTCCGGCTGCAAAGCACCAGCATCAAGAACGTCTCGTTGAATGGCGATGTCCGCTACACCAACGCGAACATGAACCTGCCCAACTACTACGACAGCTACCAGGGCCTGAATGAAACGTCCGTGAAAGCGACCAGCACCACGCCGGCCGGCTACTATGGTGTGCGCTCGCTTTCATACGCGGGCTACGCGAATGCCAAGCGCGAGGTATTCGCTACTGACTTCGGATTCGTCTGGCAGGCTATGAAGACGTTCAGCCTCTCCGATCAGGTGGACTTCTCCAGCGTTCACCAACCGGGCACGGCCAACATCACGAGCGGAATCACCATGAAGACGCCCACCGATACTGCCGCGGCCTCCGGCAGTGCAAGCATCAACTACCCCACCTTGATCACTGCTGCCGCCGCGACTGGCTCCTCCACATTTGAAGGCAGTCCCACCGTCGGCACCCCGCTGCCGGCCTACTTTGGCCAGAACTTCCTGACCAATAACCTGACCGGAACGTGGGATGCGTCGTCACGCGCCACCCTCTCGCTCACCTATCGCCACCAGGTTCACACCATCGCCCAGGGCATCCCTCATAGCGCTCCATTAGGCGTGGGTGCGACTTCAAACGGGACCGTCACCATTAACGAAGATGGCGGAATCTTCAACGCCGCCGTGCGTCCCACCGCCAATTGGAGTATCAACGGCACGATCGAGGCGCTCTATGCCGACAACGCATTCACCCCGATGGGCCCACGGCAAACGCGGCACTACAGAGTGCATACCATGTACAGGCCGAAGCCCTGGGCGACGATATCGGGCGCCTTCAACGACCTGGAACGGCATAACAACACGAACAACAACGCGAGCGCCGTCGCAGCAGGCGACGATCCGTACGAAGGTCCGCTCAACCATGTCGATCACAGCCGGGTTGTGAGCCTGGGCGCGGTGCTGATGCCGAATGAGCACTATGGGTTCGATTTCAATTACGCCTATAGTGACGTGTATACGGCGACCAACATCTGCTACGACAATGGCGCGCAAAATGCCTCGACGGCGCCGGTCCAGGGCCTGCCCGGCACTGCCTCGACCACCAGCAGCGGAGCGCCGAATGTGTGCCCTGGCGTCTTCACCAGGGGCTCGACGACCCAGCTCGCGGACTGGTTTGGGAGGGACTTCATGGATGCTCCCACGCAGTACGCATCGGCGGCTCTCAGTTTGTCCCCTGTCAAATCAGTCCACTCCAACATTGGCTATCGGCTCAGCTCTGTGAACGGCAACCAGTTTTTCACCGATGCGCGCGCGGTCAACGGCTCGCTGAACTCGTCGTACCAGTCTCCCTTTTTAAATCTCGCATGGACGATCCATCCCGGATTGGTTTGGAGAGCGGAATACAACTTCTACGGCTATGGCGAGGGCGGTCCTTCCGGCTCCCAGTTCTGCAGTACGTCAACGTCTCTCACATCAACGGTGGCTCCTTGCACCTCTCTGTATAATCCGGCGATTCCTACTACCGTGACGGGTTTAGTTGAGCCGTCTTCCGGCCTGACCGCACCGCGGAACTTTCATGCGAATAACGTAACCCTTGCATTGCATTACGAGTTCTGATCGAGGTCGCTGCTCTTCCGAAAACTATGGAGATGGACCGGATTCAAGGGTTCTGCCGGTCCACTCCTTCCTCTAACTCGGCACAGTCATGAGGGCAACGGGATTGCGCCGGGTTACGCGAGATGGCATTCTGTTGCCATTCCGATTGCGGCCCCAGCGACTCATCTTTGCCGCTGGGGTTGAAGTGTGAAGGTGGGAAAACGCTCGGCAGGGGCTGGTCCCGCGCGACGTGGCCAACAAAACAGGCCG
>CAYQOQ010000325.1:0-2551 GCA_964419175.1 uncultured Occallatibacter sp. | reverse complement strand
CCGGCAAGCTGGAGCCCACCATCAAGGCCATCGAAGCCGTGGACGCGCAACTGGGACGCATCTACAAAGCCATCAAGGAGAAGAACGGAAGCTGGCTGATCACCGCCGACCACGGCAACGCCGAAATGATGGTCGACCCCATCACCGGCGCTCCGCACACCGCCCACACCACCAATCCTGTGCCCATGATCTATGTCGCCGAAGACGGCCCGCATTACCGGATGCGCCCTGATGGGTCCTTGCGCGACATCTCGCCCACGCTCCTTAGCCTCCTCAAGCTGGGCCTGCCCAAGGAGATGACCGGCGGAGATCTGCGCACGCCCATCCTCAAGTAACTCCGCCAGCAAAAACAAAAAAGGCGAAGCCGCAATGGCTTCGCCCTTTTGCTTATCTGATCCTCTTCTTACCGCGGCCGCAGAGCCCTGATCGCCGCCGGTAGCCGCTCTTCAATCAGCCTGGCGCGCTCCGAAGCAATGCCGCCCAGGTACGACGGCGCCGGAGTGGCCGTCAACACCAGCGTCAGTGCAATCACAGAGAACACGAGCCCGGCAATGCCTGCCGAAAACATCATGTGATATGTGTCGGCAACATCGAGTCCCAGCACTTTGAAAGCCACATGCTCCAACGGCTTGATGTGCTTCAGAACCGCAAGTGCGAAAAGAAAGAAAAGTGCCGACAACGAAGTAAGTACAGCTAAGGTTCCATCAAGACTGCGATGGAAGTTTTGACGCGCTCTGCAATGGGCGCATTCAACAAAATGTTGTTCGTAGTCCTTGCTCATCTCCGAAGGAATTCCTGAGATGTCATACCGCCAGCTTGCTAGAATGGCCCCTACGACTCGATCGGTACAACGTGTTCTTGCCATAGACATAAAGACTCACCTACTAAGGATTTGTTCAACCGCTTTCTCACAATGCGGTTCACGCGGCAACTAGGGTTTATCCCTTAAGGATGCTCATCCGGCCCTGAATGATCCAGTGATGCCAGATCAGCTCTGCATCGCCAAAAATACCCGGTCTTGGCTTTTCCCGTGCCAATCCTGCCTGTTTGAGGGAGGTACTCGTCTCTTACTATTGTAACCCGCCTGTCTCAAAAATAAATACCCGAAAGTGGTTCATGTTGCTCAGCCAGCAACAAGCGGTTCGCCAATAGGCTGGCTCGCCCGTTCAGCGCCCGTTCTGCCGTCACCCGCGCCAGCTCCGGAAGGTTATTGCTTTCAGATAGATGCGCCAGGATCACGTAAGCCGCCTGTCCATCGTAGCCGTTTTCCAAAAACTCCGCTGCCGCTTCATTCGAAAGGTGACCAACGCGCGAGAGTACCCTTTGTTTAACTGCCCAGGGGTAGGGACCGTCGCGCAGCATCTCCAGATCGTGGTTCGATTCCAGCAGCAGCAGGTCCACCCCCTGAAGCTGAGCCTTCACATTCGGCGGAATGTAGCCCAGGTCGGTCGCAAACGCCATCCGCACCCCCTCCGCCCGAAAAACAAACCCCACCGGGTCGGCCGCATCGTGCGGAATCGTGAATGGGCTCACCGCAATGTCGCCAATCTCAAACGGCTCGCCGGCCTGAAAATACTCCACTTGCGGCAGCCAGGTCGGGTCTTCCTTCCGCGACGGCACCCGGTCTGAAGCCAACTCGGACACCGAAGTCCCGGTTTGGTAGGCCTGGACTTTAGTCCCGGCAATAACGCCAATAGAATCACCGAGGGCTTTAGCCCCTGAGGCAAGCTCTTCTGAAGCCCCATCCAGCCCCATGTCAGCCTCCGGATCGTCCGCCTCCCCTTCCGCAGTAGCAGCGTCCGTTTCCGCTTGCCGCTCGGCCGCCTGCTTCCGGCACTGTTCCAGCCACTGGGCATACGTCATCTGCCGCCGCGGCGTCAGCCAGCGCATCCACCCACGATGCGTCGCCTCGGTAAAATACACAGGAATCCCCAGCTTCCGCGCCGTCACGGAAACCCCGTTGACGTGGTCCATGTGCTCATGGGTGATGATGATCGCGTCCAGCGTTTCAGGCTCTTCGCCGGCCAGCTTCATCCGCCGGAACAGCTCGCGGCAACTCAGCCCGCAATCCACCAGGATGCGCGTCCGTCCTCCCGAGACAACTGTGCTGTTGCCTTTGGAACCCGAAGCCAGCACCGTGAAGCGCACCATCCCTTGAGCATACCCCTAAAGCCTGTCCGTCCACCATTTGGAATGTTGGTTCAGATGCTGCTTCGTGTTCGCTGTTTTATTGACATGCCATTGTGACTATGGAAACATCGCTTCAATAAAGAAAAGAGTCTGCCGACCAGTCACAATCTGCAATCGAGAGAAGAGTCGTGCATCTCGTCCCAGATTCGGAACGGAAACCATGAAACAATTCGTTTTTCTAGTTTGCAGCCTCATTGGGTTTCTCCTCGCTCACTATCTGCCCGAGGGCGCATGGTCGGCCTACGCTCCCATCCTCATCTCCTATCATCTCTACCTCGCTTTTCTCGTCTTCACCGCGGAGAACAGAGCGGGCTTTTCCATGCCCGTCTTTTCGACGATTCTCACTCACTCGGCTTTTCTG
>CAYQOQ010000324.1:0-2563 GCA_964419175.1 uncultured Occallatibacter sp. | reverse complement strand
GGGGACGATTGCGGAGAGGGAGCCCGGTGTAAAGCTCGCGTTGTCCGGGGCCTGCGCACACTCAAGAGAGGAATTGTCCGAACGGCCGCAGACGTTTCCCCACAGGCGGCCAGCAGGAATTCGTGGGCCATGTAACCGCGCTCACCAGATTCTCGTCTATTCATAGGGTTTCAATCCCTGCTCTGGCCCGCCCTTGTTTGGCCTGCGCTGAGCGCTCTACAGGAACGTCAAGTCAGTTCCAGGAGTCGCAAATCCAAAGATGAGAAAACTGCTGCTAACGATCCCCTTTGTGTTTCTGTTTGCGGGTGCGACGATGCTTTTTGAGCGCCCCGCCTATGCCTATGCCGATCCAGGCACAGGGCTGCTGGCAATCCAGGCCGTTGGGTCCGCACTCGTCGCCACCGGGTGGTACATGCGGCGGAAGATTTACGCTTTCCTGCACCGGGACGCGGCAAGCAAAGATCAGTCGGGAGATTGTCCCTCAGGTGAGCAGGATGAGAGTTCGTCCCTCCGGTGAGCACCACGGCCGGTTTTCCCGAGCGCAATCCACGGGCCCGATTCGATCCCTCCGATTCTCAGGACGCGTTCGGCCGAAGTGAACTGGAGTGGACCTTTCGCGATCCGGCTGGGCAGCTCCAGCTCACGCCACTCCATGCCCTCAGGAGGATCCATCCAGCGGCGGTCGAAGAGACTCTTGCGTTTCTTGGCTCTTCTCTGCGGATGGCCCTGGAGCGCAGCGGCGACCTGATTCCGACCGAAATAGCGCAGCCCGGAGCGCACCCTTCAATCGTTACTGGGCCAACAGAAGAACTCTGGCTGCAACATCCACGAATCGACCCCATTTCTTACCCGTGGGAGTGGACGACGGGGCAGTGGCGTTCCGCCGCCGAACTGACGCTGCGGATCGCCGGCCAGGCAATCGACGCGGGTTGGACGTTAAAGGATGCAACCCCTTTGAATGTCCTGTTTGTGGGGGCGCGGCCTGTGTTGGTTGACGTGTTGTCGTTTGAGCGCCGCGATCCTCATTCGAGCGTGTGGCTTGCTTACGGGCAGTTCGTGCGGACATTCTTGCTCCCGCTGGTTGCGGAGAGGCTCCTGAGCTGGCCTCTGCAGGCCACACTGCACTCCCGCGACGGATACGAGCCCCGCACCATATATCGCGCGCTCCGTTGGAGTCAGCGCCTCCACCCCGATTTGCTGGACGTGGTCACGTTGGCCACACTCTTCGAGAGTTCCGGTGGAAAGGGGCACAAGCCGGGCAGGTTGCCGTCGGTTTCGAACCCTGAGCTGGTCACGCATATTCTGCACCGGCGCATCGCCCGGCTGGGCAAGCAGATTCGCCGTGCCGCACGGCCTGAGACCGGCAGCCGATGGAGCGATTATCAACAGTCGGCCAGCCACTACCGGCCGGCCGATACAGATGAAAAGCAGCAGTTTGTGAAGGACGTACTGGACCGCTGCAGTCCTGAGCGCGTCCTGGATATCGGGGCCAACACGGGGACCTATTCGTTGCTGGCGGCCAAGGCCGGCGCTGAAGTCGTGGCGCTGGACAGCGATGCGGCGGCGATCGAGATTCTGTGGCGGACGGTGGCAGGAACAGGTCAGTCCGTAACGGCTCTGGTGGCCAACATCGCGCGCCCTACGCCCGCGGTGGGATGGAGGAATCGGGAGCAGCTCTCGCTGCTGGAGCGATTGACGGGCAAGTTGGACATGGTGCTGATGCTGGCAGTGATTCATCACCTGATCCTTCGGGAGCAGCTGCCGCTTGCGCACATCGGCGACCTCTGCGCCAGCCTGACCCGACGCTGGCTGGTGTTGGAGTGGGTGCCGCCGGCCGACCCCATGTTTCAGGAGTGGCTGAGGGGCCGAGACGATCTCTACGGGCACTTGTCCGAGGATGACCTCAAGTTGGCGTTCGCCCCGTTTTTCCACGTTGCGGATCGGGCGGTGCTGGGGAACGACAGGGTTCTTCTGCTCTTCGAACTCAACGGTGCGGGCAGTCCGCAGCCGGGAGAGAGCCCCGCATGATCAAACGAATCGTCCAGGCCTGGGCCTTCGCTGTTCTGTTTCTTCTGCCGAACTATATCGACCTGACGTCCACCGCCGGGGACGCGCGCATGAGGGCAGCGGCGCCGCTGACACGGATTGCGCTGGCTCATCTGACGGACATTGCGCTGGTGGCCCTGGTCTTCTTTGGGTTGATGGCGTGGCTTCGCCGCCTCAAGGCATGGCCAATGCTCCGCTGGGGGTTGATGGCGCTTATGCCAGTGCTGTTGTTGGTGCGCAATCTGGATCTGATGCCCTTCGATGTGCCTGCGGCTGCCGTGATTGTGGCATGCCTGGCGTGGGTTGGCGTACTGGTGTTTCTCATCTTGCGCGTTCCCAGTGTTGCCGGCCAGGTTGGCAAGGCGGGAAGCAGCCTGCTGGCCGGATTTGCCGTCTTTGCGCTGGTCATGACTTGGCAGTTGGGCCGCGCCGCGCTGTGGCGGCCGGGGCCACAGGCCTTCGCCTCGGCGGTCGCCGACCCGAGCCCGCACAAGCCGCGCCTGGTCTGGATTCTCTT
>CAYQOQ010000323.1:0-2579 GCA_964419175.1 uncultured Occallatibacter sp. | reverse complement strand
TTCTTCCAGCAGCAGGGCTGGGAACCCGGATGGCCGGGCCGCAGCCCAAGCAGTTTTTAGCGCTCGATGGGATTCCCATCCTCATTCATTCGCTGCGCGCCTTTGCTTCAGTGAAGCGGGTAACGGCGATCTACGTAGCCGTGCGCAAGCCGGAGATGGAGCGCGTCGAGGCGCAAATCGCCGAATACGCCGCCAGGTATGGCTTTGCCGACCACGTGCGGGTGGTGGAAGGCGGCGACAACCGGCAGGAGTCTGTGGCGCATGGGCTGGCCGCGGTGCCCGCGGAAGCGGACGACATTGTGCTGGTGCATGACGCGGTCCGCCCGCTCATCGATGCAGCCACCATCGATCGGACGATTGATGCGGTGATCGAGCACGGCGCGGCCATTGTGGGAATGCCGGCCGTGGACACCATCAAGCAGGTGGAGAGGACCGCGCACGGAGCGCTCATTACCTCGACCATTCCGCGCGAGTTCGTGGTGCTGGCGCAGACGCCGCAGGGCTTCCGCTACGGATTGCTGCAACGAGCCTTTGCCGAAGCCACTGAAGACGGGTTCGTCGGGACCGATGAAGCGTCGGTTGTGGAAAGGGCGGGCCACCCGGTAGCCGTGGTGCACGGTTCTCAGGTTAATCTGAAGATTACGCAGCCCGGCGACCTGGAGCTGGCCGAGTTTTATTTGCACCAGCGCGCCCGCTGACTCCGAATCGACGAGGATAGCCCCTCGCCGCCGGTAGACGCATCTACAGGACAGCCACGGAGATTCACGCAATTATGAATACACGTATCGGATTTGGCTTTGACTCACATGAATTCAAGCCGGGCGTGCCGTTGCACATTGGCGGTCTGGCTTTGGACCACCCGGAGGGCCTGGCCGGCCACTCCGACGGCGACGTGCTGCTGCACGCCGTAACCGACGCGCTGCTGGGCGCTGTGGCCGCCGGTGACATCGGCAGCTTTTTTCCGCCCGGCGATCCGCGCTGGAAAGACGCCGACTCGGCCATCTTCCTCAAACTGGCCATCGAAGAACTGGAACACGCCGGCTATCGCATCGCGAACGTGGACACCACGCTGATCCTGAATGCGCCGAAAATTGGCCCCATTGCCAGCGAGATGCGCGCCAGGGTCGCCGACCTCCTGGGCGTCGAACTGAACCAGGTCAGCATCAAGGCCAAAACGCCCGAGGGCCTGGGCCTGGATCATGTAGCGCAATGCCACGCCGTGGCGCTCGTCGAGCGCGTTCCCGAGCCGGAAGAACTGAAGAGCATCACTGCCGAAATCGAGGCCGAGCCCCCGCTGGACGACGATGTCGTCGAAGGCTTGCTCAGTTCTGTCCACGGTTCGCCCAAAAAGCGCGTCGCGCCGGTCTACGACACGGAAGACATTACGTAGAAGCAGGGATCAGGGATTAGGGAACAGGAGTCAGGACTCAGAAAGAGGGGTCAGACAATGGCTGCTGCCAATACTAAGGACAAAGCACTTATAGGAGCCGCGGGAGTTTTTCACGTAGCGGCGGAGCTTTCACTGCGCGGCATGATTGCTCTACCAACCATTCGGAATACTGCCGGATACGACATTATCGCAACAAGCCCTGATGGTTTGATCCACGCGAATATTCAAGTCAAGACTTCCGGACAGTGCCCTACGTTCTGGCCCATTTGCCAGAAAACCGAAAGCGTTAAGGATGGAGATGATGACTTCTATGTTCTTCTCCGTCGTAATCCATCAAGGGATGCGTTCGAGGGTTACATGCTTACAGGCAAGGAAATGAAAGAGAAACTAGAGACATACGAAGCTCGGTATCCCGAAAAGAAATTCAGCCTGTGTCTATGTCTGTACGTTGATAAAGAGCTGAAAGTCTGCGAAGAAGATATTGAGCGCTGGCAAAGCACCTGGAAGAATTGGCCGCTGGAGTGACCTCAGGGCAAAGTTATAGCCGGGCGCCCCATGTCTCGTTTTTGAGATATGAGAGTCTCTCTCTTCCCTTGACCAATCAGCTTTCTTGACCAGCCCGCCGGAGGCTATTCTTCAATGCATTTCCGCTCCTGTCTACTCGTCGCCTTAGTCCTTCTATGCACTCTGACCCTGCCTGCCCAATCCCCCGACTGGCGCACGCCCGCTGAGATCTCGGACTACCGCACCACGCCCGACTACGCGGATACAGTCGCTTATCTCGACCGCATCGCCGCGGCAAATCCCGCCCAGGTGAAGATCGAGAACTTCGGCAAGACCGGCGAAGGCCGCGACCTGAAAATCGTCATTGCGTCGAAAGACGGTGTCTTCGATCCGGACGCCATTCATGCTTCGGGCCGCGCCATTCTGCTGGTGCAGAACTCCATCCATGCCGGCGAAATGGATGGCAAGGACTCCTGCCTCGCCCTTCTCCGCGACATCGTCCAGGACAAAAACGGTGCGAAGCGCCTCCTCGACCATGTGGTTTTCGTCTTCATCCCGGTCTACAACATCGACGGACACGAGCGGCGGTCGGCCTACAACCGCATCAACCAGAATGGGCCGGAGCTGGCCGGATGGCGCGCCAACGGGAGCAACCTGAACCTGAACCGCGACTACATGAAGGCCG
>CAYQOQ010000322.1:0-2675 GCA_964419175.1 uncultured Occallatibacter sp. | reverse complement strand
CTCTGCCAGCAGATGAAACTGGCTCCGCCGGCCGGGAAAAACCTCGGCAAGAAAATGCTTGTGCCCTTCGATCAATCGATCCACAAAACCCTCCTCTTCGCTTGACCGCCGTTCCCCAAGCCCTCTTTGCCCAGCGTACCGCACCTCCGGCTGAACTGATACCTTTGTGCGTGGCAGATTTATATGCGCGCGAAAATGCGAAGGAGACTTGTAACCATGAAACAGCTTGAAAGAACTTTGGGCTGCACGATTTTGGCTTTTTTGTTGCTGGCGGGCCTTGGCGCCCAGGCGCAGACGGTGGAATCGCTGGACCCTGCCCTCCAAAACAGAGTTGATCGCATCGCCCGTCAAGTGCTCGAGCAGACCGGCGTTCCCTCGGCTTCGGTGGCTGTGGTCAAGGGCGGCAAGCTTGTTTATATCCGCGCCTACGGAAAGGCGAGGCTGGAAACGGAAACCACCCCCGCAGTTGCCGCCACGCCCAAGATGCGCTACTCCATCGGGTCCATTTCCAAGCAGTTCACGGCCGCCGCAATCCTCATGCTCCAGGAGGAGGGCAAGCTCTCGCTCGACGACGCTGTCGGCAAGTATGTCCCCGGCCTGACCCGCGGAGACGAGGTCACAATCAGGCAAATTCTCTCCCACACCTCCGGCTACCAGGACTATTGGCCGGAAGATTACGTGATGACCCCCATGCTGAAGCCCGAAAGCGCACAGCAGATTCTCGACACCTGGGGGAAAAAGCCGCTGGACTTCGAGCCCGGAACCCAGTGGCAGTACTCCAACACCAACTTCGTAATTGCCGGCCGCATTGTGGAGAAGATCACCGGGGCGCCGCTCATGGACCTGCTGTCCCGCCGCATCTTTGAGCCTCTGGGCATGAAGTCGGTTTGGAACTCCGATGAAGCAAAACTGACGCAGGTCGACGCTACCGCTTACTATCGCCATGCCCTGGGGCCGCTGCGCGTTGCCCCCAAGGAGGGCCGCGGCTGGATGTTTGCCGCGGGCGAGTTGGCCATGACCGCCCACGACCTGGCCCTGTGGGACGAAAGCCTGATCGCAGGAACCGTCCTCAAGCCTGAAAGCTACCAGCAGATGTTCACTGAGATGAAACTGAAGGACGGCAAAGGAACCCACTACGGCCTCGGCGTGGGCGTCAACGACCGCGATGGCCACCGTTCCATCGAGCACTCGGGCGAAGTCTCCGGCTTTGTTTCGGACAATGAAGTGCTGGTAGACGACGGCGTGGCCGTGGCCGTGCTTACCAACCAGGACGCCGTCGGCGCAGCATCGACCATTGCCCGCCTGGCTGCCCCGGCAGTGGCGGGATTCCCTCCGACTGAACCCGAAAAGCAGGCCATCGACATTTTCCATGGCCTGCAAGCGGGCCGCATCGACCGCACGCTGCTCGCGCCCAACCTCAGTGACTACTTCACCGCCGAGGCGCTGGCCGACTTTGAAGCCAGCCTGGCGCCCCTGGGCGAGCCGCTCACCTTCCACCAGACCGCAACGGAACTGCGCGGCGGCATGACCTTTCGCGGCTTTGAGATCGTCTACCCCGGCCGGCGGTTGCGCCTCACCACCTACACCTACCCCGACGGCAAGCTGGAGCAGTACCTGATCGCCCCTGCGGAATAAGCTCGATCCGTTCCCAACTGAGGCGCCGTGCTCCATCCTTTCTGTCATTCTGAGCGAAGCGCAGCGGAGTCGGAGGCGCTGCGTTTCGTCTTCCGGCAAAGGGGAATTCCCTCGCCCCATGGCGCGCAAGCGCCGCCTGCCCCGCCGCAGGGGTCGCGATACACTTATCTTTGATCGCTATTCTGGGATTGGTATTTTGGGGACCGAATGTTTGAGAATCTGACTGACAAGCTGCAGCGCGCCTTCAAGACCCTCCGCGGCCAGGGCACGCTTACCGAAGAAAACATCGCCGACGCCCTGCGCGAAATTCGCGTGGCCCTGCTCGAAGCCGACGTCAACCTGAACGTGGTCGGCGACCTGATCGAGCAGATCCGCGGGAAGGCCGTCGGCACTGAGGTGCTCACCGCGCTTTCCCCGTCCGAACAGGTCATCAAGATCGTGCGCGACGAGCTGATCACGCTGCTGGGCAAGGACACGGCCCGCTTCAAGTTTGCCTCGCAGCCGCCATCCGTCATTCTGATGGCCGGATTGCAGGGCTCGGGCAAAACCACCACCTCCGGCAAACTCGCCGCCTGGCTCAAAAAAGGCGGGCATCGGCCCATGCTGGTCTCGGTCGACGTCTACCGCCCCGCCGCGCGCGAACAGCTCAAAGTGGTCGCCAAGTCCATTGAAGCCAAGCTTTACGAAGGCGACCAGAAGGGTGAATCTGCGGGGGAAGCTCTTGTGCTCCGGCTCGCTGGCGAGGCACGCCGTGAAGCCCGCAACATGGGCTGCGACACGCTCATCGTCGATACCGCCGGCCGTCTGCACATCGACGACCAGTTGATGACCGAGATGGAGCAACTGAAGAAGCTCCTCAACCCCTCTGAAATCCTCTTCATCGCCGACGCCATGACGGGCCAGGACGCGGTCAACTCGGCTGCCGATTTCCACAAGCGGCTCGGCCTCACCGGTGTCGTTCTCACCAAAATGGACGGCGACGCACGCGGCGGCGCAGCGCTCTCCATTCGCCACGTCACCGGCCAGCCCATCAAGTTCCT
>CAYQOQ010000321.1:0-2723 GCA_964419175.1 uncultured Occallatibacter sp. | reverse complement strand
CGATAAATGGTTCGTTACCGAATCCGCAGTCGCCACGCACCAATGCGGGTAGTTGATCCTTGCTCAATCTATTCAGAATGTCACTCAATCCAGGACGCGCATGGGCCGCCGAGTGCTCTTTGCCAGGACTTACCACGACATCCAGAACCATGCGCAGATGACTCACAAAGTAAGTATGCAAGGCGTGGCTAGGGCGACCCGGCTTGTGCGGGTTGTAACTCACATCAGCGCCGCTCTGCTTGCCGAACAGCGTCTTGATGGTGGTGTCGATGTCCAGTATCCACGGCCTGTTCAGAGCCGCCTCGACGCTGGAGAGAAGTTGTGGCCGAAGCCACTTCCGGCTCTCGTCTGCACTCATCCGCGCCAAGGATCTGCGCAGCGCATCCTCGCTGACTATCTTGCTCATGCCCAGGATCTGCGGGCTGACCCCGTCACTGCGTAGCGCCGTGATATGCGCGTAGCGATGGTGACCGGCGAGAATCGACAGAAACCAGGTTCCCAATGTGTCCCGTTTATGCTGACCTCCGCCGCTGCTCGGGGCGTAGCGCAGCGGGCAACTGTCGATCCAAGACTCGTAGACCCCGGCCGTGGCAAGAAACTCGGCGAAAAAGGCCAGTTGCGCGTTGGGCGTGGCGCTGGCCTCGTGATCCCAGCGAATATGGATGCGGCCACCTGGCGTCTCGACCGAAAACGACTCCAACTCCGCACCGTAAACAGAAATCCCTGCCTCTGACGACTCACCCATCGGGTGACACCCCCATCACGATAAATGCCGCTACCAGTCTATCGTTGCAGAGGTTTTCTACAGTTCAACTGCCGAAAAGGGGTTCAGTCGTTTACTGGAAAATACGCCTTCCTGAGCCCGCTCTTTCGTTCTGCCTTTTTCTTCGATAACGACCAGTACAATTCACCGGCTGCCGCCTTTGAAGCAGCCAAGATACTCAGCCGCCCTGATCGCGTTTCATTCATCGGTTGGAACATGCAGCCTTGGAACGCAAGGCGGCTCGGCAAGAATATCCCCAAGAACTGGATGCGGCCGGATTGGGACGCCGCGCAGTTCGACATTATGCTCGAGATTCAGCGGTCGAAGTTCTCCTGGCTTATTCTGCGCGAAATGCTGCTGGACACCGAGGACGCTCAACTCGTCCACGGCAATGCCTGCCACGACAATTACTGGGGCGTCTGCGAGTGCCAGTCACTTCCGCCTGGCAAACAGAAGTACGGTGTCAACACACGTTGTACCGGCGGCGGCAACCGGCTCGGGCTCATCCTTATGCAGGTGCGCCAAGAGGTCCGAGCCGGTCTGCACCTCACCCCTTTAGTTCCGAAGTGCGGCCCCGCAGCTGAAGTCACCGGCGCTGTTGCTGCCTGACGCGGCACAAAGATCTCGACCTGATTGCGTCTCTTCGAACCAAATGAACACCGGCTGCTGAGGAGCGTGTGGGCATTGCAGCCTCAATGTCTCCACCAGTCTTTCTGCTGGGGCAACAACCCACTCAGTTCTGATACGGGTCTCGTGCGCCGGTCATTGCCGGTTAACTTGCCATCTTTGGGACGTCGCTGTCGCCATAGACGTATAAATCTTCGTACGGCCAGAAGAACCCGTGCGGGGACCGGTAGAGCAGTCGAAGGCCCATTTGCCGAAGGTTGTCCGCGGAGAGCGGCCAGTGGGATAGGACCACGGGCGTCATGCCGGATTCCCGCTTGATGGCATCTACTTCCTCCACCGTCACTTGCCGATTGCTGTCCCTTCCCTTGCGGAATACTACGAACGGTCCTTGGCACCGGCAGGTTGGAAAATATGCCGATCTCACTCCAGTGCGGGCAAGCACAACAGATGCGGCATAATCCGGTTCCACAACGAGCGGCCTTTGGGTCTGTCCCGCGCGCTCCAGCCACTCGGCCGTCGCCTCAGCACTCGAGAACGGATGGAACCACGCCAATACCGAGTATTCGATCGACATGGCCATCTGCATAGCCAGCAGGACCACGAGCACAGGCTGGGCATAGCGAAACGGCAACCAGGGCCGCTCCCCTTTCCCCGGCACGTTCAACATCAATGCGACCAGGAACACTACAAACAGCGTGCTGGTGTGATGCGGACTTGGCGCATGCACGGTTGCCCATACCGTGGCCAGCCATGCCAGCGAAGTCGACGCAAAGAACCACCGGCCCCGGCGCGTCGCCAGTGAGGCCACTATCAGGAGCCACAGAGCCACAGACAAAGCGGCCGCCACCATCGACGGATGGAGTTCGGGGATGAGCTTTTCGCGCAACGGTTCCGCCAGCATCTGCGGGACGAAAGGCACAAAAAAACTCCACAGACGGCCTGTGCCGATCAACAGATAGTCCAGCCAAGATGCGCCTGGAAAGTTGTAGTCGGGTGTCACGCCATCCGGCGCCGGCCGCACCGTGAAGTAACAGACCAGCAGGGCCGCACCAAGAAGCGCGGCTGAAATCCAGAATCGCCACTCTCTCAGGCGGCCAGCCGCAATTCGCAGGCTGGGCTCCGGATCCAGCCAATAAAACCAGACGAAGATGCCTGCGGCGACAGGGATGGCAAAAACGTGGGCGTTGACGGCCAACGCCAGCAGCACCATCGCCAGCCAGTGCCGCGCCCGGCCAGCCAGCAGGCATCGCGCCGCGCCGACCAGCAGCACCGCCGCCAGCATGTAGTTCCGCGCCATCAGTCCCATGTGGAAGAAGACGAACACGCCGAAGAC
>CAYQOQ010000320.1:0-2766 GCA_964419175.1 uncultured Occallatibacter sp. | reverse complement strand
AAAGCAGACCGGCGGCCACGGCCAGTTCGGCGACTGCAAAATCCGCATGGAGCCCATGCCTCGCGGCGGCGGTTTCGAATTTGGAAATGAAGTCTTCGGCGGCGCAATCCCCCGCAACTTCATCCCCGCCATCGAGAAGGGCATCGTCGAGTCAGCCGCCCGCGGCTATCTGGCCGGCTACCCGGTCGTCGACTACAAAGTCACCGTCTTCGACGGCAGCTACCACGACGTCGACTCGAACGAAATGTCCTTCAAAATGGCCGGACGACTCGCCTTCCGCAAAGCCATGGAGTCCTGCAAGCCCTGCCTTCTCGAACCAGTAATGAAAGTAGAAATCGAAGCCCCCGACGAATTCGCCGGAACATTAATGGGCGACCTCAACAGCCGCCGTGGCCGCGTAGGCGGCATGGAGTCCAAGGGCCGCACCACAGTCATCAACGCCCATGTCCCCATGGCCGAAATGCTGACTTATGGCACCCTGTTAACCTCCATGACCCAAGGCAAAGGCAGCTACCGCATGGAAATGGACCACTACGACATAGTTCCGCAGCTAGTAGCCGACAAAATCCTGGCCAACGCGAAGCGGCCGGTAGAGGAAGAGGAGGAGTAGTTTCCATCTGCGGCAGTGAGGAGGAGCGGCCCATGTCTCAAAATCGAGACCTGGAATATCCATCTCCATGTTGGATTTACATCTTGAGATCTGGGCCACCCGCCGAGCTTGGTAGACGAACAAAAAGAGAATATGCTACGTTTCCTCATGGAGGATGTTCCATGATGTTCTTAACCGAAATCGTGAGCAGCATTGACCGCGCGTTCCCGGTGTTCTCGTCCGGCGAACGCCATATCGACGAGACCCTCAATAGGTTTCCATTCGATCAAGGAGGAATGAAACAGCGGTGGGATTGGTATAACCGCTTGTCGAAAAACGTGTTCGAATTCTTGAAGCAAGAGTTTCCACGATTAGGACAGCAAAATTGCTCGATAATCTGCCGTTTTCAAATGAGCCGCCTCCGCGAGAAAATAACCAAGATCGAAACGGGCGTATGACCTTTACCGGTCGCTAAGGCTAGGCACACCATCCTAGAGCAATGGAGATCACCTCGGTCTTTCAGTTTTCAGAAAAGTATCCGTTATCCGCACATAGGAGGCTTGGCGATGTCGTGGAGTTTTGCTTTTTTAGCGGTAGTTGCCGTGTCCTTCCTCCTATACATAGCGCACCTCCATTACATTGCGCTTCAGCGCCATATTGATTTGGTAGTGGAACAGCTAAGTCGCGACGTTGTGGCAAGAATTGAAAACCTAAAGCAACGGCAAGGGGAGGTAACTGGTTCAGAGGTTCTGCAAGTGGTCAAGTCGGCTACCGGGCAGCTAAGGAATGATCTCCTTGCGGAAATAGAGGCGCTGAAACGGGAGCGGGACGCTACCGCAACCCAGCGCGAGCAGCCGAAGGACAAGCACGACGAACTGATACGCGAACGGGTGAGCCGGAATCTCTCCGATTGGGCCGTTCGCTATGCTGCCCAGGATGCATACACGATTTCCGAACTCACCAGGTCGTATGACCGAGAGGACAGCAGGGGGCGGATTCATCTCTTGCGCCGTGTCTATGCGCAAACATGTCGGCCGCCAGATGAACTGACTCTGAAAGCTGTCACAGACAGCGACCCCGCAGTGCGAGAATGGATGGCCCGCAAAGCCCAACTCCTGTTTAGCGGTCTTACTGAGCGGCTTCGGCAAGATTCGGACCCATTCGTTCGTGCAGCGCTGTTCGAGAATCCGGAATTCTTAAGTTCCTTGTGGATCGAGCCTTGGCTTGACGAGTTCAAGACGTGCACCCCGCTTGGGCGTCTAGCAATGATGCGAAACGAGGCTCTGAACCTCGATCTCGTGGAGCTTATTCTTGATCTGAACGACACGAAGCTCGGCATCGAGATGAGCGAGAGATTTCAACTAGCCAAAGCCTGTCTTGTGAACAAGCGTGTGGTGGAAAATGGCCGACGGACAAGGACGCGCGATTTTCCGTATTATCTCTCCCGCGATCATTCAAAAGCAGTGTGGGAACTCGCGGCGAAATGGCCGGAGGACCATGGCATTCAGATCCCCGCCTTCTACACCGTTCAGACATACGACAGGGTCAAGGCTGCAATCTACCCGAAGTGTCAAGACTCTCACCTCAGAGAGGCAATCCTCCAAAGCTGCCTGCCAGAGGATGAGGAGACGCTGAAACTCGGACGCGCGGATACTGATCCGATGCTACGGTCTATGGCATATTGGCGGTCTCGCCGAATGGACCGGCAAGCAATTGAGGACGCGCTACGGCGGGAAAAGGGCGAAAAGGATAATGGTATGGACGGAATCTTCACAAACCCCTGGCTAGAACCAACCGCCCGCGAACTCCTCGACGCAATGGTAGAAACCAAGGACAACCCCTCTCAATCGGATAGCCCTGTTCCCAGCTAGGTGCCAGGTGCCCCACCCTTTACCTAGTAATACACTGAGGGTGCCCCATCCTTCGCTTTTTTCTAGCGAAGGGTGGGAAACCACACACTTCGATCGGCGACTTCCACAAGGCATGAAGACCACACTCGACGATATATCCCAAAAGTAGGATAGTAATTACAAGGAGAGATATGCCCGCTAGAACCACGGAGCGAGTGATTCCCAGCAGCGGCAACGTCTTTGCCGACATGAATCTTCCCGATGCCGCCGAGCTCGACACCAAGGCCCGTCTCGGAGCCGCCATCTGCCGCATTGTCGAGCGTCGTC
>CAYQOQ010000319.1:0-2807 GCA_964419175.1 uncultured Occallatibacter sp. | reverse complement strand
GTTGCATCAGATGGCATATCGAGGTCGGGGTCTGGGACCACGCCGAGCACGATCTCCGAATTCCTCGTTTGCCAACTGCCAATTTTGATTAACCCATCCCAGATCAGGACTAGTATCTCTTTGGCTTTGAAAGTCTTTGCAATAGCAAAAATCTTCTCGAACGTCGGGATCGGAAGCCGTGCAGTTCCCGGTTGAATCCCGTTCACTGCAACATCTGTCGATGTTCCAATCGTGCGGAACGTCGCTACAGACTCCGAGACAAGCACATCGGCATAGTCCGTGACCTTGTTTCGTCCCTGATTTACGGTGAGCTGTCGCGTCGCGTTCACGAGATCGCTCACCCTCACCCTGAACTCGACATGCACAGTCGAGCGTACCTTTTGATATGGGCTTTCAGCAGTTCCCATTTGGTCCGAGCCTCCGTTCCACAAATCGACAAATCTTTAGCCGATGCTGGCGTCATGGTCATCTGCGTGTTCTTGGTCGAGCTTGTCTTTGTAATTGGAACAGCCGTCCTCGCTTCCACCATGACAAGCCTTGTCAAAGAGTTCTCTGGCGCGCGAGAAATCTTGCTTTGCACCGTGCCCTTCATCATAGGCAACGCCGAGGAGGTTGCAACCTTCGGCATCTTCTGAATCGCAAGCCTTTGAATAGAGCCTTACGGCCCAATAATAATTCTGAGGGACGCTCAGGCCATCCTCGTAAATGCGTCCAAGGTGGGCGCACCCGCTGGCATCGCCCGCGTTGCAGGAATTGAAAAAGAGAACCTTCGCGCGAGAGTAATCCTCCCCTTCTGCATAGATACAGCCCAGGCCGTTGCAGCCCTTTGCGCTGCCTGCTTCACACGCCTTGGAAAGGAGCGCAGTTGCTTGGAAACGATTCTGTGTGACGCCCATGCCATCCAAGTACATTACTCCCAGATCAGCGCAACCATCTGCAAAGCCTTCGTCACAGGCTTTGGAGAAGAGCGCCAAGGCTCTGGAATAGTCCAGTGGGACGCCAAGCCCGTACTTGAACATTTTGCCGAGATTGAGGCATCCTTCGCTTTTGTCGCCATCACAAACCTTGACGTTGACGGCAGCCGCCCGTTGAAGGTTAGGCGCCTGAGTCTGCAACAGGGTTTCATGTTCCAGGCGAAGCCATAAACACGCATCAGCGTGTTGGCTTGAACACTCCCAACTGAAGACATTCTCAGCTATCGCGGGGTGCCCCGAATTGTAAAAAGTGTGGGCCTGGTTTTCGATAAACGAAGTCGGTATGACTTCGGCCAGAACCCAGATCGAAAGCGCCATAACCGCCAAGATAATCAACCTCGGGAGCCGTCGATCAATCGAAGTTTTGAGATTCGTTGTCACGTCTTCAAATCAACCTTTCACTTTCATCGTTAGAACCGTCCCGCAGCAGGGCAGATCATGTGTCTTGGCGGGCCCCTGGTCGGTCCTGGAATCATTCTTGCCATGCAATGCGCCGGGGCGATTCAGTGCTGTCCTGCACCGTTTATCGTAGCGAGCGAGATCCGCGCTAGCTCGCGTTAGAATTTCCACGTTCCGGGAGTGTGGCCCCACCAGCGGAGTCGTATGCCCCACATGAACACACCGTTTGCTACTTGCCAAAGAACCCAGGCGAGGAAGCCGATTGTTAGAGCCCACTTCATCTTCGTTGCAGCACGTTCCCTGTCCGACTTGTCGCTCTGCATTGACGACGAGCGAACGATGGTCCTTTCACTGTTCGCCGAGTTAACCTGTGCTGATTCTTCGTCGATTCCTTCTGGCGTCGCTGTTGCCATTTCTCCAACCTCCACCGCAGTCATTGCAATTTCTTGGGATGGAGTTTTTGCTGTGCCTGTTCCTTCCGCTGCTTCTACTGCGTCCGCTGCCGCGTTCACCGCCCGGCGAATCCGGAGGTCTTCGAGGGTTAACGGTCGATTCGGAGGCTCCCACCGCCTCGGCTTTCCATTGGGTAGTTCAGGGCGCTCTGCTCGCTTCGCCGCGTCCAGTTTGGCTTCTACTTTTTGCCCAGGCATCGGCATGACCGGATGCCGTGAAGGTAGCCCTATTTCGCCCTTGTCTCGTTTAAGACGCTCGATCTGTGTCCGCAGGAACTTTTGCAGAATTGGCGAGGTCGTCGTCTTCAACTTCGTTTCCATGTCCTCCAGGCGCAGACCGGGACTCTGCTCGGGAACATCTTGATACAACACATCGCTAGCTGGAATCTCTCCGGCGTCGCGGACGGACCCGGCTTCGATGGTGCGGTCAGTTTCGCTAGACATTTCGGATTTGCCCCCTGGGAGGATTGAAACTGTCGTGCTTTTCCCCGATCACGCTCAGCACTGTCTCGCCGCGCCGTTCCCTGCTTCGCTAGGAGATGGGCAATCAGCGCCGAAACGCAAACAAACCAATTGAGATAAAGGAACGCTTTCCCCACGATCCCCATTCGTCAACGCTCAGGACAAACAAATCCTGCGAATGTAGCCACTTGGCGAAATATAGCCAGAAGGATACATCCATGCTGGAGGGGTGGCAAGTGCGGATATTTGTGCGCGAGTTGGAGAGCGCGTTCGGGAGCTACGGAAGGCAAAGGGTTGGAATCAGGATGATCTGGCCCAACATACCGGTTTGGGCCGGACCTACATCAGCAATGTGGAGCGCGGACGCAAAAACCCGTCGCTCCGGTCGCTCGAGATTTTCGCTACTTGCTTCAGCATGACCATTTCTGAGTTCATGAACGGCGTTTAGAGTGCTGCGGCGCTCATCTCCAGTCCAAAATTTGGAGTGAAAATTCCTGCCAGCGTCGAAAAAATCAAAGAA
>CAYQOQ010000318.1:0-2824 GCA_964419175.1 uncultured Occallatibacter sp. | reverse complement strand
AATGCCATGGCCTATAGCGAACTTTTATACGCGACCGGGACTTTGACTCCCGATGCTGCGGAGGAATTGCAATGAAGAATGTCTTATGGGCAAGTTTGCTCGCCGCTTCCGCGGCTCTGTTTGCCGGCTGCCATGGCGGTGATTCTCCCACGACACCATCGACCGTTCAAACCGTTCAAGTACAGATTGTCGAAAGTCGGCAGCAGACAGTACCACTCAACCTGGGCTCCACCGGCACTGTTCAAGCCAAACAATCCGCAGTGGTCTCTGCACAAGTAATGGGTCGCATCCAGCAGGTTCTGGTGCGCGAGGGAGACAGCGTCCGAGCCGGACAGACTCTCGTTGTGCTCGATGATGCGGCATTGCGTTCTTCGGTCGAGCAGGCGCAGGCGGGCGTGAAGGCGGCGCAGAATGTGCAGGCCGCAGCGCAAACAAACGACGCACTGGCCACGAGCACGCTGGCACGGTACAAGCAGCTTGATGCGCAGAAGAGCGTGAGCCCGCAGGAACTCGACGAAGTCTCACAGCGCGCCCAGGCTGCGGCAGCCAACCTTGAGGCAGTGCGCGCACAGACCGATGCGGCGCGAGCCCAAGAAAGTGGGGCGCGCACAATGATGAGTTACACCCGCCTGGCTGCTCCATTCGCGGGTGTGATCACGGCGCGGATGGCCGATCCCGGAACCATGGCCGCACCCGGTGTGCCCTTGCTCAAGGTGGATCAGGCTGGACCGTTGCAACTTGACGCCTCGGTTGACGAGTCGGCAATTGCCGCAATTCACAAGGGGATGAAGGTGCAGGTAGCCATCGGTAGCGGATCGTCGGCGAACCTGACCGGAATCGTGGCCGAGATCGTTCCCGCCGCCGATCCATCGAGTCACAGCTTCCTCGTCAAGATCGACCTGCCTTCCTCTGCCCAGATGCGCGCGGGGATGTATGGAACGGCGATGTTTGCCAACGGCACCAAGCAGGCGATCCTCATTCCGCGCTCTGCAGTCGTCGCGCGCGGCTCGCTCTCCTGCGCTTATGTTCTCGATAGCCAGGGGATCGCGCAGCTCCGCTACCTAACTTTGGGCGCAACGCAAGGCGATCTCGTGGAAGTTCTCTCCGGTGTCTCTGCGGGCGAAAAGCTCGTAGATACACCTTCTGACCGGGACATCGCCGGCAAGCGCATTGAGGCGCGTGTAGGGGTTCGGCCATGACACAGGATCTTGGGATTGCCGGGCGCTTGGCACAATCATTTCTCAACTCCAAGCTGACGCCGCTGTTTATTGCCGCGTCGCTTGCCCTCGGAGTCTTCGCGATCGCCATCATTCCCCGCGAGGAAGAGCCGCAGATTCTTGTTCCCATGCTGGACATCACCACCGCGATGCCGGGTGCCTCGCCGGCCGAGGTGGAAGAGCGCGTGACGCTGCCCATCGAGAACCTGGTTCATCAGATCTCGGGCGTCGAATATGTCTACTCGACCTCGGCTCCTGGTCAGAGCCTGGTAATTGTGCGCTTTCTGGTTGGCACGCCGCAGGAAGATGCGCTGATCAAGGTCTATAGTAAGCTCTACTCGAACTTCGATCGAATGCCGCCGGGCGTTACTCAGCCGCTGATCAAGGCCCGCTCCATTGACGACGTACCGATCCTGGCTATGACCCTTTGGGGCGAGCATTACAACGGCTATCAACTGCGCGCCATCGCCGATGAGATGCAACACAACATTGAGCAGATTGGCGATGTATCGGAAACGTCGATCATCGGCGGCCTCCCCCGCACCATGCGCGTGGTGCTAAGTACGGAAAAACTTAATGCCTACGGCCTGTCGCCGATGGCAATTGTCGGACATCTGCAGGCCGCGAATGCAAGCGTGCAGGCTGGGAACTTCTCCGAGAACAACCAGGAGGTGCGCGTCGACGCCGGCAATATCTTCACCCAGCGCGAAGATCTGGAGGCCGTAGTTGTTGGCGTGGTTCGCGGCCGCCCGGTGTACCTGCGCGACGTAGCCGACAAGATTGTCGATGGCCCCGCGGAGCCAGCTGACTATGTGGTCTACGGAACCACGAACGCGGGTGCAACAGCGCATCAGGGCGCAGGCCAGTATCCGGCCGTGACGATCACCGTAGCCAAGCGTAAGGGGACCAACGCAACCGACATCTCAAATGCCGTTCTCAAGCGTGTGCATGAGATGCAGGGCGTGACCGTACCCAATGACGTGACGGTGACCACTACACGGAATTACGGAGAGACGGCGAAGAACAAGTCGGACGAATTGCTTGAGCATCTGCTGCTGGCCACGTTGTCCGTGACTCTTCTCGTAGCGCTGTTCCTGGGCTGGCGCGAGTCGGGCGTAGTGCTGTTGGCTATTCCTGTCACGCTGGCGCTCACCATGTCGGTGTTTTACTTCCTGGGCTACACCATCAACCGCGTCACGCTCTTCGCTTTGATCTTCTCCATCGGCATTCTTGTCGATGACGCCATCGTTGTGGTCGAGAATATGGTGCGCCACTTCCGTTTGCCGGAAAATCACGGCCGCTCCATGAGCGTCGTTGCGGTCGAGGCAGTCGCAGAGGTGGGCAACCCCACCATTCTGGCCACGTTTGCCGTGATTGCCGCGGTACTGCCGATGGCTTTCGTGCGCGGACTCATGGGCCCCTACATGCGGCCTATCCCCGTCGGCGCTTCGGCGGCCATGCTCTTCTCGCTGATGGTTGCTTTTGTGGTTTCTCCCTGGGCTGCACTTCGCCTGTTAGGCAAGCATCTTGAAGGGGCCAAGATACTGGAACCGGAGACCGAGAACTGGCGAACCCGGCTCTATCGGCACATCATGACGCCGCTGATC
>CAYQOQ010000317.1:0-2825 GCA_964419175.1 uncultured Occallatibacter sp. | reverse complement strand
AAAACCGTTGTGCCTGAAAGGGTACCGGGGGTTCGAATCCCTCTCCCTCCGCCATATAGTTGATAATAATAGACTTATCGCGATTCATCATCTAGGAAAGCGCGTAATTCCCCGCAAATTCGCAGATTTTTACCTTGAAGTATGACTGGAGACTTTTCTCCGCGCCTGCCTGTTCCCTCGAAATCAAGGCCTATTCTCTATCGCCAATTTGGCCAGTCGTACTTAGACCTCCAAGTACGACTGCGGAGAATTTGACTCCCTGCCGCCTCCATGAAGCTGTGTTCCCAATGGAGTGAGGCAGACGCATTGGCGGTATTTCTCAGGAGAGCAGCAGTTCGATCTCTTCCCGGCCCAGGTCTTGCACCAGACTTGTCTTACCGCCCAGGATGGCATCGGCAAGTTCGCGTTTAGTTTTCTGCAACTCCAGGACCTTTTCCTCGACGGTATCGCGCGCGATCAGCCGGTAGGCGAAGACGCGGCGCTGTTGGCCGATGCGGTGCGTGCGATCAATTGCCTGCGCCTCGGCGGCCGGGTTCCACCAAGGGTCGAGAATGAAGACGTAGTCGGCGGCGGTCAGGTTCAGACCGACGCCACCGGCCTTGAGGCTGATCAGAAAGAGCTGCACCTCGGGCGTGGTTTGAAAACGCTCGACGCAGGCGGCGCGGTCGCGGGTTTTGCCATCAAGGTATGCGTACGGAGTCATCTTGGCGTCGAGTCGCTGGCGCACCAGATCGAGCAGGCTGGTGAATTGCGAAAAGATCAGCGCCTTGTGGCCCTCTGCCAGGACTTCTTCCAGTTGTTCGAAGAGTAGGTCAAGTTTGGCGCTTGGTTTGGCGCGTTGCTTCTCGTTGATCAGCCCGGGATGACAGGCGGCCTGGCGCAGACGCAGCAGGGCTTCGAGTACCTGTATGCGCGTCTTGGCCACGCCCTGCTTGCCGATCTGCGGCAACAGCGCGTCGCGGTAGTGCTGGCGCAGTTGGTTGTAGAGCTTGCGCTCGCGCGGTTCGAGTTCGCAATAGAGCGTCTGCTCGGTCTTGGGCGGCAGGTCGCGCGCAACCTCTTCCTTGGTACGGCGCAAGATGAAGGGCCGCACGCCGCGCTTGATGAGGCTGAGTGAGGCGTCGTCCATCGCACGGCCATTGGCGCCGGCGGCTTTAAAGAGGCTTGATGCGCCGAGCAAGCCTGGATTGAGAAATTCGAAGAGCGACCACAGTTCGCCGATGTGGTTTTCGATGGGTGTGCCGCTCATGGCCAGTCGATGATCGCCGCGCATCAGGCGCGCTGCTTTGGCCGAATCGGTCTGCGCGTTCTTGATGGCCTGCGCCTCGTCGAGAATCACGTAGTCGAAGGCGATCTCCTCAAGCAGGGCAATGTCGCGGCGCAGTATGCCGTACGTGGTCAGCACCAGATCGCAGCCAGCGATCTGGCTCACGTCGCGGCCCAATCCCGTGTGGTCTACGACGCGCAGTTGTGGCGTAAAGCGCTCGACCTCTTGCCGCCAGTTGAAGACCAGCGACTTGGGCACAACCGCAATCGAGGGCTTGCTGAGTTTTCTCTTCTTGCGTAGTGTGCGGCGCGATTCCAGCAAGGCCAGCACCTGTGCGGTTTTTCCCACGCCCATGTCGTCGGCCAGACAGCCGCCGAAACCGAATCCCTGCAAAAATTGCAGCCAGCCCAGCCCTTCGCGCTGATAGCCGCGCAACTGGCCCGTGAAACCCGCGGGCTGTGCGGCTGGTTCTATGCGCTCAAAGCGTCGCAGTCCTTCACGAATGCGTGTAAAGACAGCGTCGCAGTCGATGGCCGGCTGCGCGGCCAGAAGCGCGTCGAGCAAGCCGGCCTGCGCAGACGAAAAACGAATCGCATCTTCTTTCGCGCGGCCCATGGCGCCGATGGTTGCGAACTGCCGTAGCCATTCTTTGGGAAGCAGACCGTAGCTTCCGTCGCCAAGTTCAATCATGCGCTCGCCGCGACGCAGTGCGAAGAGCAACTCCGGCAACTGTGCCAACTCGCTGGCGCCGTAGTCCACCTTGCCCTTCAAGTCAAACCAATCGACGCCGCTGGTGATTTCAGAATGCGTCGCAACCGCAGTGCGAAAGCGCTTGCCTTCGGCCGCCACGCGCCATCCGCGAGTGAGCAACTCCGCGGCGACGCGCGGCAAAGCTGCACCATCAAAGCGCCACTGGCGCGCTTCTTGACCTTGCACATCCATGAGAACGAGGCCGAGCGAGATGAGAAGTTGCCGTGCCTCGTTTTCGCTAGCTAAATCGCGGCGCAGCCAGCGGCGAGCGCTCGCATCCAGAAATCCGTTTGCCTGTTCATCCTCGGTTACTTGCCGACCAGCATAGTCGAAGACAAGATCGGCGCACATCCATTCGACATTTGTGCGACGCGCCTCACGCTTGATGTGCAACTGCGGATGCGGCGCTTCCGTCGTCGTTTCAAATCCAAGGTTCGGCGGCAACTCCAGTCGCGGCGCATCGGGTGCGCTCATCATACGCTCGATGAAGGCAGGCAGTTGTTCTTGCGGAATGACGAGTTGGTGATTGTTTTTGAGTGCGTGGAACCAGCGTGGCGAGGAGCCCGGCGCCGTCATGGCCATCCCTTCGTCGGTAAGCAGGAATCCACTTGCGTAGAGATGCCGTGCACGAGCCAGATCCATGCGCTCGCCCGCACGGCTCAGATTGGCTGTGAGCGCGAACTGCGATTCACTCTGTTCGCGCAGTTCGGCGACCAACTCCCATGCCGGTCCCTCATCCCATTGGAGCGCAGTTCCGGTAATCTCGTTCACGTTGTCGAAGAGATGGCACCGGCCTGTCGCAAGGATA
>CAYQOQ010000316.1:0-2825 GCA_964419175.1 uncultured Occallatibacter sp. | reverse complement strand
CCTACCGCCAGGTCATCGCCCGCCACGAGCTCGCGCCCCACACCAGTTGGATGATCGGTAACAGCCCCAAGAGCGACATCAACCCCGCTCTCGCCGCCGGACTCCACGCCATCTTCCTCTTCCACAAAGACACCTGGGTCCTCGAACACGCCACCGTCGACGCCGCGCCTCCCGGCCAGCACCTCATCGAGCTCGACTCCTTCGCCAAGCTCACCACCGTCTTCTGAGAATCTGTTCAACAACTTGAATTACGGTGAAGGGTACGGGCTTCAGCCCGTACATAAATTCAGCAAAATGAGTTGGGCTTTAGCCCCTGAGGTATGTTCTTTATCTCATCTCCGATGTCTTTTCAGGGTTTCTGGACAGATGCTAAGAGCGCACCGCTCCCCCGAGCCCGCTGCGTTATAGTTAGCCATATAGGCATTATTCAAGGGAGACTGCGGTCATAGTTATTTCATACAGCCCCAAATTCATCTCAAAGCTCACGCCCAAGTCCACAGATTCGCCCAATCGCTTGTCGCAAGCCAGCCGTCTCATCGCGGCTACTTTGCTTTGTGCACTGGCAGCGTCTCTCGCCGCGCAACAGCCTCTCTCCCTCGCCGACGCCGACGTGCGCGGCCAAAATATCTTCGAGCAGTCGGGCGTAACCGGCATGGTGCTCGTCGTCGTGCGCGGTCACGAGACCATGATCAGGACATACGGCCAGACCTTTCCCGGCAGCGGCCGTACCCCCGACTCCAACTCCGAAATCCGTCTCTGCTCCGTTTCCAAAATCCTCACCACCGATCTGCTCGCCCGCCTCGTCGCTGAAGGCAAGGTCAAGCTCGACGACCCCCTCCAGAGCTATGCGCCCACCGGCAAGTTCGTCCCCCTCTACGCCGCCGGCCAGCCCATCACCCTCCGCGATCTCGCCACGCACACCGCCGGCCTGCCCCGCGAAGTCTCCTCCTATCCCCCAAAAACTCCGCACTTCACCTTTCCCAACTACACCTACCGCTGGAACTGGCTGCCAAAACAGAAGCTCAAGTCGCCCCCCGGCACCGCGGCGGCTTATTCCAACATCGGCTTCGATCTGCTCGGTGACGCCCTCGCCTCCGCCTCCGGCAACAGCTATGCGCATCTCCTGCGCGAAAACCTCATCGAGCCCCTGCACATGTGGGATACAACGCTCGCGCCCTCGCCCGATCAATGTTCCCGCCTGCTTCGCGGATCGCGCGACGAAGGCCCCTGCACCGATACGCAACCCTCCGGCCCGAGCGGCGGCGTCTACTCAACCCCGGCCGACATGACCAGGTTCCTCCAGTACGTCCTGCACATTCCCGGCTCTCCCGCGCAGCCTGCTGGAGCTCTCGACGTCTACCTCCGGCCCAGGCAGCTCAAATCAATGGAAGGCCTCAACCATGCCGGCGACGCCACCGGCATTGGCCTCGCCTGGATTCAGCTCGGCGACCCCGCCAGCCCCTCCATGGTCATGGAGAAGACCGGCGGCGGCGCGGGCTTCGGCACCTACATCGCCCTCAGCCCACAGCGCCAGACCGGCATCTTCCTCGCCATCACCGAGGGCAAAGGCGGATCGGAGATTAGCCTCTATCACGAAGCCAACACCCTGCTCGCTGATCTGGCCAACGTTCCGCCCCTCCCGCCCAAAGTCCACAACGTACGTCCCGCCAAACACCCGTCCAAGGCCCACAGCGCCCGCCCAGCCAAACACGCGCCCAAGTCCAACCCGCAGAAAACAAAGCCCCGCTCCAGGCACCCTGCGCCCACGCATCCGGCGTCCAAGCGTCGCCACAAGTAAGTCCCCACCGTTGCCGACTCGTGAATGGACGAAACCGCGCCGTCGCGTATCACCGCCAACCCGCCAACTTGCCATCCCCGCGCAGCGGAGGCCAACTCGCTGCCTTTGTTGCAACCAATCCGCTTGGCCACCGCAATGCGCCGCCCAACTGGATCTCCGTTTCTTGGCAGGTATGAGAAACTAGAAGAGCCGAAGTTCTCCGGGCGCATCCGGGTGACCATGCCTCGATTTTGAGACCTGGGAAGCAACCCCCGCGCCATCAACCAGAACCACCCCAGCTTCAACCGGCCGGCGCAGCCGCCGCATTCGTGCGGCCCGCCCGCAACCCATAGGAACCAGAACACAATGCTCAGTGTCAGCAACGTCTCCATGCGCTACGGCTCCAAAGTCCTCTTTGAAGACGTCAGTGTCAGCTTCGTCTCCGGCCGCCGCTACGGCCTCACCGGTCCCAACGGCTCCGGCAAGTCGACGTTTATGAAGGTCCTCACCGGCGACCTCGATGCCCAAAAGGGTAATGTCGTCCGCCCGCGCAAATTCGGCGTGCTCCGCCAGGACCAGTTCGCCTTCGACGCCTACAGGGTCATCGACACCGTCATCATGGGCAACAAGCCTCTCTGGGCAGCTCTTGAAGAGCGCGACCGCATCTACGAGAAGTCCGAACTCTCCGACGCCGACGGCATGAGATTAGGCGAACTCGAAGGCGTCATCGGCGACGAGGACGGCTACACCGCCGAAGCCGACGCTGCAGTCCTGCTCGACGGCCTCGACATCCGCGAAGACATCCACGACCACCGCATGAGCGAACTCCAGGGCGGCCAGAAGGTCCGCGTCCTCCTTGCCCAGGCCCTCTTCGGCAAGCCCGAAGCGCTCCTACTCGACGAGCCCACCAACTACCTCGATCTCGAGTCTATCCACTGGCTGCAGGACTTCCTCCAGAACTACTCGGGCACCCTCATCTGCATCTCGCACGATCGTCACTTCCTCAACTCCGTCACCACCCACACCGCCGACATCGACTACGAAACCA
>CAYQOQ010000315.1:0-2846 GCA_964419175.1 uncultured Occallatibacter sp. | reverse complement strand
GATTACATTCCCTCAGGGGCTAAAGCTCACATCAATTGGGCAGTATGCATGTACGGGCTAAAGCCCGTACCCTTCAAATCTGTACTTCGTGCAGAGAGCCAGGGCATCTCTCCTATTTGCCGTAGAGGGAGATTTTTCGATTTCACGTTCCCAGGTCCCCAAATGCGAGGGGCCTCCACCCCAAGGACGAAAGCCTGTCCTTGGGGGCCCCGGACCTGGGGCACCCAAAACTTTATATCAAAGGGAGAGACGCTCTAGCCTTCTTATGATCGATTCTTCTATCGCGCCGGCCAAATCGCCAACACTTCAGCGCCGCATTGGTCTACGCTCGGCTGTTTTGTTCAACATGCTGGAGATGATCGGGGTGGGGCCGTTCATCACGCTGCCGCTGGTGATTGCTGCGGCGGGGTTCCACTTGTCGGTGTGGGCCTGGGTGCTGGGCGCGGTGATTGCCGTGGCCGATGGTCTGGTGTGGGCTGAGTTGGGGGCGGCGTTTCCGCGGGCGGGTGGCTCTTACGCTTTTTTGCGCGAAATCTATGGGCCCGATCGCGCGGGGAACTGGCTTAGCTTTCTCTACGTTTGGCAGTTGAGCTTTTCAGCGCCGCTGTCGATTGCGTCGGGGTGCATTGGGCTGTCGAGTTTTCTGGGAGTATTTTGGCCGGGACTGGATGGGACGCCAGTGGCGGCGCTGCCGATGCTGCACTACTCGAACTTTGCCGCTGCCGCCGCTTGCCTGATGATGACGTGGCTGCTCTATCGGAACCTGAAGACGGTGACGTGGATGGCGTGGGTGATGTTTGTCGGCGTGCTGATTTCGATTGCGGGCGTGATTGTCTCCGGCTTTGCGCACGCCGCGGCCACGGGCGGTTTTCAAATGCCGGTTGCGCCCGTACTCTCCGCACACGCGGCGATGAGCGGGCTGGCGCAGGGGACGCTGCTGACGACGTACTGCTATTGGGGTTATTACAACATCTGCTTTCTGGGCGGCGAGGTGCGGCGGCCGGAGAAGACGATTCCGCGGGCGATTCTGCTGAGCGTGCTGTTTGTGGCCGCATTCTACGTGACGATGAATCTGGCGGTGCTGCCATCGCTGCGCGATGCGGCGGCGCATACGGGGGAAAGCGCGCTGGTGCGGGTGCGGCTGGTGGCGGAGATTGCGCACTCGGCCTTCGGCAGTTGGGCTGGATACATGATGGCGGCGCTGATTATCTGGACGGCGTTTGCTTCGGTTTTCTCGCTGCTGCTTGGCTACTCGCGTGTGCCTTATGCCGCGGCGCGCGATGGGAACTACTTCAGCTATCTTGCGGCGGTTCATCCCAAGCATCACATTCCGCACCGTTCGCTGGTGGCGCTGGGCGTGGTGGGCGCGGCGTTCTGCTTCTTCTCGCTGGCGCAGGTGATTACGATGTTGGTGATTACGCGGATACTGCTGCAATTCTTTTTGCAGCAGGCGGGCGTGATGCTGATGCGCGTGCAGAGGCCGGAGTTGGAGAGGCCGTTCAGGATTCCGCTTTATCCGCTGCCGCCACTGGTGGCGATTGCTGGGTTCTTGTTTATCCTGCTGAATCGCAGCCACGCTCTGGGCGGGCTGGCGGTGGCGGCGCTCATCGCCGTTTCCGGCACGGGGATTTATCTTTTCCGCGCCAGGCGGCTGGGGCAATGGCCGTTTTTGCGAACCGACTAAGTTTCGGCGGCTTTTGGTGCCCCTGACAGTTTTTTGAGAGGAGCCACAGATTTTTGTGACGCGTGCCCCCTCTGTTATGTCTAATGGTCACAAGCGTTCGTTTCCCCGTGCGAGGTCAAAACATGCTCATCGGTAAACCCTCTGATATTCCCTCGTCCGAAATCACGTCGAAGGACGACTACGCTGAGTACTTTAATCGCCGGCGCTTTCTGCGCGGCGCCGCAGCAGCGGGAGCGGCTGTGTTGGGTGCGGAACGACTGGCTGGCATTTTCGATCCAGACATGGCCGCGCACGCGGGAACCAAGCTGCAGACTGTGAAGAGTCCGTTGACCACGACCGGCGAGCAACTCACCAGTTACCAGGACATCACCACATACAACAACTTCTACGAGTTCGGAGTGGATAAGGATCAGCCTGCCAAAAATGCGGGCGGATTGCCTACGCGGCCGTGGACGGTGAAGGTGGAAGGCAAGGTCGCGAAGCCGCTGACCTTCGATATTGAGGCGCTGCTGAAGCTGCGGCCGCTGGAAGACCGCATCTATCGCCATCGCTGCGTCGAGGGTTGGAGCATGGTGATTCCGTGGGTCGGCTACTCGCTGTCAGAGTTCATCAAGCAGTGCAATCCGCTGCCGTCGGCAAAGTATGTCCAGTTCCTCTCGTACTTCGATCGGCATGTGGAGAAATGGTATGGGCAGGATGCGACCATCGCCTGGCCCTACTGCGAAGGGCTGCGGATGGATGAGGCGATGAATCCGCTGACACTGCTGACGTTTGGGCTCTATGGCGAAGTGCTGCCCAACCAGGACGGTGCGCCGGTACGGATCGTGGTGCCGTGGAAGTATGGGTTCAAGTCGGCCAAGTCGATTGTGACGGTGCGGTTTGTGGACAAGATGCCGCCGACTACGTGGAACGATCAGGCGCGGAACGAATACGGGTTCTACTCGAACGTGAATCCTAATGTGGACCATCCGCGGTGGAGCCAGAAGACGGAGCGGCGGATCGGGTTGCCGTTCTATGCGCAGCGGCGGACGACGCTGATGTTTAACGGGTATGGAGAACAGGTGGCGTCGCTCTATAACGGGATGGATTTGAAGAAGTACTTCTGAAGCAGGGAACAGGGAACAGGGAACAGGGAACAGGGAACAGGGAACAGGGAACAGGG
>CAYQOQ010000314.1:0-2871 GCA_964419175.1 uncultured Occallatibacter sp. | reverse complement strand
TGGTGCTCAAACCCGTATAAGCTCACCCCAGAGGAAGGAGGTGAGAACAATCAAGGAACAGGGTTAAAACGCGTGAATATCAATATCCCAACAGAGCTTCACAACAGTTTTAAGGCCGCAACTGCCGCTCGGGGCCTCGAGATGACGATCGTGCTTCAGGAGTTCATCCAGAACTATGTCGCCAAGCATGGATACGCCACCCCGCAGAAGAAGAGCAGGCGCGCATGAAGCGCGCCGCGCTCTACTCGCGGGTTTCGACTTATGATCAGAACCCCCAAACGCAGATCCTCGATCTACGTCAGATGGCTGCCCAGCGCAGCTATGTAATCGTCAAGGAATACACGGACAAGATCTCCGGCACAAAGGCCAAACGCCCCGGGCTCGATGCCATGATGGCTGACGCCCGCCGCGGCCAGTTCGATGTTGTGATGACCTGGGCGTGCGATCGCATCGCTCGTTCCACGCGCCATTTTCTTGAGGTGCTGGGCGAACTGAACCGAATCAGTGTCGAGTTCGTCAGCTTCAGGGAGAGCATCGATACTGCTGGACCGCTGGGCCGGGCCATCGTCGTGATCATCGGCTGCATCGCCGAGTTGGAACGCAGCCTGATCATCGAGCGGGTGCGCGCCGGCATGCGGCGCGCCCGCCTTGAAGGCCGTCAGATCGGCAGAAATCCGTTGGTACTGGATAACCTCGCCATCCAACGAGACCGCGAGCATGGCCAGAGCCTTCGCCAGATCGCCAAAGGCCATAGCATCTCCACGGCCACGGTGCAACGTGTGCTGCGAAAGCCCTCGGCCCAGATACTGGGAGTACTCGAGAAATCGGCATGAACCGGGCCCCTTTTGCCCTGTGAAAAGGGGTCCAAAAAACCACCTCATAAATCCAATCAAATCAACGGCCGGATCCACCGATCCGGCCGTGTGAAAAGGTACGGGTTGAATCACAGCCAAGGACGCCCGCTCAGGGCCGAGGTTGCTAGGAACAAGTCAGCTCTTGAATCGATCTCTGGACACAAGACTTCCTGGGACAGATCCTTGTGATGAGCCAACAACCTATTGTAATTAATAGAGTTGCGTCACTTTTCAGCGTGATTGTAGCTATCTCTTTTGTGCTTAGTTTGCGAGATGGCTGTGAATTCTAGATCTGGCGCAATGGTTCAGGAGCGGCCTTCGTTATTGCAGATTCTTACTGGAGGCCCAAGCCGACAGAAATGGCCAAGCGCATGACAATGCATGGAACTCAATTTCCAACTGGCCATGGCTCATCGTAAACATCCTGCACGGGTCCCACACGGTCCCTGAAGATCGCTTGCATTGAACGCGCGGCATCGGTGTTCTAATCATTCAATGGCGAGCCTTGAGAACTTCCGAGTCGTGGTCTTCCGCGCAGTTGCGGAACAGCTCAGTTTCCGCAAGGCCGCAGAAGAACTGTACCTGACCCAACCCGCGGTAAGTCTCCAGATCAAGGCGCTTGAAGAAGATCTTGGTGTGCAGTTGTTCGATCGCAGCGGTGCGCACATCACACTGACCGATGCCGGCGGGGTTCTACTCGATTACGCGAAGCAGGTCAATTCGCTTTTGGCCGAAGCCGAACACGAAATCGCATCCCTGAGCGGAGAACACGCCGGCCAATTGGCGCTCGGCGCTTCCACCACGATCGCTCAGTATGTGTTGCCTCGTCTTCTCGGCGAGTTCTGCAAAGAGCATCCCCGCGTTCATCCCACTCTGGTCAGCGGCAATACGGAACACATTGTGGAAGCTGTGGAGAAGCAGACGATCGCACTGGGATTCATCGAGGGTCCGGCGCGAAACCGCGACGTCAAGACGAAGCCGTTTCTTCAGGATGAACTGGTGTTGATCGTATCCATCGCGCACGAGTGGGCCGAGCGCGCCTCCGTCTCCTGTTCCGAATTGGCCAGTATCCCCCTGCTTATGCGGGAACGCGGATCGGGCACACGGCATGTGATTGAGATGGCTCTTGAACGGCAAGGCGTCAAGCGAAGTTCATTGCACATCGTAATGGAGCTGGATTCAACCGAAGCAATCAAATCCGCCGTGGAAGCAGGACTTGGTGTCGGATTCGTTTCTCGTTGGGCGATTGCCAAGGACCTCAGGATCGATAACAGTTTCAAGATTGTCGAAGTTGAAGGATTGAACGTCAAACGCGATTTTCTCGTGGCGTATCCAGCCGGCCCCGAGCCGGTAGGCGTGGCTCTTGAATTCCGGAGGTTTCTCTTCTCGCGCGCAGGCGCGCAGAGAACATCGACCGGCGCAAGGCGATCGCAACCCATCGGGACCCATAAGAATCGCAAATAGGGCATGAGTACTTCTGCTTGGACGAGGACGACTTTCCCAGCAACACTTGTTGTGTGTCCAAGAACATATTCTTCATCGGATTGATCGTTGCCGCCAGCGGGCTTGTCTCCCCGCCAGTGGCGCTGGCCGCAGGCCTCGTCTATGGATTCTCTTTCGTTCATCCCTTTCATGTTGAAGCAAAGAAGCTATCCAAACTTCTGTTGCAGGCCTCCGTTGTCGGCCTCGGATTCGGCATGGACCTGCAGCAGGTTCTTCAAACTGGCCGCTCCGGATTCATTTATACCGCAGCAAGCATCAGCATCGCCTTGCTCCTTGGTTGGGGGCTGGGAAGACTCCTTCAGGTAAAGCGCGGAATCTCATTTCTCATCTCGGTCGGCACGGCCATCTGCGGCGGCAGCGCCATCGCCGCAATTGCTCCAATCACTAATGCCGGTGAAGAGGAGATTGCCGTCTCGCTGGGAACTGTTTTTATGCTGAATTCAGTTGCCTTGCTCGCGTTTCCGGCGATTGGGAGCCTGCTACACATGACGCAAACGCAGTTTGGCCTTTGGTC
>CAYQOQ010000313.1:0-2887 GCA_964419175.1 uncultured Occallatibacter sp. | reverse complement strand
GTTTGCGCTGCAGGCGGGCGTCAAGCTGGTGGAGAGCGGGGCGCAGAAGAAGGTATTGGTCATCGGCGCCGACGCCAACACCCGCATGACCGACTACACCGACCGCACCACCTGCGTGCTGTTTGGTGACGGCGGCGGGGCAGTCTTGCTGGAACCGGCCCAAGAGGGCGAGATCGGCTTCATCGATTTCATCAACGAGATTGATGGGTCGGGCGGCGTGAGCCTGAACCTGAAGGGCGGCGGCAGCTTGAATCCATCGACCCATGAGACCGTGGACAAGAAGATGCACTACATCTACCAGGACGGTCCGGCGGTGTACAAGTTTGCCGTGCGCAAGATGGCCGAGGCAACGGCGAAGCTGCTGGAGCGCAATGGCCTGACCGGCGCGGACCTGGGCTGCTTCATTCCTCACCAGGCCAACAAGCGGATCATCACTTCGACCGCGGACCGGCTGGGGATGGATCCGGAGCGGGTGATCATCAATATTGAGAAGTACGGCAATACGTCGGCCGGAACCATTCCGCTGGCCATGGAAACAGCCGTCGAGCAAGGCAAGATGAAGAAGGGCGACCTAGTGCTGATGGCCGCTGTTGGTGCGGGGTTCACGGTGGGAACGACGCTGCTGCGGTGGGAAATTTAAAGCTAGGTCTGTGACCGGATGAAGAAGTTTCATTGAGTTCATGCTTTCCCAGGTCTCAAAATCGAGACCTGGGGCACCCATCAGTGGTACAAAATCAAGCAGTCAGAGACCTAGCCGCTAGCTCCTAGCTTCTAGCTCCTACTTGCTACGCCGGCATTTGCAGGAAATGTAAGTGCGATCGGTTCGAAAACAGGGAAGGCCCGCATCGATGATGCGGGCCTTCCTTGTCTATGTGCCCATCGGGAGTGCTAACTTACCTGGTTAACCAGGCATCTGGCCGCATCATTTCTTACGTTGAGTGCGTCCTATCCCAGGCCTCAAAATCGAGACCTGGGGCACCCACACTTGGTACAAGAACAAGCGGTCAAAGCCTTAGCAGCCTTTGCCGCCAGGGCCGCCTTCATAGAAGTACACTTCCCAACCTGTGCCGCCGCTGGAGTAGGGTCCGGCGATGCTGTAGCAGGCCGGAGACGGGATATCGCGCGTCAGGCTATCCCAGTAAGAGTGATAAGTCGAGCCTGTGGCGATGTAATAGAGATTGCGCTGATAGGCCGCATGTGCCCAGCCGGTGGAGGCCCAGGCGCCGCTGCCCTCGGGAGGCCAGACGGTGGTGCCCACGCCTTCGGTGCCGAACTCGATAATCTGCGCGTTCTTCGTGTTCTGCCCGCCCTTGTACATTGCGCCGGGATAGTAGCCGACCCAGGTTCCCTGATAACTCAGCCACCAGTTGCCCTCATACAGGTAATACAATGCGGCGAATTCAAACTGAGTTCCGCCGGTCGAACTCACGGTGTTGAAGTAGTTTCCCAGCAGCCCGGAGTCCGCAACCTGAACAAAGTTTCCGCAGGTGTTGTTCCAGCAGTCGTACTTGATGTCGTTGATGTTGTAGTCATCCGGCGTGGAGAAGATGAAGAAGTGGGTTCTCTCGTCGTTGAACATGGCGGGATAGACCACCCAGCCCACTTCCTCTGTCTGCGTTCCCGAACCGCTGCCGCCCACGTACCACTCCTGCGAGAGAGAAAAGACTTCGCCGAGCGAGGTGTTCACGTAGGGATCCCAGATATTGTTGTTGGAGTTGCCGCCCAGGTTGTTCACATACTGATAGGTGAATGAATACTTGTGGGAAGCTACTGTGGGATCGACAAATTCATTTCTCGAGTCATCTTCCTCCGCCCGCGCCTGCGCTTCCTTTACCGCGCCGCCGGGGGTCTTGTGATAGAAGTCCTGCAAGGTGGCGAAGCGGCTGAGGGTGTCGAGCGTGGTGCGCAGAAGCGGCACGGTGTTTGCCTCGCAACGAGTTGAGTTACCGAATTCGTCGACGGGCTTCTCCGAGTCGAGCTGGGCGGGCCGGACATTGCCCTGCGCGGTTACGGGCTTTCCGGCAAATTCCTGCGGTGGGGCATCGGCGATGCTGGAAAGGTGGAAGTTGCGGATGGCCGGCTGCTGGTCGATGGGAACACAGTCGTAGTGCTGCCCGCCGCTGAGGAAGCTATGAGTTACTTCAATGCCTTGATACCGGTTGAGAATGCTTTGGCGCATCTCCTCAAAGGCGGCCGCGTCCTGACCTTGCTGTCGGCGCGCGCCAGGAAGTCGTTGGAGTTTGCGCTCCGGGTGCTTTCGACAAAGTTGGCGAAAGACACAAAGCGTGGCTTCTCCGCGGCGAACTCTGTTTTGTCGGACTGAGCGAAGGCCAGCGATCCTGAGGCTGCGAGGGCCAGGGTCAGGGCGAATGCTCCGGCTTTCCCTGCCATCGAGTGCTGGAAGGGCGCGGTTGATTCGTGCGTTGAGCGGGCAGGCGCTGCCTGTAAGGACACAAAGGTTCTCTTCAACATTTCGATCTCCTTTTTTCAATGAGGGGAGGCAGTTCCCACTGCCGATGTTGAAGAGTAGTGAAGGTCGTGCGCGATTCGTTTCACAATTTCGCAAATGAGATTTGGGAAAGAGTGCAAGAATATGATTTGCAGGGGCAGGATTAAGCGTTTCGGCTCTTACTGTTTATGGTCGAGTCTTGCTGTTTATGGCCGAGATGGATATCTGTTGTCTCCCACCCTTGAATCAAAAACGATTCAAGGATGGGGCACCCAAAGTCTTGTTGCACTTGAATCGAAAGCTCTTTAAAACCGGCTGATTCTGAGCTTCCTTAAATAACAAGCTGCGGGAACGGAATTTCATACTCCGGCAGGACGCCGCACTCCGCGGCCATGCGGAAAAAGACGCGCATGGCTTCCAGGCATTCTTCATCGAGGA
>CAYQOQ010000312.1:0-2889 GCA_964419175.1 uncultured Occallatibacter sp. | reverse complement strand
GAAGAGTCCATCACATATCGCACGCTGTTTACAGGTGCGTTGGTCAGACGCTTACTAATAAATGGCCATCCCTACCAGCCCTCACTCATTTTTGCAGCATTTGCGGCACGGGACCCAGAGGGTACCCCGCCGTGCCCTTTCAAAGCCTGTCCACCCCTACGAGAAAAATGCTCTAGCTTGGGCCGGAGGCTGGCTCTTTGGGCTGGGGAGGAGGCGGGGCGGGTGCAGGCGTGCCGATCTGGATAAGCGCGGGGGGCGCGGGCGCGGCTGAGCCCATGGCGGCCTCATGCTGCGAGCGCGCGGCGGCGTCAAGATCGACAGGCATGCCTCCTGGGACGATGACGGGGGCGTTGTGTTGGAAGTCGAGTTCGCGGGTGAGGCGGAAGACGAAGGGAAGCGCGGCGAGGAGGACCAGGAATGCTACCCCGCTACCGTCAAGGCCGAAGCCTCCGCCGGTGAGCCAAAAGGGGCCCATTGGGTTGCCCTGGATGACGGGCGAATGGGTATTGACGCCGCTGACCGCGAGGCCGAAGAGCAGGGCGCGGCTGGCTTTCCAGCCAAAGTTGAGCCCCCAACTGAGCCAGAGGCCGCGCGTGCGCAGGTAGGCCGTGGAGAGGACGAGGCCCAGAGCGATTGAGACGAAGATGCTGGCGCGGCTTGAGCCTGGCACTAGCGACTGCACGATGGCGTAATAGGCGGCGAATCCGAGAGAAGCGCCGAGGGGGCCTACCGCGTGGGCGAAGCGCTGGAATCCATAGCCGCGGAAAGCGACCTCTTCCGCAAGAGCAGCCAGCGCAAAGAAGGCTGCATCGGCCAGGAGCCAGCCCCAGGCGGAGAGATGGGTGGAAACAGAGACGGCGATGCCGCCACGGAGCGCCATGAGAAGTACGCAAACGACCGCCAGGCCCCAACCGGCCGCGAGGCCCATTCCCGCTTCGCGTCGCCAGCCTGGCCGTAGCGGCAAGCCCTGCTCGCTGATGGGGTTCAACTGGCGGTTCAGCCAGAATCCAAGGGCTGCGTAGCCGAGGAACAACAGGAGAGCCAGCACGGCTTGCTCGACGAGCGGCAACCAGCGATCGCCGGAGAGTGCGGCGGCGGTGCGGTGGGCCACGGAGCGGGCCATGAAAAAGTAGAGGACCGAGAGGATGAATTGCCAGTAGGCGCGCAGGCGGCCGCCGGTTTCCGGGGTGCTCATGCGGGCCTCCGGGATGCGGGCGGCGTATTCGGCGGGTTGGTTTGGGATTCGATCATTTCAGTTTTTGTTGCCAGAGACATCCATTTCATTTCCAAATTTCAGAACAACCGCGGATTTCAAAGATCGCCTTGCGGTATGGTTGTTGGGCCCTCAGGGGCTAAAGCCCAACTCATTTTGCTGTGTTTATGTACGGGCTAAAGCCCGTACCCTTCATCTGAACAAGTTCTCTCGCAGCCTGTAAAGCCCATCTTGAATTGCGATTAATGCACGGGCTGAAGCCCGTACCCTTCTGTGCAGGGACAATTCTTTTTGTCCAATTTTCGAGACGTGGGGACGAAACATTTTGTCCAATTTCGTCTAAGGGACAATTTATTTGTCCAAACCATGGTTTAGCGCGCCTCGAATTCCACTCCCAAGTGATCTCATTTGCGCCCCGGAAAGGAGATTGAGCCGCTTTCGACATTCTCGCATGCTACATGGGATCTGGCGTCTCAATTTCGTTAAGCCAGCCCCGGTCCTTGTAGCCGATCCAGCAAATCGCGTGCCCTAGCAAGTCCCAGTCTGAACTCGGCGTCATTGTTAGCAGGATTCCCGGTAACTGGAGATCGATGGCTGTTCGTTGACGTTGCTTATTTCGACGGACAGCTACATTCTTCGAATCCGTGAATTGCATGGCGCGTCTGAGTTCAAAATCTTCGTTGAGTCGAATTTGACTCAGAGCGCGTATCTGGCGGTTCTCCACTTCGAGCTTCTGTAAAAACCCGGCATACGCTGTCTCAGTGCTATGACGAATGGCGATTACGATCTTCCCCCAGAGTTTTTCGATGGGAAGTGGCGTGAAATCTACTATCACGAGGTCATCCCCGAAGAGTGCGCTCATTCCCTTCGGGGCGCGAATGCAGCTTGTCCTTGATGGATTCGGGACGAGTTCCGCAGGTAATGGGAACCACCCATCGATTTGCTCTGGCTTTGCCACCAGCGGCTCCTTCGCAGAACCGATACCGCGGAGGATTGGAACATTGACGTAAGCCGGATTCGGAAATTGGGACAGCGGGATAAGTGGAAAGGTTGTTCCCCGACAGCCATTAAGATGGCAGAAACGAGGAGCAACGATGACACGACGTCAACGCCGGAACCACACAGCGGCTTTCAAGGCGAAGGTGGCCTTGGCCGCGCTAAAGGGAGACAAGACCCTGGCCGAGCTGGCTCAACAGTTCGATGTCCACCCCAACCAGATCACGGACTGGAAGACGCGTTTGCAGGAAAGTGCAGCAGGTGTGTTTGGCGAAGACAAGGCCGAGCAGCAAGTCAAGGTCGATGTGACGCGGATGCAGGCTAAGATCGGTGAGCTGACGCTGGAGAATGATTTTTTAGAATGATTTTTTAGTTCGGCACCGGCGTAATCGCCGACCCGCGAAGCATGAAACATGGTAGCGCGTTGTTAATCCTACAATCGAAGAGTGTCGCTGGCACAGAGGTCGGGATTTTCTTGGTGCGCACCAGCCCGTTTTTTAGTTGGACCCGGAGCCTTTGAGCACCCCGAATTGCGCCACGGGCGGAGTTTTGCCCTGGAGCGCGTTTACGAGATTTCATCGAACGAGGCTCCCCGCCGGCGGCACATCCGGCAAAGGAGAATAAATCGATGGAAGTGGTCCATGCACATTGCGCTGGTTTGGATGTTCACAAAGACACCG
>CAYQOQ010000311.1:0-2902 GCA_964419175.1 uncultured Occallatibacter sp. | reverse complement strand
GCCCCGCTCTCCCGGTCGCGCCTCCCGATGTGGCTGCGAGTTGCCCCGCACCCTGCATCTTCAGGCTCTGCCGGCGATGGATCTTCGAGTTGCCTCGAATTTCGCATCCTTTGGCGCTCCCAGCGGTGAAGCTCCAGGTTTCCCCTCGGCTTCGGTCCACCCGTCGCGCCTCTCGATACGTCCCCCGGGTTGCCCCGGCTTCCGCATCTTCCGGCCTTGCCGGCGATGGATCTTCGAGTCGCCTCGAATCTCGCATCCTTCAGCGCTACTGGCATTAAATCCCCGGGTTGCCCCGCGTCTTCGCTGTTCCAGTTGCGCCTGCGGATGTGTCCTCTGGGTTTCCCCAGCGACTGCATCTTCCGGCTTTGCCGGCGACGGATCTTCGAGTCGCCCCGAATCTCGCGTCCTTCGGTGCTTCCGGCGCTGGAGCTTCGGGTTGCCCCTCGGCTTCGCTTTCCGGCTGCGCCTCCCGGTGTGGTGTCGGGTTGCCCCGCACTCTGCACCTTCCGGCTTTGCCTTGGGTTTGAGTTTCCGGGTTGCCCCGAATTCCCGCTCCCTTGGCGCCGGCTGATGGTTCCCCGAGTTGCCTCGGTTCCCGCACCTTCCGGCTTGGCCGTCCCTGCGTCTTCGGGTTTCCCCGAATCCTGCATCTACGGCCTGGATCGATGATGACTCCCGGTTCTCCTCGAACTTTGCATCCTCAGCGAGGCTGCGGATGAATCTTCGTTTCCAATCGGGCTTTGCACATTCCCGTCTGACTCTGGATGCATTCTTTCAATCTCAATCGGGCTTTCCACCGCCGGACAAGCCGACCATGAATTGCCCAGTAAAACCGCTTCCTGCATCGTGCTGTCAGACCGGAACTGCGTTTCCAATTCCCTGCCAGGTCATCAACTGAAAGGGAGCTTAGGCCTGTTCGATCTGTGGAAGCAAGTGCAAAAAAACGAATAATCTGTGGATTTCACCAGGATTGGTGCATAAATGAGAAAGGGTTAGATAAGTTGCACCAATTTCGATGCAGATGGTGCGGGAAGTTCACTTTTGAGTCAGTTGCGAAGTTAGTTTTTGGCGGTAAATACGGTGAGAGCGGGCTGGTTTCCGATTCGCAACAGCCTGTGAGATAGATCCACCCTGACTTTGCTCCATGTTCCAACTGCCCGGCGTCCACAGTTTCACGGCGTATGGGGAACCGAGGGGTGGGTGGCGCGAAGCAGAAGGCAGCGACAAGGCGCTCATACATTCATTCTGCACTGGCGGCTTGTAATTCTCTGCAAGGACCTTGAAATGGGGATTGTGGTCTGCGACAGAATGAGCTTGATTGCTCAGACGGGCAGGCCAGGTGCGGATAAGGTTGGACTTGTCTCATGCATTGAAGTCATGCGCAAGAGAAGCGGCGCACTTCAGAGACAGAAAAAAGGTGTACTTCGTGAAGAAACTTATCATGTGCGTTGCGTTAGTGGGCCTGACTTGCCCAGCTTGGGCGAGCTCGGATCGTGAAGCATCGAATGACCGGCTGGATCATGCGGCCAGGGTCATGAACGAGATCATGGCTGCTCCGGACAGAGGCATTCCCCAGGAAGTTCTGGAGCATGCACGGTGCGTTGCTGTGGTTCCCCACCTGTTGAAGGGCGGCTTCATCATCGGCGCGGAAAACGGCCGGGGCGTGGCGACATGCCGGACAGCGAACGGCTGGAGCGCGCCTGCGTTCTTTGCGATCACGGGCGGAAGCTGGGGATTGCAGATTGGCGTTGAAGGCGTCGACCTGGTCATGATCATCCAGAACGAGCGCGGGATGCAGCGGCTGATTGGAAGCGGATTTCAGATTGGCGGCGATGCCTCCGCGGCAGCCGGTCCGGTTGGGCGTCATGCCTCGGCGGATACCAACTGGAAGCTGGATACAGAGATATTGACTTACTCGCGCGCGCGTGGCGCCTTTGCGGGCCTCACACTGACTGGCGCCTCTGTTCGCAGGGACGACGACTCGATGAGGGCCTTCTACGGAGAACACAGCACACGCTCCGTATTGGAAGGTCATGAAGCAGTACCAGCCGCGGCCAATTCATTCCTTGCCTCGGTACGCGGGGCCAAGGCAGAAGCAGGCCGCTAACCTAACGGCGCTGAACCCAGAAGCCGTAATACCGAGGAGGAAACCATGCTTTGGACACTTTTTGTAGTCATTCTTGTGCTGTGGCTTCTTGGCTTCAGCTTTCACATTGCGGGCGGATTGATCCATATTCTGCTCGTGGTTGCCTTGGTTGTTCTCGTTATCAACCTGTTGTCGGGGCGGCGCGGCCTTTAGGGTCGCATACCTCGCCAGGCGAATTTCCCCAGAGAACGGCCGCGCATCAGATCTCCGATGCGCGGCCGTTCTGCGTGGTTCGAGCTGGATGCGCAGGTGAACATTGCCGCTGCGCTCGCGCGCAAGGTTGAAGTTGGGCTGGCGATGGGGAGGAAAGGGCGAGAACGGAGTTGGGGGTTTCGAGGCGTTTACCCCCTTCGAGGCTCACATTTTGGGTATAAATTCTCGAAAATCTGTGATTGACTGCGCGTGCTTGATTCGCTACAAGTCTTTTTGTTTGTGTTGGTTATGTCTTTAACCCCGGCGGTGGCTATTGACTAGATGGTCATGGGCCTTATGCGCGTAAATGGTTTATTTTCTGTTTGTTGGCTGGGATGTCACAGTTTCACGGGATATAGGGGGGAGGGGGTCTCTCCGGCTTCGTGAGGAAAACGTGAAACGGCTGAAGGATTGCCTATCCTCATTGTGCGCCGGTTGGGGGTAATTGTATGCAAAGACTCAAAGGACAGCTTCTTAGCTTCTAGCTCATGGGCTGCTGGGTGGGGGGACCAGGGGCGACGCATATCAAATTCCCAGTAATTTGAGCAGATAGGGGTGGTCCCA
>CAYQOQ010000310.1:0-2926 GCA_964419175.1 uncultured Occallatibacter sp. | reverse complement strand
GGATCGCGTCCGCATTCCTGGTGCGCAGCACGGTGTGGATGCAGGCGGGCCTGGGCCTGCTGCACCTGGTGCCGGCTTACCCCCTGGACGCCGGCCGGCTGCTGCGCGGCAGTTTTGCCCGCAAACATGGGCTGGCTCCCGAAGGCCGCGTGGCTGCCGGGATGGGCCAGGTGCTAGCGCTGGCAGCCATGTTGGGCGGCATGTATCTGCATAGCCCCTGGCTGATCATCGCCGGCTTTTTTATCATGATCGGCGCTCCAATCGAGGAGCAGGGGGCATTTTTCCAGTCCGTGGTAGACACCGTGCACATGCGCGAAGTGATGCTCACCGATTTCGCCACGCTCTCGCCGTCCGACACACTGGCCGGCGCCTTGGCGCGTTGTGTTCACTCCCTGCAGGAAGATTTTCCCGTTGTCCGCGGCCCGCAGTTGGTGGGCATCATCAGCCGCCAGCGCATCGTGGACGCCCTGCGCAGCGACGGCGACGGCTACGTGCAGTCGGCCATGTCCAAGGCATTCCAGGTGGCGCGGCCCGAGGACACGCTGGGCACCACCATTCGCCGCATCTCCGCCGGGCGCGGGCTTTCGCTGATTCCGGTCACCGAGAGCGGGCGCGTGGTGGGCATCGTGAGCGTGCAGAACCTGATGAGCTCGATGTCGCTGCTGGCCGAGCAGCGCCGCCTCGAACGCGAAGAAGCCCGCTAGAGCATCTCTCCCAATACTATGAGGTGGTGAGCGTTCCGCGAGGTTGCCGCTCACTGGCGTTCGCGTCAACTTAGCTGCAAAGCCTCCCTATGCACCATCGGGAGAGATGCTATAGAAAGCCGGAGATAGACACAGCGCATGTCCGCCGATCCCGAAACGCCGCTTGCACCGGGCCTCTACCTGGTAGCCACCCCCATCGGCAACCTGGGCGACATTACCTTGCGCGCCCTCGACGTGCTGCGCCGCGTGGACCGGATTGCCTGCGAAGACACCCGCCAGACGCAAAAGCTGCTAAATCACTTTGAAATCACAACCCCCACCATCAGTTGCCACCAGCACAACGAGCACCAGCGCGCGCAGGAGTTTGTTGAGACGCTCAAGGCGGGTGGGCGCATCGCCGTGGTCTCCGATGCCGGAATGCCGGGCATAAGCGACCCCGGCAGCCAACTGGCAGCCGAGGCCATCGCGGCCGGCGTCGCCGTGATCCCCATCCCCGGAGCCAATGCGGGGCTCACCGCGCTGGTGGCATCCGGGCTGCCCACGGGCGAGTTTCAGTTCATCGGCTTTCTGCCGGAAAAGGCGGGGGCACGGCGAACCCGGCTGGAGTCCCTGGCCGCCGAAGTGCAAAAAGCCGAGGCCGCGCGGACGCTGGTCTTCTACGAGGCGCCGCACCGGATCCTGGAGACGCTGGCGGACCTGGAAGCCGTCTTTGGACCGGAGTTGCGCGTCGTGGTGGCCCGCGAGCTGACCAAAATTCACGAGGAGTTCTTGCGGAGCACGGTGGCGGAAGCGCGCCGCGAACTGGCACTCCGCGATCGCGTCCGCGGCGAGATCACTTTGCTGGTGGACGCGCGGCCCCGCCCGGCCGGCGAAGGGCAGGCTGCAAACGCCGCTCCTGAGAAGATTGCCGACCGCGTCGCCCGCATCCAGGCCGAGACGGGCGCAGACGAAAAGGAAGCGCTCAAACGTCTGGGGCGCGAACTGGGTCAGTCCAAAAGCGACTTGTACCGCGAGTTGCAGCGCGAACGCGCCCGCCGCCGCTAACTAGTACTGCGACCGTGTAAATTTGTACTTCCCAGGTCTCAAAATCGAGACCTGGGGCACCCATTCTGTTCTGATTGGCATTTCTAAATCACACGGTCACGGTACTAGCCGCCTGTTCCCTGTTCCCTGTTCCCTGATCCCTGCCGTTCCCGCAGTTCCTTGATCTCCTCGATCAACTGCTCCAGCTGCTCGCGCTTGCGGCTGCTCATGTCCAGCAGGCGAATGCCCACATGGTAGCGGTCGTGGATGGCCTGGATCACGCCGCCGAGCCGGAAAGGCAGCCCTTCCAGGCGAAATTCGATCTCGACCCGCGTGTAAATGCCCACCGGAAAGCGCTCGTCGGTGCAGACGCGGCAGCCGCCCAGGCTCAGGTCGAGAATCCGCCCCTTCATCCGGGAAGCGATATGGATGAGATAGACTACCGCCGATGTATCGATCGCGTGGCGGGCCTGCGCGCGGCGGTCCGCGTTGGCGGGCTTTGCCGTCGAAGCGATAGCGGGCTGCGCTTCCGCTTTTTCCAATCCGGCCGACTGGGAAATCCGCTCCGCCGCAGTTGCCTGGAGCGGGGATTGCTGCGGCCCGGGCGGCCGGGCCGGACCCGCCAGCCCTCGAACAGGCCGGATAGGAATCACATTCCTTTTGGGAGAAGCTTCTTCGGCGGCTTGCCGCGCGGCCTTGGCGGCATTCTCTTCCTTGACCTCGCCGAGCGCCTCGACCAGCTCGTCTCTGCGCCGCGTCGACACATCCACAAAGCGGATGCCAACCAGGTGCCGGCCGTCGGTCCATTGGACCACGCCGCTGAAGCGAAACCCGAACCCGCGAACCTTGAGGGCGATCTCAACGCGGACCGCGGCGCCGGCCGTAAACCGGTCCGGAGTGCGCACGCGGCACCCATCCAGGCTCAGGTCAACCACCCGGCAGGAGAGGCTGGTTCCCTGCTTCAGCAGCAGGACGCGGGCGCCTTCGTCCAGTTCAAGGCGTGGAGTGACCCGGCGGTCTTTTTGCCCTTCCGCAAGCTCTGCCGCCTTCTCTGCCAGTTCCATGCCCCTCACCGTCTGCGCTCAAGAGAGGATCAGTGCCCTCCCGCCAGTTCCCAGGGACGCTCTGGAGCGGGCTGTTCGGCTTCACGGCCCTGCAAGCGGTCGTACTCGTACAGGTCGCTGGTGGTTCCGAGCGAC
>CAYQOQ010000309.1:0-2947 GCA_964419175.1 uncultured Occallatibacter sp. | reverse complement strand
TCGGCGCCACCGCCAGCGACGCGCGCGGCCGCGTCGACACCAACTACCAGCTCTTCGGCAACGTCTCGCTCGTCAAAGGGCGGCATAACTACAAGGCCGGCGTCGAGTGGCGGCGCACCTTCATCAACAGCTTCATCGACTCAGGACATCGCGGCAAGCTGACCTTCAACAGCCTCGACGATTTTCTCTCCGGCACCATCGACGGCGGCAGTTCTGCCGAAGGCGCTGGCACGCGCTACTCCTATCAGAACGGCGCCGGATCCTACTTGCTCGACTCCTGGCACGTGAGCAGCAGAATCACGCTCAACTACGGCCTGCGCTGGGATTACTTCGGCGTCATCGGCGCCAAGAACAACGCCTTCAGCATCTTCAACGTCAAAACCGGCAGCCTTGAAACGATTGGCGCTGCGGGCGCGCCCTCGTCGCTCTATCCCAAGGATTGGGCCAATTTTTCGCCGCGTCTCAGCATGGTCGACGATCTGCTCGGCAATGGCAAACTGGTCATCCGCGCAGGCAGTGGCATCTTCTACGACAGCGCCTCGCAAGACTTCTTTGTTGGCAACCAGGCCTACAACACCAACGCCGGAGAAGCCGGGCCTGCGTTCAACGGCATCGGTTTCGCAACAACAGTGGCCTCCACGATTACGCCCGGCGCCGCGATCTTCAGCGACTACCAGCCGAACAGCCTGTTCACCGTGGATCAGGGCCTGACAACGCCAAGGTACGTCTCCTACAACCTCAACATCGAGTCGCAGTTGGCCAAATCGATTGCCGTCGAAATTGGCTACGTGGGCTCGCAGGGACGCCACCTCTACCACTTCCGCGATATCAACCAGTTCAACAACGTGCAGGGCAGCGTGGATAGTTGCGGCAACGGCACGACGATCTCCTACGGCAACCAGTGTTTCCCGGCCTACTACTACGTGAACCAGATCGAGACCAGCGCCATATCCAACTACAACTCGCTGCAAGGCACGCTGAAGGTGCAGAACTGGCACAACCTCACCTCCACGGTGAACTTCACCTGGGCGCACTCGATTGATACGGCTAGCGACGGCCTGGACTTTGTGCCCAACGCGTCCATGCCCGACAACAGCTTCAATCCCCGCGGAGAGCGCGCCAGCTCCAACTTCGACGTGCGGCAGCGCCTCCAGTGGTACTGGACCTACAACCTTCCCAAGGCCCACCGGGCAGAGAAGTTTCTCGGCGGATGGGCGCTGGACGGCTTGTTCAACTTCGCCACCGGCCAGCCCTACACGGTCAGTTACCTGTTTGAGGACGATTACAACGGCAGCGGCGAATGGTTTGGGCGGCCCGACATCGTCGGCAATCCCTACGCCGGTACAGGCGGCACCAACCTGCTTAACCTGGCCGCGTTTGCCGCGCCCTGCACGGTGGACACCAACCCGAAGAGCGCAACCTATGGGGTATGTCTTGGGCATCCCGGCAGCGAGGGCCGCAACGCCTTCAACTCGCCGAACTTCACCAACTTCGACTTCTCGCTCACCAAGACCTCGCACCTCTCTGAAAAGGTGGCGATGGAACTGCGCGCCGATTTCTTCAACATCCTCAATCACCCCAACTTCAGCAACCCGCTGCTGCCCGGCTTTGGCATCGACATGTACGCCAGCTCGACGGCATTTATCAACACCACGGCCACGCCCGACGTAGGCAGCGGCAACCCCTACCTCGGCGGCGGCGGCCCACGCAGCATGCAGTTTGCGGTTCACTTCGCGTTCTAGTGTTCTGACCGCTGGTTCTCGCACCAAAGAGGGCGCCCCATCTGGGCGCCCTTTTTGCAGCGCATTCAACTCGCCTGCGCGGCAAGAATTATCCTTGAAGAGATTACGGTCCAGCGCCGGGTCTGCTATGGTCGCTCAAAACTGAATTTAGCCGCCCCGATCCGGACTATCGAGGAGCCAAGCCATGCCCTGCGATCCTGACGAGTTACGACACGTTCCTCTTTTCGAGCTTCTTGACGACGATGAAGCGCGCATTTTGGCAACGCAGATTGAGATCAGGCGATTTTCGCCGCGCCAGCGCATTTTCAGGGTAGGCGACCCCGCCGAACACGGCTACGTGGTGATGTCGGGCAAAGCGCAGGTGTCCGCCATGGACGAAGACCAGCTGGAAGTTGTGGTAGACGAGCCAACACACGGGGACTTCTTCGGTTTTGCGTCCATGCTGCAGCAGACGGAACATCAGACGACCGCGGTTGCCCTGGAAGAGACGGCTTGCCTCGAGGTAGGCCGCGACGACATCGCCGCATTGCTGATGAACAGGCCGATGGCGGGCATGGACATGCTGACCGTGCAGGCGCGCCAGTTCCACGCCACGCAGAAGCTGGTCCAGAACCGGATGGCCCGCAACGCCAACGAGCTGATCGAGAAGCGGCTGACCTTCGGCGAGCGGCTTGCGGACTCCGTGGCGCGTTTCGGCGGCTCGTGGTCGTTCATCATCTCGTTCGCCATTATTCTTGTAACGTACACGTCGCTGAACACAATGCTCAACCACCGCGCCTGGGATCCCTATCCATTCATCCTGCTCAATCTGTTCCTGTCCATGCTGGCCGCCATTCAGGCGCCGGTCATCATGATGAGCCAGAACCGCCAGGACATAAAAGACCGTGTGCGGAGCGAGTTGGATTTCGATGTCAACCGGCGTGCTGAAGCGGAAATAAAGTCGCTAATGCACCAGCTCAGAATCCTGGTGGAAAAGATAGAGGGTGTGGAGGAACTGACGCGACAGGCGGCCAGCCCGAAAGCAGCAACGGAACCTTGCGGCGGCGCGAGTGAAGCAAAGCCGTGATGGATTATCTGCGGACCACACAGCAGATTTACGGCAGCCGAGCGTTTCGCCGATTGATGCAGCGGGGCGCGATCAAACGGAGGCAGCAGGGGCCTTCACAGGCTGCGGAAAAACCCCTGATTCTTGGTTGATGTTGCCG
>CAYQOQ010000308.1:0-3009 GCA_964419175.1 uncultured Occallatibacter sp. | reverse complement strand
CAGTTACGGGGTAGTGGCGGATTTGCACCGCGCTTCCCGATCATCCAGCTGTTATGCGGTTATGGTTCGAAGTGAATGTTACCTCTCACGGATGAAATTGCTTGGCTAGTCACGGATGAAACTGCTTCGCTAGCTCCTCCAATGCATCGAAGGCAACCGGGCTCGGAAGATTGATGCGGTCGTCTACGTAGTAAACCCGGTTGTTCTTCACAGCCGGCAGGTTGTCCCAGCCCGGCTGCCCTCGAATCTTCTCCATCGACATCCTTGATCCCCGTATGAGCAGGAGTGCTTCGGGCGCTCGCGCCAACACCGCTTCCAGACTCACTTGGGGCCACTCCTGGTCGAGGTCGTCGGTAACGGAGTGCCCACCGGCAATCTCGATCAGCTCTGTGATGAAGGCGTGTTTGCCGATGGTCACAATCGGGTCGTACCCCACCGGCATCAGGATGCTCACTACCGGCTTATTGTTCACCTGCCTTCGCACTGCCGCTTCGCGTCCGCGCAGCCTAGCGATCAACTCTCTCGCGGAATCCTCCCGGTTGAGGGCCTGTCCGAGGCTTGCAATGGATTCGTATATCCCTTCCACCCCATGCGTCGAGACCATGAATACGGCAATGCCGAGCCGTTCCAGTTGCTGCAATGTCTCGGTATGGCTCATGTCTGTGCTGCCCAACACCAGGTCCGGATGCAACGATAGGATCGTTTCCATCGAAGGCGCCAAAATCGATCCCACGCTGGGCTTGGTTCTGGCTTCCGCCGGATACTTGGTGTAGTCGGTTACCGCAATCACATCCGCTCCAGCTCCAAGCGCATACACATCGTCCACAACACTTGGCATCAAACACACCAGCCGGTGCGGATGCTCGGGAACCTGGACCGTACGCCCCAGTTGATCTCGAACGGTCCGCGCACTGCATGCGGGAAGTGCAATGGAGAAGAGAAGCCATGCGCAAAGCCGCTTCATGCCTGCACCTCCACGGCACGCGCGCGCAGCGCGGCTCTAACCAGCGATGTGGTCAGCGTGGGATTCCCGCGAAAATGAAGGTGCACATAGCTGGCCAGCACATTCTTGAACTGATAGCCCTCCATTTCATCGCGTCCGGAGAGGGTATACTTCAGCCGATACGCGGACGGCATATGGGTGCCAGGCAGGACGCGCGAGCAGTGAAAGCTGTGTCCACGCACCTGCGTTCCCCTATCGCCGAGTAAGCACTCCTCGACGAATTCGACATTTACATAGCCAAAGTGCACCAACCGCGGCGTCATCTCGAACTCTATCGGTAGCACTCCAGCCATGGTGTAACTGTGCCCATCGAGCGTTGTCAGAGCCCGGCCCAGATAGATCATGCCGCCGCACTCGGCATACACCGGCTTGCCTGACTCCACGAACGCACGAATTGCGGCGCTCATCGCAGTATTGCGGCTCAATCCATCCGCATATAATTCCGGGTACCCGCCGCCGAGATAAAGACAGTCGAGATTCTGCGGAAGCCCTGCATCCGTTAGCGGACTGAAAGGGACAATCTCTGCGCCGTTCTCTCGAAGCAGATCGAAATTGTCTTCGTAATAGAACGAGAATGCCTTGTCCCGCGCAACGCCAATGCGCACGCGCGCCTGTTCAAGGCACAGAGCCGGGATGACTTCGCTCTCTGCCGCGGTATTCGGCCATGAAAGATTCAGTAATGGCGTAATGTCGAGATGCTGCTGTCCTGTTTGCGCAAATGCTGCCAGCCGATTCTCCGCGGACGTTGTCTCTTCCGTCGTATGCAGTCCCAAATGTCTCTCAGGAATCGCGATTGCCGAGTCCGTCGGCAGATGGCCTAGCAGCGGCGTCGTGGTAACCGAGCGAATCGCGGTTTCGAGAAGGCGATAGTGCCTGTCACTCCCCACATGATTCAGCACGATGCCTGCGAAGTGCACCCCGGGATCGAAGCTCTCGAAGCCCTTCACGACGGCGGCAATGCTGCGCGCGCTCTTGCCTGCATCCATCACCAGCACGACACGCAAACCCAGGAGCTTCGCGATCTGCGCCGCGCTTCCATCCTCGCCACCGCCGGCCACGCCGTCGTACAACCCCATCATGCCTTCGACGATTGCGGCATCGGCGTTGCGGCTGCCGCTCAAAAAGATCGCGCGGTTGGCCTCGTCATCCAGCATCCATGTATCCAGGTTGCGCGACGCCCGTCCGCAGATGGCGCTATGGTGTCCTGTGTCCAGGAAGTCCGGGCCGCATTTGAACGGCTGCACGCGCAGGCCGCGCTCCCGCAACATCGCCATCAGAGTCAGCGCAACCGTTGTCTTGCCCACGCCGCTCGCCGTTCCAGCCACCATGAAGGCAATCATGGCCGGCCTCCGATGCTGCCTTTGAGCGCCAAAGGGAGTCCGGCCACCATCAGCACCACATTGTCAGCTATCGCCGCCACTTGCTGATTCAATTCGCCCAGCGCATCGCGATACTTCCGACCAGCCGGATAAGGCGGCACCACTCCGCTCCCAACCTCGTTGGAAACCAGCACGATCGAAACAGGCACCCTGCGCAACGTCTCGACAAACTTCTCGATGCGCCGTGCCAAACTCTCAGGATCAGCTTCCGCAGCTTCCAGGAGATTCGCCACATAAACCGTCAGGCAATCCACTAGCAGCAGGTCGAACTCCGCCGCATGATCCATGAGAACTCGTGCCAGTTCCAGCGGTTCTTCCAATGTCTGCCAGTGCTTCGGACGATCTTCCTGATGGCGTCGGATTTTTTCACACATCTCGGCGTCGCGAGCTTGTGCCGTCGCGACATACGCAACGCGCTCAAACTTCCCGGCAAACCCCTGCGCCCAACGGCTCTTGCCGCTGCGAACGCCGCCGAGGACGAGCGTGACCGTCTTGCGGTCCCTCTCCTGCATACATTACCTCTGACCGCGGAGCACAACTCCACCGGGACAGCGGGATTAATACAATAGGCTGCTTTCACGTCGCCGGTGCTTATCCTGACCGGCAGGGGAACGCTCTCCAACTCTC
>CAYQOQ010000307.1:0-3037 GCA_964419175.1 uncultured Occallatibacter sp. | reverse complement strand
TTCGTGAAAGCAAGCCGCTCTCGCTGCTGCTGTTCGATGTAGACCGCTTCAAGTCGTACAACGACACATACGGCCATTTGCGGGGCGATAGCTGCCTTAAGGAGATTGCCGATGCGGCGCTGGAGGTGGTCAAGCGGCCCGGAGACCTGGTGGCCCGGTACGGTGGCGACGAATTCATCGTCATCCTGGCGGATACCGACAACAAAGGCGCCATGCAAATCAGCAACGAAATCTGCGCTGCGGCGCGGAGCCGCAACCTGCCGCATGGCGCCAACGCGCCGGGGATCGTGACCGTTTCCATCGGGTGCGCCACGATTATTCCCGCGTTCGGGCAAGACAAGGCAACGTTGGTGGAGCTGGCGGATCGTGCGCTTTACTGCGCCAAGCGGGGTGGACGCGACCGGGTATTCAACAGCGAGGCAATCTCGGACGACGGCGACGACGTTACGATCTACGGGATCTCGCGCGGCAGGATCGGCAGACCAACCTAGTGTCCTGAGTCTGAAATACGCAGCACAAAACGGGCTGTCATTCTGAGCGAACGGGGCCCCGAACGTCTTTCAGTTCGGGGATGGTGAGTCGAAGAATCTGCGGTTGTTCTTCGATGAACTTCTGACTCACCGCACTAGGGCAAAACCAGGGATGGTGTGTCCCTTGATTGATCCAGCAAAAAAAGAGGGACATTCCTTTCCACCCTTTCCCGCACAAAACGCGGGAAAGAATGGGCACCCATGCAGTATTTAGCTGCCGGATCAATAGTCTCGCTTTTTGGGCGGCACTGCCCGCTTCATCCCACGGACGAGGACCTGTCCGGAATAGCCATCCACTCTTCCTTTCGGCTGAGACAACGCAGCCTTGATTCCCGCAATTCAAGCTGGACTGAAAGCGTAGACAGCGATCGGGAAACGACCTCTGGATGCTATTCCCCGTCCGAATCCGCCCGATAAGGTGAGCGGGAGGACAGAGGTGCGCGCAACGTCTGCATCCAAGAGCGGCCATGCCTGGACTCCGCAGTCACGGAGGCACGCGTTTGCCCGGCGTCTGGCGGGATGTTTTCTCTTTGTCACTCTGGGGGCGGCATTTGCCGGTGCTGCGCCCAAGAGCAACGTGGTATGGGTCGCGAATGGGGTGTTGCTGGCCTACCTGCTCGTGTCTCCTCGCCGGCGCTGGGTTGCATATTTGAGCGTTGGCCTGGCATCCCAGGCGACTGGCATCGCACTTGCCGATCCACATTGGCATACGAATTTGCCGTTGATAGCGCTGAATCTGGCCGAGGTTCTGATCAGCGCCCTCCTCTTGCACCGGCGTTCGACGGGCCTCCCGCGGTTCACCGATGGCGCTTACCTGATCCGTTTCATCGGCATTGGCGTGGGGGCTGTTCCACTGGCGACGGGATTGCTCTTCGCGCTGCTATCGGCCTGCTGCTGGCACGCCAGTCCGGCAGCCGCGCTTCTCAAATGGACGGTGGCAGATGGGCTGGGAACCGCCGTCGCCACTCCTGCTTGCGTGGCGATCTTTCGCGCCCATTTGAAGAATTCCCTAATCGATAAAAAAGCTGGATTTATGCGATTCTTCTGGCTGCTGCCACGGAGTTTGTGTTCTCGCAGACCAACGCCCCCCTGCCGTTTGTCCTCTATCCTCTGCTGCTGCTTATCCTGCTTCGCCTGGGGATGGGATGGGCGGCGATGGCAACGCTGTTCGTGGCCGCCGTGGGAGGCTGGTACACGGCGCACGGCGAGGGTCCGTTTGCCTTGTCGAACTCCCTCTCGCCGCTTGAGCCCTCCATTCTGCTGCAAGTCTTCATTGCGTGTGGAATGCTGATGCTCTTGAGCGCCTCCGCGGTATTGGAGAACCGGCGCGCCGAGGAGCACCGGCTGCAGGAAATGGCCTCCCTGCATGCGCTCGTAGCCGAACACTCGCGGGACATCATCATGCTTGTCGACTTCGACGGACGGCCACGGTACATCTCTCCCGCCGTGCATACCCTGACCGGCTGGAAACCGGACGAAACCATGCGGCGGGGATTCGCGGAGGTGGTCCATCCCGAGGACCTGGCGAAGATGGGTGCGCTGATGGACAGACTGCGCACGGACACCGAAGCCGCCACAATCGAGTACCGCGTCAAAAGGCGGAGCGGGGGATATGTCTGGGTTGAGGGAAGTTTTCGCACCCTCCGCGATTCGACAGCCGGCGGACACCTCGGAATCTTGCAAATGGTGCGGGACATTACCGAACGCAAGCGCGTCCAGCAGCAACTGCAAAACGCATACCACACCGTCGAGGCGCTGGCCCTCACCGACGCGCTGACGGGATTGGGCAACCGCCGGCATTTCGACCAGTTCCTGACCATCGAGTGGCGCCGCTGCTTGCGCGAGCGCCAACCGCTCTCGATGCTGTTGATCGATGCCGACCTGTTCAAATCCTACAACGACACCTATGGACACCTGCGTGGCGATAGCTGCCTGAAGCAGATTGCCGAAGTGGCCGCGGGCGTGGCGGGAAGGCCGGGCGATCTGGTGGCCCGTTTCGGCGGCGAAGAGTTTGCCATCCTGCTGCCGAACACCGGCAAGGACGGCGCCGCGCAGGTGGCCAACGCGGTCTGTGAGGCCCTGCACTGCCGCAGGCTGCCGCACCAATGCAACCCTTTTGGAATCGTGACCGTATCCGTGGGGTGCGCCACGATGGTCCCCAGTCCCGGTCAGCACAACGTCGCGCTGATCGACCTGGCCGACCAAGCGCTCTACACGGCCAAGCGCAGTGGGCGCAATCGGGTTTGTCGCGAAAACACCACACCAGCGGATGAAAAAGACGCGCCCGCGCTCGAGCTCCCGGCAACAGGCACGGGCAGGGCGCTCTGAGCTCTCTTGCTTTACCGTGAAGGATTGGCCGGGGGCGGAGCGCCTCCTGCGAGGAAGCGTCCGCCGACCCGTTGGATCAAGCAGAGATGGTGCTCTTCAGCGCACCATGCTCTGGAAGAGCGGGGATTGCAGAAGGCTGGCGAACTGTTGATCGCTGGTGGCGAAGTGGATGGACAGCC
>CAYQOQ010000306.1:0-3045 GCA_964419175.1 uncultured Occallatibacter sp. | reverse complement strand
TTTCAAACCAGACCAGGTAGTTGGCATAGTAGACAATGCCCATCTGGTCGGTTTCGGCATAGCGAACTCTTACCTGGGTGGTTACTGGCATGGGAACGGCTCCGGTGGTACGAGTTGTCAACGATCAGTTACCGGCCTGCAGACTCATCCTGCCACTGGGTGGCTGATCACTGACAACTGACAACTGTCCCCTGTTTCACGGCTTGAGGTGCGTGAAGATGGGCAGCTTGGTGACGTCGTTGAAGATGATGAATACGAAGAAGGCGACCAGCATGACGAAGGCGGCCTGGTAGATGCGCTCCTTCACATTGATGCTGATGTCGCGGTGGATCAGGCTCTCAATCAGGAGCAGAACGATCAGGCCGCCATCGAGAATCGGGAACGGCATCAGGTTGAGGATGCCGAGGTTAAGGCTGATTTCGCCGGCCAGCCCGAACTTGGGCAGCCATCCCTTCATCTCCGCGGCGTCGCCGGCCATGCGGGCAATGCCAACCGGGCCAGCCAACTGCGAGACGGCGATCCGGTGCGTAAAGATTCGCTGCATCACCTCGACGATGAGGAAGGAGTTGTCTGCGCAGAAGGTGGTGGCCTTGGTCGCGGCCTGGCCAAGAGGCAGCGGGTTGTCGCGGAAGGGCGTGGGCACGGTGGCAAAGCCCAGCTTGTAACCGCCGGCATCGAGTTTGGCGGGATTGGCGACCATCTGCACAGGTGCGCCATTGCGCAGCACCGTCAGGGTCATGGGCTTGCCTTGCTGGGTCTGCATATAGGCCAGCAGCGTGGTGACGCTATGGAAGGGTCGACCGTCGATCAGATCGATGGCGTCTCCGGCGCGCAGGCCGGCTTTTTCCGCGGGTGAGCCGGGCATGACCTCCTGAACGCCAATGGGGCCGGGCAGGTACTGAGGCTCAAGTCCGGCATCGCTGAAGTCGAAGTTGTCGTTCTTGGCGGAGGCCGGGACGGTCAGAGTGAGGTTGAGCAAGTTGCCGTTGCGCTGAACAGTAATGGGAACCGGCTGGCCGGCATTCAACTTGGAGCGCTCGTAGATCTTTTCCCAGTCGGGGTTTTTGGCGTTCTCAAAACTGCTGATAACGTCGCCTGGCTGAACACCAGCCAGAGCCGCCGCGGAACCGGGGGTGACCCATTCGACGGTGGTGGTTTTCACCTGAACCGAGGGAACCTCGTTGATCCATCCGTAGTAAAAGATCATGAGGACAAAAGCGAGGATGAAGTTGGCGCTCGGGCCAGCGAGGCCGATGAGTATCCGCTGCCAGCGGGGATGGTTCAAGAAGGAGCCTGGGTCTGCGACCGCTTCTACCTTTACGGTTTCGTCCGCGGCGCCGCTGATCTGATCCGGGGTTTCGCCGGTCATTTTGACATAGCCGCCAAAGGGCAGCAGGCAGATTTTGTAGTCGGTTTCGCCGTATTTCACGCCGAACAGGCGCGGCCCAAAGCCGAACGAAAACGCCTCAACGCGGACACGGCAGAGCTTGGCTACGGCAAAGTGTCCAAACTCGTGGACAACGACCATAACGCCAACGAGGACGACAAAAGCTGCGATAGAAACCAGAAATTCATGCATAGTTGTGCGGTTCGTTCCTCAAAACGGTGTTCAGTCGGCGGCGTGGTCTACCACCTGGGACGCCGTGGGCATATCAGGGGTGAGGCCGCCAATCCTGCAAATTAACCCCACAGTTCACCAGCTTATGCGAGCAAGGCACGAGCCATTTGACGCGCTTCCTGATCGGCGGCAAGCACCCCCGCGATGGTGGCGGGGTGTGCCTCCGGCGTGGATGTGAGTACCCTTTCAATTGTACGCGGGATTCCCATAAACGAGATACGACCTTCGAGGAATGCCTCGACGGCCACTTCGTCGGCGGCGTTGAGAGCGATGCAGTGGGAACCGCCCTTTTCGGCGGCTTCGTAAGCCAGGCGCAGGCAGGGAAAACGCTCGAAGTCGGGCGGCTCGAAGTCCAGATGGCGCAGGGCGGCCAGATCGAAGGTGAGCGTGGAGGCCGGACGCTCGGGAAAAGCCAGCGCGTAGAGGATGGGCAGGCGCATGTCGGTGACCGAGATCTGCGCCAGAATCGACCCATCGACGTATTCGACCAGCGAGTGAACGGTGGACTGGGGATGGACGGTGACGCGAACCTGGCTTGGCGGCACATCGAAGAGGCGGCACGCCTCGATGATTTCAAGACCTTTATTCAACATTGACGCCGAGTCGATGGTGATCCGCCGGCCCATGACCCAGGTGGGATGCTTGAGCGCCTGCGCGGGGGTGATGGCATCAAATTTGTCCAGCGGAAGCTGACGGAACGGGCCGCCCGAGGCCGTGAGCCAGATGGTCTTTACCTCAGCATGCGTACCCACGCGCAGACACTGGTGAACGGCGTTGTGCTCGCTGTCGATGGGCAGAATGGGGACCTTGCGCTCGCGCGCGGCGGCGGTCAGGATTTCACCGGCGGCCACCATGCATTCCTTGTTGGCCAAGCCGATGGGCTTGCCAGCGAGAATGGCGGCGTGCGTGGCCTCAAGGCCGGAGACGCCAACGATGGCCGACACCACAAAATCCGCTTCGGGCAGCGTGGAGCAGGCTACCGTGCCGGCGGTTCCGTGAACCACTTCAACGCCGGTAACGCAGGCGGCTTTGAGACGCGTGGCGAGCTGGCCCGCGAGCTCTTCCGTGGCCAGCGAGACGATCTTCGGCCGCCAGCGAACAGTTTGGGCGAAGGCTACGTCGACATTGCGCCCGGCGGCCAAAGCGGCTACCTGGTAGCGGTCGGGAAACTGCTCGACGATGGAGAGAGTGCTTTGGCCGATGGAGCCGGTGGAACCGAGAATAGCTAGTCGTTTCAAGGTATGTGCCAAGTCCGGGGGCCCAGGGACAGAGCCCGTCAGGTATTCCGCAAATAAATTCCGTTTCAATCGTCTTGCCGTGCGTGGCCAGTCCCGCATAAAGGTACAAGGACGCCGCTAAAACGACTGGTGAATAACCTGAGCGTACCACAGCACCGGAGCGGCCAGCAGCAGGGCGTCGATGCGGTC
>CAYQOQ010000305.1:0-3048 GCA_964419175.1 uncultured Occallatibacter sp. | reverse complement strand
GCCCGCCGCCGCTGAAACCGCAATCAGCGGCCAGGCTCTCATCAGCAGCCCGCCCGCTCCGCTGCGCGCCGGCGTCGTCTTGCCCAGCAGTTTGAAGAAATCGAAGAGCGGCTGCATGAATGGCGGGCCGACGCGTCCTTGCATCCGCGCCACGGCCTTGCGCTCTACCCACAGAAAGAACCATGCGGCGGGCACAGCGAACAGGAGGCCGGGAAAGATGAGCAGACGAGCCAGCGCAGTGGTCAGGTTCATAGCTCCTCCTCCTCGGAGTCCGGATCGGCTTCGGGAACCGGTTCGGGAGGCGGCGGATTCGTGCCCCTCTCGGCCAGGATCTCCGCCGCCTTGGCGATCCCCTGGATGATGGCGTCGGGACGCGGAGGACAGCCGGGAACAAAGACATCGACGGGAATGTGCCGGTCCAGCGGTCCGTCCAGCGTGCGGCTGTCGATAAACACATTGGTCGTTGCCGGGCAGGAGCCGATTGCGACCACGGCCTTGGGTCCGCAGACCTGCCCGTAGACAGTTTCAATCGCATGGACTGAGTTGCGCGTCACCGGGCCGGTGATGCACAGGATATCGGCGTGGCGCGGACTGCCTTCCAGCCGCACGCCCAACTGCTCGGCGTCGTAGCGCGGCGTCAGGCTGGCCACTAACTCAATGTCGCAACCGTTGCAACTGCCCGAGTTCATGTGGAACAACCATGGGCTGCGGCGCCGGCAGATGCACATCCATCGATTCCAGAGCTTCATGGCTTCACCCCCAGGAGCAATTGCAATGCATCCGGCCAGATGCCGGCAGCCAGCAGCAGCACTACCAGCGCAACGATGGTGGCTTGCAGCAGGAACGGCTCTTTCAGCGGCGCGTCTAGAATCGGCATTTCCCGAATCGGCGATTCCGTGATCGTTGCATTCGCGGTCGTCGCATCCGGCGGCGGCATGTTAAAGAGCGGCGATTCCAGTACCGTTGTGTCCGGAATCGGCGCTTCCACGATCGGCGTAGCCGGCTGTGGCTCAGCGGGTCCCCACCAGATGCGCGTCAAGGCCAGCGTGTACGCAATCAGCGCAAACGCGGACGAGAGGACAAACGCCGTCAGCAGCCAAGGACTGATCTGGAACGCAGTCTCGTAGAGCCTCCAGCGGCCGATGTAGCCGAGCGTTGGCGGAATCCCCAGCATGGCCAGCATTCCGAACAGGAAGCCGAACGCAGAGACAGGGTAGCGGCCGATCAGCCCGGTATGTTCGCCGTCCAGCGCGCCGTCCGCTTCGGGACCGCTGAGGCAGGTGAACAGCAGAGCTTTGGCGAGAGAGTGGGTGGCGGCTGCAACCAGCGCGCCCCTGATTCCGAGAGTGGCATTGAGAGAGAAAACGCCCAGCAGCAGGAAGCCAACGTCCTCGACGGTCGATAGCACCAGAAGCCGTTTCAGGCTGCGCTGCGTGAGCATCAGCAGCGCGGCGATGAATGAGGTAGCTGCGGCCAGGACCAACAGAATTCCATGGGGAAGGAAAAAGTCCGGAACAGACTGCGCCGCGACCAAGAACTCGCCGAAGGCCGCCATGTCGACCACTGCGATAATCATGCCAAGCGCCAGCGCTGGAACCTCGTCAGCCAGACTCAGCAACCAGAAGAACAGCGGAACCGCGGCCAGCTTGACGCAAACGCTGGTGATGAGCAGCGCCCACGCCCATTGCTGTTGTCCGCGCTCCAGCAGCAGGTCGCTCGAAACCAGCGACAATGCGGAGAGAATCACAACCGTGAGATAAGTCAGCTTCGCGGTTTGGGTTCGCGCGCTTTGCCACACCAGCGCCACGGTCAGGAATGCGCCCAACTCCAAAAGCCCGAGACGCAGCCAGGAGTTGCCCGCCGCCAGGCCGGCAACTGTGGCCGCACCGGCCAGAACCATCAGCGGCGCCAGGCGGAAGCCCTTTGCATTCGTCAGTGCGGCCAGAACCAGCGCGATCGCGGCCAGAGTACATGCGCCAACCAGCATGGCCGGTACCGGAATCGGCCCCGAAAGCGGCACGCCACGCGATATTCTCCATGCTTCCTGCCCCGGAGCTAGCCAGCGAGCGCCTGCCAAAATGACCGCTGCCAGCACAACGATCAGCGCCAAAGCGTTTCGTTCCATCCATGCGACCGCGAAGCCCAACCCGCGTGATGCAGCTTGCAATCCTTGCCAGACGCTCAAATAGACGGCGTCCACATTCGACCAGCGGAAGAACCCATGCCAATTCCCTAGAAAGATGCTGGAGAAGTCGCCCGCCGTGAGCCTGTCCTGATCGCCCAAAGGCTCTCCGCCGGTGAAGATGCCGCCCCCAGCGGCAGCCAGCGCCGGCCCTCCGGAAGCCGAAACAGCCACCGGAGCGGGGCGTGCGACGTAGGCAATGGTGTAAATCGTACCGCCCAGAATCAGCGAAACCAGCGCCAGCACCAGGCCGCCCGCAGTCGAAAAGCTGCCCGCACTCGCGGACAGGCCAAACCACGTCACCTGCACCGCGCTGAGCTGGAGCACGCCCAGGATCGGATTCAGCAGGTAGTTGACGGCCAACTGCGGCGCAACGCCCAGGATCACGCTGCCCGCGGCCATGAATCCCATTCCCCAAACCATGGTCGGCGGCGATTCGTGGGCGTCTTTGGTGCTCTCCGTCAGCGGACCCAGGAACACCGCGCTGGTGGCCTTTGCGCCCAGGAATACCGTGCCGAGGCTGGCCGCCCAGGCCACCATGGCGGGAACGGCCCACCCGGCCTGCAATGCCGCGGCATAGAGCATCCACTTGCTGGCGAATCCGCTCATCAGCGGAATGCCCATCATGCTGCCCACGCCAATCAGCCACGACAGAGTTGTTCGCGGCATGCGCTGCGCCAGGCCGCCCAGTTCGTTCATGTCGCGCGTTCCCGTCGCGTGCTGCACGGAGCCGGCGGTCAAAAACAGCCCGCCCTTGAAGAATCCGTGATTCAGGCAGTGCAGCAGCCCGGCGGCGATGGCCAGCGGCGTGCCGATGCCCAGCCCCATCATCATGTAGCCGATCTGGCTCACCGTGGAAAAGGCCA
>CAYQOQ010000304.1:0-3055 GCA_964419175.1 uncultured Occallatibacter sp. | reverse complement strand
CACCGCGTCCGGTGCGCCATGGACGATCAACAGGAACTTGTCGGTCTTCAATGCTTCTTCATACTTTATGACGCTGTCCTTTGGAATGCCAATACTCACCAGACCGGCTCCGAGAGCGCTGACTCCGCCGACAACAACCGCGCCCTCAAGGCCGGCGACAATCCAGCTAACCAGTGGACCGGCAACGAGAACTGGTCCAATGCCAGGTATCGCGAACGCAGCGGATCCAAACAGAAGTCCCCAGAGCCCACCCCAGAATGCTCCGACCTTGCCCCAGTACTTCATCCGATCGCCAGCGTTGTAATAGCCAACCACATGTTCATCGGTGTGTACGCCCCTGCCCGCGATCGAGAGGCTCTTCATATCGATCCCTGCCTGTTGGAGTGCCTTGACGGCGCGTTCCGCCTGCTCGTGAGAGTCGTATACGGCGACAACTGAGTTTGTTGCTGACATTGCTTTCTCCCGGTTTCTTCAAATCAATGAGGCTGGCCGCGGATCGTTGCGGCTGCAGAGCCAGACCTGCGGCAATGGCGTGCTCTGTTGATGGCGTATGTGAGCGTTGAATGTTTGCGCTGACTTCGGTATGTTTTCCCGCATGTCCAGGATGATCCTCCTGTCCCGGGAGGCTGACCGTCTGTTCAATCCGATACAGTCATTCCCGCATTACAGATCGATAATCGTATTGGGAGCTCGTAGCCGTCGCGCCCAGAGTGCCTTAGCGCAACCGCGGCAAGAGTGACAGGGCAGAGAGAAAGTGTGAAATGAACCCTATGAAACGACCTGATGATGGCGCGGCAACATATCTTGTGGGTGGCGGTATCGCTTCTCTTGCCGCTGCAGTTTTTCTCATTCGCGATGGAGATGTGCAAGGGCACACAATCACGATCCTGGAAGAGTCTTCCCGGATTGGTGGCAGCCTTGATGCGGCCGGAAACGCGACTGACGGCTACGTGATGCGCGGTGGCCGCATGATTGAGAGCAAATATCTGTGCACCTACGACCTCTTTTCATCGATTCCGACTCTCGATGGGTCGAGGACGGTGACGCAGGAGATATTTGACTGGAACGAGACGATGAAGACCGCCTCCAAAGCCCGCTTGTTTCGGGACGGCCACAGGGTAGACGCTCCGAGTTTTGGTTTGAGCGAGAAGGATATTCTCAACCTCGAGCGCCTGGCGATCGAACCGGAGGGATTTCTTGGACGGACTACGATCTCCGACCAGTTTGATGCGGGGTTCTTTGAGACGGACTTCTGGCATATGTGGTGTACCACCTTTGCTTTTCAGCCCTGGCATAGCGCAGTCGAGTTCAAACGCTATCTGGTGCGTTTTACTCACATGGTTTCCGGATTCAATACGCTTACCGGCATTATGCGTACTGTATACAACCAGTACGATTCGATGGTCCGTCCGCTTCACAAATGGCTCGAAGAGCGCGGCGTGAAGTTCATGCTCAAAACAACTGTGAATGACCTCGCATTCGCGCAGAGCAAAGACGGTTTTGCCGTCGAGAAGATCATTGTCGAACAGGATGGTTATGTCAGGGAGATCGGCGTAAGAGAGCAGGACAGAGTCATCGTAACTCTTGGGTCGATGACCGAGGGCTCGAGTCTAGGTTCGATGGACTCGGCCGCCGCTCTACTGGGGAAAGCCGATGGCGGTTCCTGGGCACTTTGGGAGAAGATCGCAGCCAGACAGATGCAGTTCGGGCATCCTTCGAACTTCGCCGATCATGTTGAGCAATCGAAGTGGATGTCCTTTACCACCACAATTCACGATCCCACGTTCTTCGAACTGATCCGGAATTTGACAGGCAACGTGCCCGGAGAAGGCGGGCTCATCACCTTCCCGGAGTCCAGCTGGCTGGCATCGATTGTGTTGCCCCATCAGCCACATTTCATTGGCCAGCCAGAAGGAGTCGAGGTCTTTTGGGGCTATGGACTATTCGTCGATATACCGGGCAATTTTGTGAAGAAGCCCATGGCGGCCTGCACTGGGCGAGAAATCATGACGGAAGTCATCGACCATTTGCGCCTCCAGGAGCATGGCGCCAGGATTCTCGATGCCTGCACCTGCATTCCTTGCATGATGCCCTTCATCACCAGCCAGTTTCTTCCTAGAGGCAAGGGCGATCGCCCTCAGGTTATACCGGAGGGTTCGAAGAACCTGGCCTTCGTCGGGCAGTATTGTGAACTTCCAGACGATGTGGTGTTCACAGTTGAGTACTCGATTCGCTCCGCGCAGACGGCGGTCTACTCATTGCTTGGCCTGGACCGCAAAGCGCCGCCTATATACAAAGGACAATTCAATCCCCGCGTTTTGTTGGAGGCATTTCTAGCCTTGCACGAAATTGGTGTCTAGGTCGGACAACTCTGCGGTAATCGAGTCTGACAAGGTCAGCTCTGGCTGCGGGGCCGAGAGACTGAGGCCATAGGTAAGGGGACTGCTCTTGCTTCTTTGGAAGTCGTTTCTTATCGCCTTCAGTGTGCTTTTGCCGCTGATCAATCCGCTCGGGTCGGCTCTGGTGTTCCTGGGGCTTGCAGGCGAAGCGCCTCCAGCTGTCTATCGGTCATTGGCGCGCAAGATCGCTATCAACAACATCATCTTCCTGGCCATCATTGAAATCCTTGGCGCGGCCATTCTCAACTTCTTCGGAATTTCTCTGCCCATCGTCCAACTTTCCGGCGGTATTGTGATAGCGGCGATGGGGTGGTCTGTATTGAACGAGAGGGATGCACGCGCGATCATTAAGAATAAGGAGGAGGAGAGCGAAGTTCGAGACGAAACACGGAAACAATATCTTGAGCAGGGAACATTCTATCCGTTCACCTTTCCCGTAACCTCGGGTCCCGGAACGCTTGTCGCGCTGCTGACGCTCACCGCTCACATCTCAAATCGCGATATTTCGAGAGATGTTCAGGCCCATATTGGCGTATTTCTTGCCGTGGTCGTTCTCAGTGTTCTCGTCTATTTCTGCTACGCGTATGCTCCAAGGATCACGAAGATCATTCCTCCGTCTACTGCGCATGGCATCCTGCGGGTGGTTGCCTTCATTT
>CAYQOQ010000303.1:0-3090 GCA_964419175.1 uncultured Occallatibacter sp. | reverse complement strand
ACGATGTACCGCCGTTTTCACTGGGTGGGGGCGGCGGGTTTGCCATTGCGCCGGACTCGAAGGAGTTGGCGTTTACGGAGAATCTGGATGCGGAGCCGGCCATCTCAACCAATGCGGACATCTTTACGCTGGACCTGACGGATGCGGCGGCTAAGCCCGTGAAGGTGAGTACGGCGCTGGGCGGGGATTTTTCGCCGGCTTACTCGCCGGATGGGAAGTGGCTGGCTTGGCGGTCGGAAGAGCGGCCTGGGTATGAGAGCGATAAGTTCCGGCTGGTGGTTTATGACCGGGCGGGGAAGACGATTAAGGATTTGCTGCCCCTTTTATTGGAATGGGTAGATGAGTTCGCATGGAGTCCAGATTCGAAACGCATCTTTTTCACCTCCGAAACGGCTGGACAGGTGCTCCTTTACCGCACAGATTTGTCGGGCAATTTTTTGCAGTTTGCCTACCACGGAACGATCAGCGACCTGCATCCGTTGCCAGATGGCAGGACTGTTCTTGCCAACCGCGCAACGATTCGTTCCCCGGGCGAAATGTTTGCATTCGGTTTCACTGAGCCGTTGAGTCAGACCGATCCACAAATGCACGTCTTCAACGCGCAGGATCGCTATACGCGGGTTAAACCAATCTCGGTGCGCGTGGAAACGGCATTGAATGGGAAATTGCTTAGTCAGCTTGATGACGACGATCTGCAGTCCTTCTGGTTTACGGCGGAGGACAAGACGAAATTGCAAGGCTTCATACTCCGCCCGCCGGGGTTCGATGCTTCGAAGAAGTATCCGGTGAAGTTTTTGATTCATGGGGGGCCGCAGGGGGCGTGGGGCGACTCGTGGTCGTATCGCTGGAATCCGGAGCTGTTTGCGGCGAACGGGTACGTGGTGGTGATGATCAATCCGCGCGGGTCTACAGGGTATGGGCAGGCGATTGTGGACGGCGTGAACGGCGACTGGGGCGGGAAACCTTTCACGGACTTGATGACCGGCCTCGATTACGCGGAGCAGCACTATTCGTTCATCGATAAAAACCGCGAGTGCGCGCTGGGGGCCAGCTACGGCGGGTACATGGCGAACTGGGTGCTCGGACATACGGACCGCTTCAAGTGCATCGTGACGCATGACGGGATGTTCAATCCCGAGTCGGCGTATGGGGCGACCGAAGAGATGTGGTTCAACGAGTGGGAGTTCAAGGGGCATCCGTGGGACTACTACGGGAAGCCGGATAGCGAGAATCCCTTCCGCAAGTGGGCGCCGATGCTGTCGGCGAAAAACTTCAAGACGCCGACGCTGGTGATTCACGGGCAGCTCGATTACAGGCTGGATGTGAGTGAGGGGTTCCAGTTGTTCGATACCTTGCAACGACTGAAGGTGCCGAGCAAGATGCTGTATTTTCCGGACGAGGGGCACTGGGTGCTGAAGCCGCAGAACGCGCAACTCTGGTATAAGACGGTGAATGACTGGGTGGATGAGTGGACGAAGCAGGGACTAAGGGACTAGAAAAACTGCTAAGCGAAGGTTGTGCCACAAACCAGCAAGGGGCTGGAATCAGAAGCTGTAGTACATTTCTTGAATTTGTAGTACAATGACGTCATGACAACCACCGTGCAAGCCCGATTGGACGAGGAGACGCAGGCTGCGCTGGACCGGCTGTGGCGGCAGCACGGGCTGAAACCGTCGGACGCGGTGCGCGAGGGCATTCGCCTGTTGGATAAACACCATGCCTTGCCAGTTCGGCCACGGATGATTGGGATCGGCAAGTACGACAGCGGTATTCCCGATCTGGCGACGAACAAGAAACACATGGAAGGCTTCGGCGTGAAGAGTATGGGCAAGGGCTGGCGGCCTCCGAAAGCTCGAGCCAGGTGAGGCAAATCCTGGTGGACACGGGCTTTCTGGTGGCGCTCTACGACAAGCGCGAGCCCATGCACCGGCGTTGTCTTCAGATTTACGATTCCCTTGCCCAGCCTCTGGTTACATGCGAAGCGGTTGTGAGCGAGGCGTTGCACCTGCTTCGCCATGCGCCGGCAGCGGCGGACGGAATTCTCGCGAGTGTCGATCGGAAAATTCTTGAGATTCCTTTTGTGCTTGCGGAAAGCGCCGCAACCGTGAAGGCGCTGATGGCAAAATACCGCGACACTCCGGCCGATTTTGCCGACGCGTGCCTGATCGCCATGGCCGACCAACTCGACACCGGCGATATTCTCACACTCGACAGCGATTTTGCTCATTACCGCTGGCGCCGGACACGCACCTTTCACCTGCTGATTCCTTTGGACTGAACATATGCCTTTTGGCCGCAAATCTTCAAAGCCGCGGGCGTTTCTGAACGAGGCGGGGCTGTTTGAGTACGCTACGCGGTCCCTGGGGCAGCAGATGCGCACAGAGGCTGGCCTGCGGCGGCTGATGGAGAGGCGCGTGGAGCCGGGGGAGCGGGGCGAGGCGGTGATTGAGACCGTTGTGGCTCGGCTGCACGAGTACGGCTACCTGAACGATGCGGCGTTTGCCGAGACCTACGCGCGGCTGCGGCAAGAGAACGAGAAGCTGGGCGTGCGGCGGGTGCGGCAGGATTTGCAGCAGAAGGGCGTGGACAAAGAGCTGATCGCCACGACGCTCGAGGCGCGCTACGGGCAGACAAACGAAGAGGCTTTGGCGCGGCAGCATCTGGAGCGGAAACGCATTCGCAAGCCGGAGAACGAGAAGGAGACCGCGCGCGTGATGCGGCGGCTGGTGACGGCGGGGTTCTCGACCGGAGTGATCTACAAGATCCTGCGGCAGTGGGATGTGCCGGAGGAGAGTCTGGCGGTGCTGGACAACCTGGATGAGGGGACACGGGAGGAGTAAGCGCAGTGAGTGACAGGCCGCGAAAAAGGTCTGATGCATAGATAAGGGTTTTGGACAGCGCCCTCAGGGGCTAAAGCCCACGCTCCTAATGGTGAGTTGAATGTACGGGCTGAAGCCCGTACCCTTCACGCCGTACCACTACCCATAATTCCATAAAGCGCACCCTCCAATTACACTAAATAAGTCATGCAATCACGCTCTGGGAACGAGATACGCGAAGCTTTTCTGCGCTTTTTTGAGTCGAAGGGGC
>CAYQOQ010000302.1:0-3106 GCA_964419175.1 uncultured Occallatibacter sp. | reverse complement strand
CATCGCAAAGAATTTGGTCAAGGAGCGCAGAACGATCAGTCCGGGGCTTTTCGCGGCCCATTGCGAGAGGCTGTCTTCGGGAGCGTAGTCGATGAATGCCTCGTCGACGAGGATGGTCGCGCCCAGCGCGAACGCCGCTTCATGCAACCGTAGCAATTCATCCGCGGGCATCAGCCGTCCCGACGGGCTTTGCGGATTGGCCAGCACCAAGGCCTGCGCGCCCGAGGCCTTCAAACTGGCGGCCACCCGCGCGCCATCCAGCAAGAACCCCTCATCTTGTGTCGAGGTGAAGGTGCAGCACTCCACGCCGCAAGTGTCGAGCACCTTCCGGTATTCGGCGAACGCAGGAACGGGAACCAGGCATCGGTGCGGGCGAAGCGCGCAGAGAGCGGCGCCGAGCAACGGCATCACACCGCTGCCAATGGCAATGGCCTCCATGCCCACCTGCACGTAAGCGGCAATTGCTTCTTTCAGAGCGGCATAGTGCATATCCGGATACGCGGTCAGAATCGTGCGCTCGCGAAGGGCGTCGCAAAGAGTCGCAACCACAAGATCGGACGGCGGGTGCGGATGAATGCTGGCGCTGAAGTCCAGCAGCGATGCCTCAGGCACGCCGAACTCGGCGGCCAATTCGCGCAGTTGCCCTCCATGCGCTGGCAGAAAGCCTTCACCCATGTTTTTCCCTCAACGCAAGGAATAGCGCTCCGCCAAAGCCAAGCAGAGAAGCTAGGCCGACAGCCTTCCACGCGCATCGCGCATGCTTGCAGTTCGGCAGTGGGAATTCGCCGCCCAGATGCGGGGAAGCGATTGTTTCGCCTGCGTACCGGTTCGTCCCTCCAAGCCGAACCCCAAGCAGGCCGGCCATGGCCGCTTCCACCTGCCCCGCATTCGGACTGTCATGCTTGCCACCATCCCGCAGCCAAATCTGAGTCGCGCGAACTCCGCCGGTTTGCGGAATCAATTCTGCTGCAAGACAGAGCAGCAGCGCCGATATGCGCGCCGGAACAAAATTGGCAACGTCGTCCACGCGCGCCGCGACGCGGCCGAAGTAAATATGCTTCTCGTCTTTATGTCCAATCATCGAATCGAGAGTATTGATCGCCTTATAGGCCATGGCCACAGGAACACCGCCCATCGCCAGATAGAAGAGCGGCGCGATGACGCCATCCGACAGGCTTTCGGCAAGTGTTTCCACCAGGGCGCGGCAGATCTCCGCTTCGCCGAGTTCATCCGTATCGCGGCCAACAATACGCGCAAGCCGCAGACGCGCCCGCTGCAGATCTCCGCTCTCCAGTGCCCGCATGACCTCAGCAGCCTCGTCGAGCAGATTGCGTGTGCTGAGACAGGTGCTGGCCAACCAAACCTCCGCGGCGGTTGCGATTGCCGGATGGTTCCCCCGCAAATGATTCAACAATGCATATACGCCAAGCGCAGAGAGCACCGGCACTCCCACTGCGACCAGCCCGCCCATCGCCAATTCAAAGCGCTTTCCGGAGCCGTGACGACGAAGCGCCCGCTCCGAGGCGTCGATGCTCCAGCCAATGAGCCGCACTGGATGCGGCAGCCAGTCCGGATCGCCGACGCACCAGTCCAGCGCATAGGCGGCCGCGAACTTCCCAGGCTCCATCAAGAGAGCCCCCTCTCAGCCTGGTCCACACAACGCGGCAAGTCCAGCATCGCAAACACGGCTTCCAGATCGAGGGCGCCGGCAAACGCATCGGCAAGCATATCCAACTGTTGCCGGCGCAACTCACTCCACGCGACCAGTCCGGCCGGAGCGTCCATCTGAAGCGCAGCGTGCGCTGCACACAGGAATGCATGCCGGAAGGCATCCCCATCGAAAAGACCATGCAGATAAGTACCGCAGATACGCCCATCGATGGAGACGCACCCATCAGGCAGAGTCTGCGTTCCGTCGTTCTGCCTCGCTATGAATGCAAAGGCCGTCGCCCCGTCGAGATATTCCGTCGTGCCCAGGTGAATCTCGTAACCACCGACTTCACAGGGATCGATCGGCTGACCGAACAGCGCGCCGCTGCCGAGCATCCCGCGCGCTGGAACCGTGATCTTGTCGCGCGCCATGATGGTTCTGACGGGAAGCAGGCCGAGTGCTGGTTCGATTCCCGCGCGTTCCATTCCCTCCGGGTCGAGAATCTCTTTGCCCAACATCTGGAATCCGCCACAGATGCCCACGATCAGTCCCCCTTTGCGCGCAAATTCTTTGAGCGCAGGCTCAAACCCGCACTCGCGCATCCAGCGCAGGTCGTCGGCCGTCTGCTTGCTGCCGGGCAGGACGATGACGTCCGCGAGCGCCATGCTGCCGGGATCGCGAAGGTGCTTGAGGGCCACGGATGGTTCGGCATGGAGTGCATCGAAGTCGGTGAAGTTGGAAATCGACGGAAAGGCGATGACGCCGATACGCAACCGCCGCGAAGGCTCAGCATCCCCAGTCCACGGCGCTTCAAGACGCTGGTCGAACCCCACACTGTCTTCTTCGTCGAGGGACAAGTGCCCAAGATAGGGAATCACCCCCAAGCAGGGCTTGCCCAGACGCTGCTCGATCATGCGAACCCCTGGCCAAAGCAGCGAGATATCGCCACGAAACTTGTTGATAACGAAGCCGGCAATCAGGGCGCGCTCATCCGGCTCCAGTAGCTCACAGGTTCCCAGCAAGGAGGCGAACACACCGCCACGGTCAATGTCTCCCACGAGCAGGCACTTCGCCCCCGCCATCCTGGCCATGCGCATGTTCACAATGTCATTCTCTTTGAGGTTGATCTCGGCCGGGGAACCAGCGCCCTCCAGGACCATGACATCGTTTTGTGCGGCAAGGATGCGATAACTCTCTTCCACAATGGGCAGGAGTTCGTCAACACGAACTTCCAGATAGTTACGTGCATCGAGTTTGCGCCATACCTTGCCTCGCACCACAATCTGCGCGGCGGTATCGCAACTGGGCTTGATGAGGATTGGATTCATATGCACGGACGGGGCAATCCCGGCAGCCTCGGCCTGCAGCGCTTGCGCACGCCCGATCTCGTATCCGTCCGGGGTGGCTGCTGAATTCAGCGACATGTTCTGCGACTTGAACGGCGCTACGCGATAA
>CAYQOQ010000301.1:0-3122 GCA_964419175.1 uncultured Occallatibacter sp. | reverse complement strand
ATCTTCGACGAACCGCTCTCCGGCCTCGACGTCGTCTCTTCCCGCCTCTTCAAAGACCTGGTCGAACTGCTCGCAGCAGAGGGCAAGGCGATCCTCTACATCTCGCATGTGCTTGAAGTCGTGGAGCAGGTCTGCAACCGCGTCATCGTTATCGCCAAGGGCAAAATCCTTGCCGACGCGCCGCCTTCCGAGCTGACCAAGCTGATGAGCCTGCCCAATCTGGAAAGCGTCTTCGCGCAACTTGTTGCCCAGCAGGAAACCAGAACCCTGGCCCAACAAATGGTGGAGGTCATGCGGCTCGCCCATGTCTGACAATTTCCAGCGCCTCCTCACGATGTCCGATCCGACGCCACTCGCGCTGAATGCACAGGCCGCGCTCGGCGTGGCGCGTCAACCTCAGCGCAGCCAGTTCTCGCTGCTTGTCCGCCATTTTCTCGAGCGCTTCTTCAACCATGAAACCGCATCGCCCGACGGCGACGCAAAAACGCGCCTGGTGCAGATCGCCGTTGCCACCGGCCTTGCGCCGTTTCTGATTGCCATCTACCTGTGGCCCACCTATCACCCCATCGCCGGCTGGCCTCCCGGCCAACACGCAACCGGCGGCCCGCCACCCTATTGGCTCCAGGTCAATCATCACTTCTTCTTTATCCTTTATTCCTTCGTCGCCATGGGCATCGTCACGGTCTTCGAGTGGGATATGTTCTTCCCCGACCTGCTCGATCTCTGGGTCTTGAAGACTCTACCCATTGCGGAGCTGCGCGCCTTTCTGGCCCGCGTCACGGCCATCGGCCTCTTCATCGCCGGCTTTCTCTTCGACGTCAATATCTTTGCCGCGCTGGTTCTTCCCGCGGCCATCGATCCACCCAGCCTTCCCCGCTTTCTTGCCGCCCATCTGCTGGCCGTGGCGGGCAGCGGACTGTTTGCCGCCGCCTTCATTCTCGCCATGCAGGGAGTCTTCCTCTCCCTTCTCGGCGAGCGGCTGTTTCGCAAACTCTCCCTCCTCCTGCAGAGTCTTGCTATCACTGCCCTGCTACTGCTCCTCTTCCTCTTTCCGGTCTTCTCCGGCGCGGTGCCCGCACTGCTCAAGTCCGGCAGCGGCTATGCGCTCTTCTGTCCTCCCTTCTGGTTTCTCGGCATCTATCAAACCATCATGGAAGGCCCCACCGCCCTGCCCATCTACGCCACTCTCGCCCGCATCGGCGGCTCCGCTCTGCTTCTCGTCGCCGCGCTAGCAGTGGTCACTTATCCGCTCGCCTACCTGCGCCGCGTGCGCCAATTGATTGAAGGCTCCGGCACACGCTCGACGCGCAACTGGCTGCGCCGCCCGCTCGACGCGCTCTTCCATTCCACCGTTATTCGCCCGCCGGTCCGCCGCGCCGTCTTCCACTTCATCAGCCAGACCATCCTGCGCGTCCCGCGTTACCGCATCTATCTCGTTCTCTATGGAGGCATGGGCCTCTCGGTTGTCGCCACCGCCATTCTGCGTTTTACGGTAGTTCATGAAAGCGTGCGCATCGACCTCTCCGCCGACGGCCTTCGCTCCGCACTCGGCATCGTTGCCTTCTGGGTCATCGCCGGCATGCGCATGGCTTTTGTCTCCTCCGGGAATCAGCAGGGAAGCTGGGCCTTTCGCATCGTCCACGGCAGGCCGCCGCATTTGCTGCCCGCCCTCGAACAGTTGCGGGCCGCCAAAATCTCGGTGCTTCTCGTCACAGGCGCAGTCACTCTCGCCACCGGCCTCGCGCTTCGCACCATCGCTCCGCTCACGCTGCTCACCTGGCCCGCAACCGCCTCGCAAATCCTCGTCGCCGGCGGCATGTGTCTCCTGCTCACCGACCTGCTCTTTCTCAACGTCACCACTGTTGCTTTCACCGGCGAGCCAACCCGCGAACAGCCCAACCTCGCCTTCACCGTTCTCAAGTACTATTCCGTATTTCCCGTGCTGGCCGTGCTCCCCCTAATCATTGAACCTTGGGCCGAACAAAGCCTCCGCCGCATGGTCATCGCCGTCCTCGCAATCGCCGCCGCGCATTTCACGCTCCAACACCGTCAGCGCGGCATCGTGCGCCAGCATTGCAACCAACCCGCCCTCGAAGAAGGCGAAGAAGATTTCCCCATGAAGCTCGGCCTGCGCTATTGAATTCATGCGCCGTTAGAAATGATTCCGAAACACGAGTGCAACCTCACCAAGGAGAGACGCCATGCAGCGGTTGAGAACAGTCATCATCCTTGCCCTGGTTTGCTGCCTGTTCCGAACGAGCCGTCCCGCATTCGCCCAGCGGCCCACCTCAACATTCAGCCTCGAGCTGCGCTTCGCCACCTCCGCGATGCGCGAACCACCCGGCATCCTTCTGATCGTCAAGATCGGCGAACACGAATCAAGAACGTCGCCTCTCGAAGCACGCGCCCTGCCGAGTCTGGCTCAGTATTTCGCTTCATGGCGCGATCGAGCCATCGACTTGCTCATCAAACAACTGCACATGGCATGAAGCCACCACTCAGCCGAACTTGATCCGCTTTCATCATCAGAACCAGAGTTGTTCTATCTCTGAAAGCAGCGCCCCAACGTTGACGCGACCGCCAGAAAGCGGCAGCCTCGCAGCCACTCAACAGAACACAGTGGCTCCGGTTCCACCATGGAAGTCGAGGGTTGCGGATCGCAATCTGGATATTCATCTCTCGCCAGCCGCATCCGGCGAACATGGATTTTCATTCACGCAAATCCGCCGTCAGCTTGCCGGCTCATTCCCAGAGAGGGAGCGCGGCGATCTTCTCGCCTCAAAAAAAACGCCGGAGCAATTTCCGCCCCGGCGATGCGCGTGCAACGCAATAAACTGTTTTGGCAACCGGCGCCCTCAGGCAGCCGTACGCCCCTGAACCTCGAGTGGCGAACTCAACTGCTGGCGCAGACTTCCAGCCAGATCCGCCACCATGCGCAGCCTTTCGGCCACCGGCGAAGATGCTTCGCTGCCGTTCAACGCCAGTTGCGAGTGCAGCAGCAGTCCAGCCACGGTTCCCTTCAACTCCGTCTCGATGGCCGCCGCCGCCGCCCGCCGCGCCAGCGCCTGCTCCCGCTCCCGGCGATGCAGCGCCGCGCGTATCTCGCGGATCAGCCGCGCCGC
>CAYQOQ010000300.1:0-3123 GCA_964419175.1 uncultured Occallatibacter sp. | reverse complement strand
GATGACAGCCTCTCGGGGGAACGCCGGATGACAGCCAGTGTTTTGCTGCGAATATCTGAGACAGGACACCAGGCCGAAGGTGAAAATGCTCTAAAGACTGCATGGGGAACGGGGCGGAATTTGCGAGTTCCACAGTCGAGTACGGCGGGTTCGCAGATCGGGGCTTCGCCTGATATGGTCAGTGAGGAAACTCAATATGAATCCACCTTAGGACCGGCCCGGCATGTGGAAGCGTTGGCGAATCCGGATCATGCTGTTCCTGGCCGTGCTCGGCCCCGGATTCATTACGGCAAATGTCGATAACGATTCCGGCGGCATCCTTACCTACTCGCAGGCTGGCGCACAGTTTGGCTATACGCTGCTGTGGACCATGCTTCCCATTACCATCGCGCTGATTGTGGTGCAGGAGATGTGCGCCCGGATGGGCGTGGTGACGGGCAAGGGCCTGAGCGACCTGATCCGCGAAGAGTTTGGCCTGCGGCTGACGTTTGTGCTGATGGTGCTGCTGGTGGTGGTGAACTACACCAACGTGGTGACGGAGTTCATCGGGATTGCCGGCTCGCTGCATCTGTTCCATGTGACCAAGTTCATTTCAGTGCCGCTGTGCGCGGCGCTGGTGTGGTACATGGTGGTGAAGGGCAACTACAAGAGTACGGAAAAAATCTTTCTTGTGGCGTCGGTGGTTTATATCGCGTACATCTTTGCCGGGGTGCTGTCGCAGCCGAGTTGGCACGATGCGATACTGGCAACGGTGCGGCTGCCGCAGAAGTCGGTGTGGAGCGACAAGGCGTATATCTACACGGCGATTGGCGTGGTGGGAACGACGATTGCGCCGTGGATGCAGTTCTATCTTCAGTCGTCGATTGTGGAGAAGGGCATTCGCGTGAAGGACTACGCGGCGTCGCGGCTGGACGTGATTGTGGGCAGCTTCTTCACGGATATTGTGGCGTGGTTTATTGTGGTGGCCTGCGCGGCGACGCTCTACGTGCATGGAATGGGCGCGATCCAGGTGGCGTCGGACGCGGCGGATGCGATGCGACCGCTGGCCGGGGACTACGCGTTCCTGCTGTTCTCGTTCGGACTTCTCAATGCGTCGCTGTTTGCCGCGTCGATTTTGCCTATCTCGACGGCGTATACGGTTTGCGAAGGTATGGGGTTTGAGTCGGGCGTGGATAAGAGCTTTAAGGAAGCGCCGTTTTTCTACTGGCTCTATACGGTGCTGCTGGTGGGCGGGGCCGCCACCGTGCTGCTGCTGCCGGATGCACAACTGGTGAATGTGGCGATTCTGTCGCAGGTGCTGAACGGCGTGCTGCTGCCGGTGGTGATTATCCTGATGCTGCTGCTGATCAACCGATCGGATTTGATGGGCGAGCATAAGAACTCGCGCATATGGAATGTGATTGCGTGGGGGACCAGCTTGATTGTGATCGGGATGACGATGGTGATGCTGTGGGGGATGATGCCGGGACATTGAGGTGCTACAGCAGCTTGCCGGCGGCTAGATCGCGGATGAGGCCGCGGTCTGCGGCGAGGAAGTCGTAGCCGGTGAGGTCTTCAAGGCGCACCCAGCGGACTTGCTGGTAGATCTGGTTGTCGATTTCACCGACGAACTCGTGGACGGCGAAGAACTGGAGGTCGACGGCGCCGCCATGGCGGTAGTTGTGGCGGATATGGGTAACGGGGGCGCCAATGGTGGCCTGGATGCCGAGTTCTTCCGATAGCTCGCGGGCCAAGGCCTGCTCCGCGGTTTCTCCGGCTTCGATTTTTCCGCCGGGAAACTCCCACAAGGACGCCATGGGCTGATCTTCGCGGCGCTGGCCGATGAGGACTTCGCCGCCGCGCACGATCAGGCCTGCCGCAACAAAGCGGAGGGCGGGGCCGTTGGGCCGGGGAATGGAATTTGGCTGGTCTGCTGCCACAGTTCTAGTGTAAACGCAACAAAAGAGTTGGCGGCGCGTCGGACCTTGCCGGAGGATGTGCGCCGCGGAGGACCGGCCCGAAAGCCGCTCCTCCGGATCTGGGTTTATTCGCCTTCTACCGCCGCTTCCTGGCCCTCCGCCGAAGCGGGACGGAAGTAGCCCCAGCCCCTCTTTGCCACAGCGTCAAGCAAAGCGGGGGAGGGATTGATCGGGAAGGGGCAGCGCGCCATCTGCAGCATCGCCAGGTCGTGAATGGAGTTGCCGAAGACCGCGTCAGGCTGGACCAGCCCTACGCGCTTGAGCGCAACTGCCTTGCCGGCATCGGTGGGCACATCGACAATGTCGGTGGTAATGAGGCCGTCGGCGACACGCACCTCGGCGGCAAGGATGTGGTCCTCGGGGATGCCGAAGTCGCGCACGGCTTCGGCAATCACCCAGCGATTGGTGGAACTGACGGCCCAAAGATCCACGCCGCTTGCGCGCAGTTCCGCAACGAGATCGGCCATTTCCTGAAAGATACGCTCGTGGATGAATTTTTTGACATACCGTGCGGCGGCGTCGCGCAGTTCCTGGTCGCGCAGGCCAGCATAGATCTGGACCATTTCGCCGCAGATCTGCTCTTCGCTGACCTTGCCGGAACGGTAGGCCCGGTGGCGATTGTCAATCCAGTCGCTGGTGGAGCGCGAGACCAAGCCCTTATCGATGGACCAGGTCATGAACCCGGAGCCGGAGTCTCCGCTCCACAGGGTTCCATCGCAATCGAAAACCGCAACCTTTGGTTTGCACTCCAGAACCAATTGCCTGAGTTCCGGGGCAGTCCACTTGTGAATCTCTATTTGTGTAGCCGTCAATCGTGCCTCAATCCGTCTCGAAATTCTACCAATTCTATTTTCTTCTAAAAGGGTCCCTTTTGCACGTAAAGGTTTGAAGAAGACTAAAACTCGCCATGGGCGGTCTAGAACGCGGAAGTGCCTAGGGCCTGTCATCGCGCTGGAAGGCCTGGTATTGGCGCGCATGGACAATGGAGTTCTTCTTTGATAGCGTTGCGTGCAGACAATCGCATTGACACCGTTATACTTCGCAACCAAGGGTTGGAAGGCCGCGTCATGGCGCATTGTGTGTGGCTGGCGTGACCTGTGCGGAAACTCCGATAAGAAACAAAAATGCAAGTTCAACAAAACGCGATGTCGTCATGAAGTTCTAC
>CAYQOQ010000299.1:0-3165 GCA_964419175.1 uncultured Occallatibacter sp. | reverse complement strand
GGGCGCATCTCCGATTTGTTAAAAATTTTGCTGGCCTACTTTACTTTTTCATGGAAGAAAGAGCTGCATGTTGTGGCCGGTGATCTGTCAGGGACGAACGATATCGCAGGAAGCACTAGAATGGTTGCGTGGGTGGATAGGGGCGCATAGGGATTGGAGTCGGAAGCGCTTGGCACGGGAGCTATGCGTGTTGTGGGATTGGCGCAACGGCAAGGGGCGGCTGAAGGATTTTGCGGCGCGCAGTTTTCTGCTCAAGCTAACTGAGCGCGAACTGATCGAACTGCCGCCTGTGCGAGAATACAAAAGGAGTGGGCCGCAAACGCTTGGGTGGGTGAAGGCGGATTTTGAGCACACACCGGAGCCACTCTGCGCGGAGTTGGAGCAAGTGCGACCTGTACAGCTCGATTGGGTGGAAGCGGGCAGCGACCCGGCGCGGCGAGTGGCATTTTATTTAGATCGCTACCACTATTTGGGATGGCACGTAGTGGGGCAAAACATCGGGTATCTGGCACGTGATGGCTCAGGGCGGGATTTGGCTGTGCTGCTCTTTGGGGCCGCGGCTTGGCGCTGCGCGCCGCGCGATCGGCACTTGGACTGGAGCGAATCGGAGCGTCTGATTGGACTTCACCGGATAGCCAACAACAGTCGGTTTTTGATTTTGCCGCATGTGCGGGTACCGCATCTAGCCAGTCATCTGCTGGCTTTGGTGGCGCGGCGAATCAATGCGGACTGGCAACAAAAATACGGACACGGCTTGGATTGGCTGGAGAGCTTTGTGGAGGTGGGACGTTTTCGCGGCACCTGTTATCAGGCCGCCAACTGGCGTTGTGTTGGCCAAACGCGCGGTCGCAGCCGCTACGACCGCGACCGGACTCTGAGCGTGCCGCCCAAAGCAGTTTATCTCTACCGGCTGCGATGAAAGTCCTGCTCGAAGTTGAAGCTCAAACGCTAGCCGAAGGCCGCGAGTGGACCCGTCAGCGGTTGGAGGAGCGGCTCCAAGCGCAGGCGGATCAAATCGAGGCGGTCTGTCCGCAGAGCGGTCTGGTATTGAAATATGTGCGCCTGCGTCAGTTCTCACTGATGACCTGTGTGGGGACAGTGACCGTGCGAGCTGCCTACGGTTTTTCGAGCCTCATGCAGCGGTGGCTTTCTCCGGTACGCGAACAGTGGGAGTTGACTCCTTATGAGCGTGTTAGCCCGCAACTAAAGGAGAGGCTCTGTTACACCGCGACCCAAACCGGTTCCTACCAGAAAGCCGCACTGTTGGCTAGCTGCTGGGGTACTACGATCAGTGATGACTTGGTCCATAGTCAGGTGCAGAGCATCGGCTTGCAGGTACACCAGCAGGTGATGCCCGCACCTACAGGAGCACCCAAGAACGAAGCGCCCTTTTCGCTTGTGATCATGCTCGATGGTTGGATGGTACGTGAACGCGGGCCGCAATGGGCCGCACCACCGGATTGCCAAGATGCCGAACGCGTCGCATGGCATGAAGTCAAATCCGGGGTTATTTACCGGCTCGATCATCGAGCAGAGATAACCTCGGACCGGGGAATGTTGACACAAAAGAAAGTCGTCGCCTGTCCGCCTGGCACCGATGTGCTGGAGTTCGGGGCTACCGTGCAAAAGGAGGCGCTGCGTTGCGGCATGGCTCGGGCTCAGGAAGTCTTCGTCGTCGTCGATGGGGCCGTCTGGCTGTGGTCCTTGATCGAAGATCGTTTTAGCGGCACAACCCAGACGCTGGACTTTTATCACGCCAGCCAGCGTCTATGGGAACTGGCCCATTATCTCTACGCCAATGATGCTGAGGCCGCACGCGTCTTTGTCGAACCGCTGCTACACCAGTTGCGTCACGGTGAAAGTTCGCGCGTCATCACGCGCCTCGAAGAAATACTCCCAAAGACATCTCTTCAAGATGACTCGGCGCACGATGACTCAGCCGACCCTCAGCTCCAACGTCAGATCCAATACTTCCTCAATCACCGTGATCATCTTGATTACCAAGCCGTGGCTGAGCGTGGCGCTCCGATCGGATCCGGTGCAGTGGAGTCACAATGCAGCCAGTTCCAAGATCGTTTCAAGCGCACCGGCCAGTTCTGGACTAGGCCTGGCCTGCGCAACCTCCTGGCTCTCCACGTTATGACCCAAAACAAAACTTTCGCCCACCTTTGGAACTAGAAATTTTAACAAATCGGAGATGCGCCCCGGCCACCCAGTTTGACGGCTTCCTGCTTCCATTAAGGAGCAAACCGCCGTAGCCTCCAATCCAATACCCCAGAATATTCGAGGGGGCGTTCCATGCGTGGAATCGAAATATTTGCTTTTGTGAAGCGAGCCTTGGTGGCAACGTCCAGTTCGCTCCGAATCCGCATCGCGCCTCCAAACGCATTGCTGAGTGTGCCGCGACCCCAATCAACAATCGCTCCATCATGACTGCCGTCCTCGCACTTACCCAGCTTGTATTGCTCACCCTGGGCACAATCTTTCTAAAAGGGATGGTGAACGCAAATGGAGACATCACGTCGTCACTTTACTTCCAGTTTCTGAATGAGAACTGGCCGTTTTTTTTTCTTTTGCCAGTTGCTTGGATCGGGTATAGCCAAATGTGCTATAAGATTAATAAGGGTCCTTTTACGCCCGCGGTTGCACAAGTCATAGGGATTATTTTTTCAGGTGTTTGCCTCTTCTTCTTTGCGAGTGTGATGTTTTTCCCATCTGCATAGGATTCCCGGCACTCGTTCTCCATCTCGAAAAAAAATGCAGGCGGTCGAAACCGCCTGCCTCTAATCCTGGTAGCTGGTTCTTTTTGCAACTACCGATCTGAGCTTAGCCGTTTGACTCTGGATGCGGCTTGGCAGCAGCCTTATTTAACAACTCGGCTCGGTTCTGGCGCAGATTCAATCCGCTCCGTACCGTTGGATAGGGAACATCTTTGCCGTGGAGGCCTTCCCAAATAATCCGATTGAACTTTTCGGGATCCTTGAGGTTGTCTTCCCGAGTGAAGTCAAATTCTTTGGTCCTGTCCGCCCAATATCTTGCGTCATGGGTCGATTTCGGGATCGGTCCCGCTTTCGCAGAGCGCGAAGGTAACGGCAACTGGGAATTGTAGAGGTAATCCGAAGGCGCAGCCTGGAAGCTCCACTGGCTTTGATTGATGTCGAAAAC
>CAYQOQ010000298.1:0-3201 GCA_964419175.1 uncultured Occallatibacter sp. | reverse complement strand
GCGACATTCAGCTTGGGAAGCTGACGTTCTACCACTGAACTACTCCCGCCCTTTAAAATCAATTACTTAGCACTAACAAATCTTATGGTGTCCATTTTGGTGTCCAAAATGATAAAATGGAGTCGGATTCGAGGTCATAAAAGCTCCCCGGAAAGCGACGGCACCACGACATGTACACCATGGACACCAAAAGCCATCGAATCAACCTCACCCAGAAACGCAAGGCGGAAACCGGACAATGGCAATTCTATCCGGTTCAGTGGAAAGGAAACAAGCCAGACCCGCGTCTCATCCTCATTGACGGAGAGCCAGGCTCCTGGAAAGGAGGCGGCGCGTTCTTTTTGGACTGGAGAGAGGGTGGGAAGCGAACCCGCAAAAAAGTTGGAATGTCGCCGCGTGAGGCGTTGGATGCTTGGAGAAATGCAACTGGGGTAGCGAATGGCTCGATTCCCGACGATGAGGACGAGGCGACAGAGGGTTCTACGGATACGCCGGGCGTTTCAATCGCAGCTGGAATCAAGCAGTACTTGAAGGCCGTAGAGGCTACGAAGGGAATCGGAACACACCGTTCCTACAAAGCATGCCTGACGTGGGCTGAGCCTCATATCACAAAACACTTGGTCAACCGGCTTAACCGGAATGACCTCCTTGGTCTTTTTGCTGCGGGCCGTGAAGAGGAGTTGAACCAAAAGACAATAAACAAGCGCGTTACAGTTGTGCTCAACATGGTGCGGCATCACGACCATGACATCAAATTGAAACGGGGCGACTGGCCGAAGACGACGGAAAAGAAGGTCGAGGTCTACACCGATGAAGAGATCGGAAAGTTCTTCGTTGCCTGCACCGAAGATGAGCGTTTGTTATTTGAGCTGTTTCTCTGTTCGGGCTTTCGTGATAGGGAGGTATCGCATCTTTATTGGTCAGATATTGATTACCGCTTCTCCCGAATCAGTGTGACTGCAAAGACGCAGCCTAAATACACCCCAAAGTCGTATGAGATGCGTTCCGTGGATGTGCCCCGCTCACTTCTCGACAAGCTCAAGGCGCGACAGAAAAACAGCCGGAGTCTGCTAGTGTTCCCCTCAGCCCCACATCCCACGCGCAAATCCTATGGTGGTGGGGTTGACGCCCACATGCTTGAGAAATGCAAGGAGATTGCGCTGCGCGCTGGACTTAATTGCGGTCACTGCGAAGGCACATACACGATAAAACGCAGCAAGACGCGGAAGGAGAAAGTGCCCTACCGCTGCAACACCCACCCACGCTGTGAACATTGGTACCTGCACAAATGGCGGCACACGTACGCATCACACATGATTGGAGTATTAGGTCTGAAGGGGTTACAGCTGGCGATGGGGCACAAGGACATCGCAACAACTAGCAAATATCTACACTTCCTCGGCGGCGATGGCATCAAGGAGAAAGTGGAGGCATCGGAACTGGCAAAGTTAATCCGCTAGTTTTTGAACTGCCGAAGGTATTCCTCTTGTGCCTCTTTATTTTCCTTTAGAAGCAGCCTGTAGGCTTTTGCTATGTTGGGGTCCTTGCTCGCTGTCCACATAGCCAGGGCAGACGGATCAAACTTCCATGTTCCACCCATCATTGCCGCAGGAATCTGCTTTGCTTCGGACATCCTGTAGACCTTGGACGGCGAAAAGCCATAGACTTCGACTACATCCTCCACATCGAGAAGTCGGTCGTAAGTATTCAGCTTTGCGATGACGTTAAACATCGTCCAATTCGCCTCAAATGCCGTTGGTTGCTGTGTGGCAAATCACTTCATTGATCTAGTAATCCGTTTGTTGAGTTCAAGATGATACCGGTAAACAAACACAAACAACGCCATATAGGCAGCTTAGGGACAGGCGAAGAGAAAGGAAAGCCTCCCTCAGCAAATTCGTATTTTGCGGCAAATATTTTTTACGGCGGACAAGGAAGGGCGAACGCCAGGTCGATCTGAGAAGGCTGCCGGCAATCAGCTGCACGGCTGCTACTCCGTTAAAACGACCCTAGGGTCGTTTTAACCCCAGGTCTAAATTGCCCACATATGGATCGCTGGCGGGGTTCCAAGGTGCCAACCCGATACTCTTTGCCCGGGATTGAGGCGATGATCCCTCGATGGCACGTGAATCACCGCTCTCGTGCTGTAAATTGATGATGCAACCCAAGTTCAGGGTGGAATATGCCTTCTCGATGGCTCCTGCGGGTCGAACTCCACCTGCTCAGTGGCCAGAATCTCAGCTCGTCAGGCTGGCTCGGAGGTTTGGACAGCGAGATCGGCACCCTGCTGGTTTTGACCGCGGCGAAAAATGGAAGTTATAGATAACATTTCGAGATTGCTCGGTGACGATCTTAAGGGGACCGTGCGCGCCGGCGCCAAAGTGAGAGTTGCAGCGTCCAGCTTTTCGATCTATGCCTTCGAGGCTTTGAAGCAGGAATTGGAGAGCGTTGAAGCCCTGCAGTTCATCTTCACAACTCCGACATTCGTTGCCCAGGAAGCGACGGACCGGGTCTCTAAAGCCCCCCGGCAGTTTCATATTCCCCAAGCGGAGGGGGAGAGGGGGTTCCACGGGTCCGAGTTTGAGATCCGGCTCAAAAACAAGCTCACCCAGCGGGCTGTCGCCAGGGAGTGCGCCGAGTGGATACGGCGGAAGGCGCAATTTCGATCCAACCGGAGCGGCGCACCTATGCAGCAGTTCGCGTGCGTCGAGGCGGCGGAAAGTTCCACGGTGTACATGCCTTTGCATGGGTTCACCGCGGTGGACTTGGGCTACCAACAGGGAAATGCGGTCTCGAATTTCGTCAACAAAATGGACGAGCCGGTTGCGACCCGCACTTTCCTCGCGCTCTTCGATCAGATTTGGCAGGACGCCGAGAAGCTCGCGGACGTCACGGAGCTGATTCGGGACCATATCGCTTCGGTTTACAAGGAGAACTCCCCACAGCGCATTTACTTCCTGATGCTGTTCAGCATCTTTAGCGAGTTCCTCCAAGACATCAGCGAGGATGTTTTGCCGAATGAGCGGACCGGCTATCAGGAAAGCGCGATCTGGCAGAAGCTTTACAGCTTCCAGCGCGACGCAGCAACTGGGATTATCAACAAACTGGAGACCTACAATGGCTGCATCCTGGCTGACAGTGTAGGACTGGGGAAGACGTTCACCGCGCTGGCGGTCATCAAGTACTACGAGCTGCGCAATC
>CAYQOQ010000297.1:0-3217 GCA_964419175.1 uncultured Occallatibacter sp. | reverse complement strand
GGAGCAGGAAGGCTGGATCCTGAGCTACAGGGCGCAGTCATGAACCTCCCCGGCCAAACTCCCGCGCCTTATTCCACGCCCCTTGTGGATTTCAGTTTTCCTCACCGCTGGCAAGCCGAGATTCTTTCCGCGCGCCCCCTCATCCTGCCCCCGCGGCCCTTCGTCTATCCCCGCCAGGCCGAAGAAGTCGAACGCGGCGCCCTCGAAGTTCTGGTCCGGCCCACTGGACCGCCGGAGCAGCCGTTTCTCGCCACCTGCGCGTTGGGCTTCCGCGACCCGGCCGTTCCCACCGGCCTCTGGTCCACGCCCAACCCGGAAGAGATCTGCGCGGTTGCCGGCGGCTATGCCTACCTCATTGACGCGGCCAATCCTGACCGCTTCACCATGCTTCCCTATCGTCCGGTTCTTGAAGTGCGCCCGCTCCCCGCCGAAGGCCTGCTGCTGTTCGTCGGCCATCACGGGATTCTCGCCTGGGGCCGCGACGGGCTGGCCTGGCAATCGGGCAAGCTATCGGACGAAGGCGTGACCATTTCAAGCGTCGAGGGTGGCGTGCTGCGCGGTCTCGGCTGGGATCTGAGGACGGATAAGAAAACGCCGTTTACGCTGGACCTGCAAACCGGCGTCCGTATCGCGTCTGTCAGATAGCAGTCTGACCGCTTGTTCTCGCACCAATTGCGGGTGCCCCAGGTCTCGATTTTGAGACCTGGGATATCACGCGCTCAGCGTAAAAGAATCACAACGAAGCCAATCGCTGTATCATTTTTTGAAATCCCCAGAACCGTTCAAAAGAAGGAAACCATGAATGCATCTGTGCCGCCGGCGGGACCCGAGGATATAGGGACGGCGACTAGCCCGCCCAGGAATCGGAACAGGGTTCACCCCTGCTTGAAGACGGATATACGACGCCAGATTCTGTATTCCTTAAGGAGCTTCGGAGCCTTCCTTGTAATCGCGACGTGCTCGCATTCCGCACTATCTGCGCAGGCACTATCTCCCGCACTACGACCACAAACAGCTATTGTTCACGTCCCATTCGTAGGGTGCGAATCCGATGGACAGGTCGGACCTCTGGAAGCGCCACACGACCGAAGCAAGGCAGTGTCGATCTCTGTCTTGGTAGCTCAGAGGCTCGCCTTTTACAAGGCAGAGAACGGCTTCGGAACCCTTGCACCTCGAGGCTGGTATTGCTTCAGTACCTATGGCTCGAATGGCAGCACTTTGTATGTAAGTCCACGACCAATCAAGAGCGCTGATTTATTCTCGACAGACTGGAAAGGCTTTACAGGAACGGTAATTCAGATTTCCACCGAGAATGGGGATACATCCGGGAGATTTGGAGTTGCAAAAATCATTGCGCGCGTCTTTCCTGCTCATATGGAATTCGTGAGGAGCGTGATTGCTGAGGAAATCGAGCCTGCAAATTCGTTCCCGTCTGGCCCTTACCCGAAAGATAAGCTCACCTATCGAACCAAAGAGATCGTGGAATACCAAACTCCGCCTCAAACTGACGGGTTGGGAACAAACTCACGGCTACTCAAGAATGACACTCCGATTAGCGGGGTGGCGATCCTTTTCGGAGAAGAACCTAATCTCCTTCTATTATCGATTCGTCTTTCTCCGGAAATGACTGACCTGGCCCCAGCCATCATTCACCAAGCTCGGCGAGATGCGGCGAGTTTTGAGCGTCGAGAACAATGAAGCAACAACCATCCCTATCCGGCGACTGAAGCTTCGCTAGCCGTATGCACTATCGATTCGTACCCCGCGTAGACCCCTTCAAACACCGAATCCCAGCTCATCGTCAGCGCATACTCCCGCGCCGCCAGCCGCATCTCCGCGTGCTTTTGCGGGTCGCCGAGCACCCCAGCCACCGCCGCCGCAAACTCCTCATCGGAGACAATGCGTCCGGTCTCGCCGTCGCGCACGATCGTACACGGGCCGCCATCCGGAGTGACCACAGCCGGCACGCCGCTGGCCAGCGCTTCGAGCACCACGTTGCCGAACGTGTCCGTGTGCGAGGGAAAGACGAAGAGGTCCATGTTGGCGTAGGCCGTCGAAAGCGCCTCGCCCTTCAGCACCCCGGTAAACTCCGCGCGGGGCAGGCGCTCGCGCAGCCATGCATCTTCGCCGCCATGGCCCACAATCAGGAACCGGAAGCTTTTGTGGCCCATCCGCTCCAACTCTTCCTGCACCTGGACCAGCAGGGCGACGTTCTTTTCGACCGACAGGCGGCCCACAAATCCCAGCACATGGTCCCGGTCTTCGGGGTCGCGCTTGCGGTTTTCAGGGCGGAAAAGCTCCGCGTCCACGCCGCGCGGCATCAGGTGGCAAGGCCGGCCGGTGGTCCGCTCCAGCAGCGCGCATAGCTCTGGATTGGGCGCAAATAGCACTTGCGCCACCGAGTAGAACTTGGCAGCGGCAGCCATGGTCAGGTCCTGGATCTTCTGGCCCGTCGCCGCCGACTGCCGCTGGGGCAGCAGGCGCAGAAACCACTTCGACCGCCGCGCCAGATATTCGTGCACGTTGGTGTGCCAACTGGCGGCCAGCGGCAAGCCCAGATGGTGAGCCAGCCCCGCGCCCAGCATTCCCACTTCGCTGGGGCCGGTGATGTGGATCAGGTCCGGCTTGAACCGCTCCAGAACCTCGCCGATGAGGGGGATGTGGCGCAGAAACGCGGGGTCGAAGCGCAGGTCTTTTTCGAGAGCAAACGACAGAAAGCCGCGCGGCAGTTCCAGCGTCCAGACGTTGCCGTCTTCGAGGATGGCCTGGGTGCGGTCTCCCGCTCGAACGCACAGGAAGGGCAGATTCCGGCGGCGCGCAAAAGCCTCGAAGTGGCGACTGGTGTGCGCCACCCCGTTGACCTCGTGGAACGAGTCGGGGAAGTAGGCGACACGGGGATGAGTTAGCGGGGTTGGCGGAGTCAGCGGGGTTAGCGTGCCTTCATTCTGCTGCCCTGGTTCCGGAAACATGCATTCCCTCAGGGGCTAAAGCCCCGCGCTCCTTTTGTCGCACATACGGCACGACTAAAGTCGTGCCCTGACACTTCAGGCAGCCACGATTGCTTTCTCGGCTGCGATTGTCTTGTCTGCCGCCTGGAGAACCTGCGCCTTCAGATCGCCCCAGCAACCATCTGCGCGGCGTTTACGCGCAACGAACAACGCTAACTCCGCTAGCCCCGCTGCCCCATCCTACTCGCCCAGCGCCAATCGCAACTGGT
>CAYQOQ010000296.1:0-3240 GCA_964419175.1 uncultured Occallatibacter sp. | reverse complement strand
CCGACCCTCTGATTACAAATCAGATGCTCTACCAGCTGAGCTACGCCAGCCCTAACCACAACAAAAACCGCACGGACAACCTGAAACCACGGCACCACGCACAGGCACACCTCCGCTCTGGGCGTACTGCGGCACAAAAATCAAGGTTAGCACACACTCTCACGCGGAGCAAACTCCCAGCGACCCCTTTTCGCTCCATTCCACGTCACCATTCCCGAACGCGCTGCGGCGGTCGCAACCCGCACCCCTTCGCTGATTTACCTTGACATATCCCAAGAAGAAAGCAAACCTGTTTCCAACCAGATTTCTCCCCCAAAGGACGGCCCATGACCCGCAAGAGTTTTCAAGCTCTCCTCGCACTCCTCCTCACCGTCGCAGCCGGCATTGCCAACCTGACTGCAAGCGCCCAGAACGCCCCGCCGCGCAGGCCCCGCATCGCCGTCATGGACTTTGACTACGCCACCGTGCAAAGCTCCACCTCGGCTCTGTTCGGCACCAACGTCGATGTGGGCAAAGGCATCGCCGACCTGCTCGTCACCGATCTGGTCAAAGACGGCACCTACTCCCTCATCGAGCGCAAGGCCCTCGACAAAATCATGGCCGAGCAGAACTTCTCCAACTCCAACCGAGCCGACCCTACCAGCGCCGCCAAGCTCGGCAAGCTCCTCGGCGTCGACGCAATCCTCGTCGGCAGCATCACCCAGTTCGGCAATGAAACCAAGAAAACCAACCTCGGCGGCGGAGGCGGCAGCTGGGGCGGCTATGGACTCGGCGGCATCGGCCATTCCAAGTCCAACGCCAACGTCGGCATCGACGCCCGCCTCGTTAACGTCGACACCGGCGAAATCATGGCCGTGGCTGAGGGCAAAGGCACATCCTCCCGCTCCAGCACCTCGCTGCTCGGCGGCGGAGGCAACTGGCACGGCTTCGGCGGCGGCAACGCCGACTTCGGCTCCTCGGACTTCCAGCAAACCATCATCGGCGAGGCCACCAAGCAGGCCGTCGACCAGCTCGTCACCGATCTCATCTCCGACTCCTCCAAGGTCGGCGTCCGCACCATCACCGTCGAAGGTCTCGTCGCCGCCGTCGATGGCGGTCAGATCATCCTCAACGTAGGCGCCCGCGCCGGCGTTAAAGTCGGCGACCAGCTGCAGGTCATGCGCGTCACCAGGGAGATCAAAGACCCCGCCACCGGCGCCGTCATCCGCCGCCTCACCACTTCCATCGGCATCGTTAGAGCCACCGACGTCGACGACGCCTCCGCCGTCTGCGTCCCCGTCTCCGGCACCGGCTTCAAAACCGGCGACGCCGTAAAATCCGTCACCCAATAACTCCGGATTCGAACCAACTGGGTGCCCTAGGTCTCGCCTCTGAGACCTGGGGGCCTATGGGGTGAACTCAATGTCCAACTCCGCTGCTTCTAAGTCACCGGCCCCGGATTAAACAGCACAAACTCGTTGTGCAACCCCCAGTGATCCGCCCATGTCTTCTTGCGGCCGCTTGCAACTTCGAGAATCAGTTTGAATATCTCCCAGCCCACCTCTTCAACAGTTGCATCGGCGGTGGCGATTCTTCCCGCGTCAATATCGATCAGGTCGTGCCAGCGCTCGGCGAGTCCGCTGTTTGAAGCCACTTTAATCACGGGAACAACCGCGAGCCCGTAAGGAGTGCCGCGCCCGGTGGTAAAGATGTGCATGTTCATCCCGGCTGCCAGTTGCAGCGTGCCGCAGATAAAGTCGCTTGCCGGAGTAGCTGCAAACACCAGCCCCTTTTGCGTAACGCGCTCGCCCGGCGCCGCAACGCCCATCAGCGCGGTGCTGCCCGCCTTGGCCACCGAACCCATCGCTTTTTCGACGATGTTCGCGAGCCCGCCTTTTTTGTTGCCTGGAGTAGGATTGGCTTGCCGGTCCGCGCCGCCGGTTTGCAAATAGGCGTCGTACCAGGCCATCTCGCGGATAAAATCTTTTGCGATTTCCGGTGTTGCGGCGCGTGCTGTGATCAGATGCGCCGCATCGCGCACTTCGGTGACTTCAGAAAACATCACGGTTGCCCCGGCGCGCACCAGCAAGTCCGTAGCCCAGCCAACTGCGGGGTTCGCCGTGACGCCGGAGAAGGCATCGGAGCCGCCGCACTGCACGCCAACAATCAGGTCAGAGGCAGGACAGGAAACGCGGCGGCGCTCATTGAGCCGCTTCAGTTTTTTCTCCGCCTGCGCCATGATGTTCGCCACCATGTCGCCAAAGCCATTCACCGCAGCCTGCAGCACGGCGATCGATGAATCTCCTTCAAGCACCTTCAATGCACTGGCGGAAACCATGCGCGACGGTTGCAGTTTCTCGCAGCCGAGACTGACCACTAACATCTCGCCGCCGAAGTTCGGATTGAGACTCAAATTGCGCAGAGTGCGGATAGGAACCGAAGCGCCGGGCGCGTCGATGGCCACGCCGCAGCCGTAGTGATGATCGATGGCGACAACGTCGTCTACGTTGGGATATTGCGGCAGCAACTCTGCCTTGATGCGGCGAACCGCGTAGTCCACCGTGGCCGCAACGCACTGCACGGTAGTGCTGATGGCGAGAATGTTTTTGGTGCCCACTGTGCCGTCCGCATTGCGATAGCCCTCGAAGGTGTAGCCGTCAAGTTTCGGCAGCGGCGCCGGCACGGCTGTCGCCAGCGGACAGTCAGCGAGAGTCGGCGCTGCGGGCGGATTGAGAAGGCCTTCATGCACCCAACTGCCGCGCGCGATCGGCCGCTTTGCATAGCCAATAACAACGCCGTAGCGAAGCACAGGCGCGCCTTCTGCGAGATCGGCGAGCGCAACTTTGTGTGCTTCCGGAACTGGCTCCACGAGGACGAGCCCGCTTGGGAAAACGCTGCCCGCGGGCAGGCCGCCCTGGTTGACCACGATGGCCACATTGTCCCGCGCATCGACGCGAATGGATCGGGGCTGTGCAGTTTGTGCAGAAGTCTTCACGGATTTTTCGCTTGTATTGGTCATAGTCACCGCACCAGGGTTGGACGTTTGGGATCGAATTTCCAGTTGGGAATCAGAAACTGCATTTGTGCCGCGTCGTCGCGCGCGCCCAGGCCCTTGGCTTTATAGAGCGCATGCGCACGCTCAATGGCTTCCAAATCGAGATCGACGCCCAGCCCCGCTCGCTCGGGCACGGTCAGTAGTCCATCACGAATGAGAAATGGATTGCGCGTAAGATGCTGCCCGTCCTGCCAGATCCAGTGCGT
>CAYQOQ010000295.1:0-3272 GCA_964419175.1 uncultured Occallatibacter sp. | reverse complement strand
TTGTAGCACAAAAAGGCTTTCGCTAACTCAGGCTTCACGAATTATCCGGGCTAGGAGGATGAAAGGCAGTACAAACTTCCTAACTGACATACGCCAACCTTTTTCGTGACTCGCTGGATGGGTTCTTTTACGCATAGGCTCTTACGCACGCAGCGGACCGGCTTCCCGATCTTTCAATTGCTCTGCTGACTGCACGTCAACTTCACGAGCACAATGTCGTTGCTGTTCATCGGGATTGTAAACTCGACCGTGCCCGTGGGCAAGCTTTGCACGACCTTGTCCGTCTCCGGCAGATCGCGCGTGAGCTCGTTCAGGTGAGCGATTTGTGGAGCGCTCAGTTCCTTGGGAGAGCCCATCTCGATGTATGCGGAATAGGCGTCGTTCGCGTGAAACCCGGTGCGATGCACCAGGAGGTGGTAAGCGGCATTCGGCACGAGGTGCGTTACCTCGAACTGCACGGGCGCCGCCGCATGCGCGGGAATTACCTTGGTGTAAAAGGATCGATTGCTCACTCTCTGATCTGGAAGTTCGAAGTTCCAGATGACGGCAGAGATGCTTCCACTTTGTGTGGCCAGCATTGCCTGCGGATCGGTCGTCCTGAGGCTGTCGCCCTGAAGTGCATGAAGGTATTTGTAAGCGAAGAACGCCGGCTTGCGGATGCCTTGCGGATTCACAAGCCCGAAACCACCTTGAAACGGCGCTGTCGGAGGACCAGGCTCCTCGAATAGATCGGTGTATGTCCAGTAACTCATGCCCTGCACCAGACCCCGGCAGGCTCTCAGTTTCGTAAGGATATAGGGCGCACTGATGTAAGAGTCGTGTACAGCATCGCGCGGCGTGTAGCTGGTGCTCCATTCCGTGAAGTAGAGCGGCAGGTCAGGAAAAGCCGACGCGGAGATCTGTTCGCGCGCCCGCTTGACATCACCGACAATTGTATCTGGAGAAGGATCAAGTTTGGTATCGCTCTTTCCCTCCTCGTCGAGGAATCCTCCCTGGACTCCATAGGTGTGCGTCGATACGAAATCAACGCCAGCTCCGCTCTGCTTTACATGGGCCAGGAATTCGGGAACCCAGGCAGCTCCGGCTGTGGCGGGACCTCCGACTCGTAATTCCGGATCAACTGATTTGATCGTCTTCGCGGTCAAATCGTAGAGTTGGAAATACGCTTTCTGATCCGCGCCCTCCCAAAAGCCCGAGAGGTTCGGTTCGTTCCACACCTCAAAGTACCAGGTGCGCACTTCGTCTTTCCCGAAGCGCTGTTCAAGATGGCGGATAAAGGTGCCCACAAGGTTGCGCCAACCTGCCGGATCGGGGTGTGAGGTATTGCCCTTCCAATAGAAAATGCTGTTCTGTGACGTGGCAAGCGCTTCCGGGGTGAAGCCGAGTTCAACAAACGGCTTGATATGCTTCGCCAATAAGTCGTCATAGAGGTGATCGATTTTTGACCAGTTATAGACAGTCTGGCCGTTCTCGGCCCGCACTGTTCCCAGAACGTCGTGAAAAATCGCGTGGAACCTTATATAGCGAAAGCCGAGCTCGTCGACGGCCGTCCTGAGTTGCGCCTGGCTGTCGTCGCGAATCAGCGTTCCTGGATAATCGGACCCGACCGATAAATCATAGAATCGATCGATTGGACCGGAGGTATTGTCGATATCGACGACAATGTGTCGAGTTGGAAGCGGGCTTGATTGCGCGGCCAGCACCGATGCTACAGCCGAGGAGCAAAGGACCCAGGTCGAAAGCCATCGTAAAACCGAGCCGAGCATAGATGTAGCACTTCCCGCGTAATCATCCGACTGAGCCATGTGCCTTTCCTCCTAGTTAGCGGTTTCAGTGAAGGTCACTGAAGCTCCGCCGAGCGCAAACTGATCCTGCGCGGTGACATTCACAGATTCCTTCGACGAAGGCAGCGTCAGAGTGACCGAAGCGATCCCCGATGCGTTGGTTTGTGCGATCACGCTGGTTCCGCTGGTCGTGCCGTCGGGTAGCCTGCCAGTTCAGCCCAATAGCCCTTCAACGATGGACCGCTGGTTTGATTCACCGCCAGCACGAGCAGATCCGTGTTCGAGGTAAAGCCCTGCAGAAGGCGAAGCCGGTCGCCGCAGAGCCTTGAGCATTGCCATTGGACAGCGAATTCCTTTTCGCGAAGATTGAAATGATTGCTGACCGGGAGTTTCTGAATCGAACGTTTAGGCAAATGAGGCGCCATCATGGAATCTTGCTCCTGTAGGCATTCCGGTTAGTTGAAGTATTGGACTTCTTCCAGCAAAGTTCTCTTATTGCGCATGTGCATCCGATTGCTTGTCGAACTATGGCCGGTGCGCATTCAAAACCGTCACGCCCCTAACGAGGCTCTTTCACCGGCAATACCTGATCGGCTGCGACGTTCTTGAGCGTCTGCACCGTTCCGGAGGGCCAGCGAATTTCGATTTCGTCGGCGAGGCGCGCCTCTCCCAGGCCAAAGTGAACCGGCACCGCGCTTGAGGAGGCATAGCCGCTTGCTGTAGTCATGTGATTGAATTGCACCTTTCCCCCCGCTGTCAGCTTGATGCGGGCGCCAATGCCATCGCGATTGCTCTTTGTCCCTTGGAGTGCCAGGTCAATCCAGTGATTCTTGCCAGGGCTGTCATTGATCCATATCTCGGCCGGAGCGCTCAGCGCGCTAACAACAATATCGAGCTTGCCGTCACCGTTGAAGTCAGCCACCGCGGCGCCACGATGCCTGCGTGGAGGCAGCGCGGTGAAGCCGGCCTCCTCGGTAAGGGCGGCCCATTTCCCCCGTAGGTTGCGAAACACGGTGTTGGGCTGGTCCACGTGCATGCGGTCCGCCATGTTGGGAGAAGCGACGTCTCCGCGGCTGACGAAGATGTCCTTCCAGCCGTCATTGTCAAAATCGGCAATGTTCACGCTGTAGCCCGCCATGGAGTCGCTCAGTAAAGTCATGCCGCTGCGCGCGGTGATCTCTTCAAACGAAGTTCCAGAGACGTTCTGATAAATGGGGAAGGTTTCGTTCTGAAGCGCCGCCAGTGCGATATCCGGATAGCCGTCGTTGTTCAAATCACGGAAGTCGCACCCCATCCCGGATATCAGGTTGCCGTGTTCGGGCAAAGCGACTCCGAGCTCGAATCCAACCTCCTCGAATTGGTTGTGGCCTTTGTTGTGATAGAGGAAGTTGAAGAGTTTGTCGTTAGTGACAAAGATGTCGGGCAGGCCGTCATTGTCGTAATCGGCGATCGCGACCGACATGCCCTTACCGGGATGTGCGCGGATCC
>CAYQOQ010000294.1:0-3340 GCA_964419175.1 uncultured Occallatibacter sp. | reverse complement strand
GGGTACGGGCTTTAGGTGAAGGGTACGGGCTTTAGGTGAAGGGTACGGGCTTTAGCCCGTACATAAAACCTTCAAAATGAGTTGGGCTTTAGCCCCTGAGGGATGCTTTTCGGGCTCTTCTTTCAAATAAAGGCCTACTTCCGCAGCCTCTAAAGACCGCCTTATTTTCTCCGCCCGGTTCAGGGGCCTGAAGGCCCCTGCTCCCTCCGTTCGATTGCAACCCTCATATCAATGGGCTCTAATCCTCCAGCCGCTTGCCAGCGCTCTTTTTCTTCATCCACCACCCAATAAAGGCAAGCAGCGCCATGATACCAACCAGGGCAACTGCGCGCAGGGCGTGGTGTGCCACCAGGTCCGCTGCGCCGGGCCCCAGTTTGAGCACCAGCATCGATAGAATCAGCCAGCGCACCATTCTGCCCGAAAATACAGCCAGCATGAACGGCAACACCCGCATCTCAAACACGCCCGAGGCAAAAACAAACATCTTCCACGGCGCGGGCGGGGGCAGCATGGATGGGATCATGACGGCCAGAAACTCCTGCCGTTCGAAGCGGACGCGCATGCGTTCGAAGCGGGCGCGATCGACGCGCTTGAGCAGAAACAGTTCGCCGCCGGCCCGGCCCAGCCCGTAGGGCAGCAGGCCTCCAATGGACGATCCGATGGCAGCCATCAGGCAGTAAACCCAGAAGTGAGGCTTGTCGTTCCAGACATAGACGGCTAGCAGTGCGTCCATTGGAACGGGAAGGGTGGAGGAGTCAAGCAGGGCGATGAGACCGATGCCCCAAAAACCCAGCTTGACCAGCGCCGGCACCGCGGCAAACTTCCACCAGCCCATGATTCGCACAAAAAACAGCTTCAAACAAGTTCCCTTTCCGGCTTCTGACACGTCCATTCAGTAAGAACCATTGTACGAGGCAGGCCGTCGAGCAGGACTACAGCGCTTTTAAGGCTTCTGCGCCGGCAGGTTCTGGAACCGGGTTTCAGCGGGATGAGAGAATAGATAGAAAGGACTCGGAACGGAGCCGGCAAGGTTAAAATCCCTCCGGGAGTCTGCTCAGGAACGAATGCCCACCAGCGAAGCGCCACCCAACGTGAACGAGCCTAACAAGCAGCCCGAAAAGAGTTCTGCAGCCAGTCAGGAGCCGGGCGGCATCGAGCAGGAAAGCCCTGTCTCCGGACAGGATGTTCACGAGTCTGCCGCGCCTGTGGTCAGCGGCTCCCGCTGGATCGACTACGACACGCACGAACTGCTGGAGATGATCAGCGAGCTCGAGGACGAGCGGCGCTGGGCGCGGCTGCGCGAGGGTGCTCTCTGGGCGATTCTGGCGCACATCGCAATCCTTTTGGTGCTGTTTCTGCTGCCCAGGTACATCACGGTTCCCCCAGTGGTGGACAGGACATCGAAGCTCGACAAGGACGAGTTCACGTACATGGACTCGCCGCAATGGAAGCCGAAGCCCCCGCCGAAGCCGCTGGCAGAGCAGCCGCGGATCGACCGCAAGACGCTGGACGAGATGAAGCGGCAGACGCCGCCAGCTCCGGTCGCGCAGCAGCCACAGCCGCAGCCCCCGGTGCAGCAGAGTACGCCTGCGCCGGCTCCGCAGCCCCCGCCACCGCAGACTTCGCAGCAATCGCAGCTTGAGGCGCCGCGTCCGGCGGCCGTGCCCGCTCGGCCCAACTTTGCCATGAACTCCGGCAACCCCGCCGACCAGCTTCGCGATGCGATGAGAGGCGCCGCACGCGAGCACGGCTCCGGCGATACAGGCAACCTCGGCGCCGACAGGCTGGCAAGGCATCCCGGCGCTGGCACGGGCGGCGTACAGGTCCTCTCGGACACGCAGGGGGTCGACTTCAAGAATTGGCTGCAACGCTGGCACTGGGAGACGGAGCACACCTGGGACCCGCTGATTCCCGACGAGGTTAACCCGCCCATCTACAAGTCCGGCATGGTCGCCATCCGCTTCAAGGTGCTGCCCAATGGCCGGCTGATGGATGGGAGCCTGGTGCTCGAAGGCCGCTCCGGCGACGTGGCTCTGGACAGGGCCGCCTGGGGCGCGTTGACCGGCTCGAACTACCCGCCGCTGCCGAGGGAGTTCCACGGCCCGTATCTCGAACTGCGCGCGTATTTCCTCTACAACATGGAACCGCCGAAGTAGCGATGGACCGAGCCGCCATCATAGGCAGCGTAACTCTCTAAGGATCTGTCCAAAATCTCGGATTCCTATGAAGAGTAAGGGCTTCAGCCCCCACATAGACCCCGCAAAACGAGATGGGCTTTACAGCCTGCGGAAAAACTCCTACGGGCGGTAGGCCGGGGATTTATCCCCGGTATAAGCACAATGGAATGAATAGGGCTTTAGCCCCTGAGGTATGCTTTTCGGGCCTTTCCTCCAGAATCAGGCCTTTTTCCGCAGCCTGTTTAGCCATCGAGGGACGTTCTTTTGTCTTGGTTCCGATGGCTTTTCAGAATCTCTGGACAGGCTATAAGAATGGATCAAAGAAAAAGCCCAAGCATCGAAGGTCAATGCTTGGGCTTTTTCTTTTACTGAATCTTCCGGCCAGGCCATCAACTACCCATTCAACAAATCCTGCAGCTTGTTGAGCGTCCGGTGCAGGTCCTTGTCGGTGCGGCGCAGCTCGTCGATCTTGCCGATCGAGTGCATCACGGTGGTGTGGTGCTTGTTGCCGAACTGGCGGCCGATCTCGGGCAGGCTGGCTTCAGTCATCTGCTTGGCCAGGTACATGGCGATCTGGCGCGGCACAACCACGTTGCGCGAGTTGTTCTTCTGCTTCAGGTCGCTGACCCGCATGCCAAAATTTTCCGCGACTGCGCGCTGAATGGCCTCGATGGTGATCTTGCGCACCTGCATGTCGATGAACTGCTTCAGGCACTGCTGCGTAGTGGCGAGCGTGATCTCCATGTGGTTGTGATGGCACCATGCTATAAGCCGCACCAGCGCGCCTTCCAGCTCGCGCACGTTGGTGCGCACGTTGGAGGCAACAAACAGCGCCACGTCAGTGGGCAACTGCACCTGCTCGCTCTCTGCCTTCTTCAGCAGGATGGCCACCTTGGTTTCAAGATCGGGCGGCTGAATGTCCGCGATCAGTCCCCACTCGAAACGCGAACGCAGGCGGTCTTCAATCTCGGCCAGTTCCTTGGGCGGACGGTCCGAGGCGATGACGATCTGCTTCATGCTTTCGTGGAGCGCGTTGAAGGTGTGGAAGAACTCCTCCTGCGTGCGCTCCTTCTGGGCGATGAACTGGATATCGTCAATCAGCAGCACGTCCACCGTGCGGAAGCGGTCGCGGAAGCTGGTCATGCGGTCGTTGCGCAGCGAGG
>CAYQOQ010000293.1:0-3404 GCA_964419175.1 uncultured Occallatibacter sp. | reverse complement strand
TCAGTTGGGCCATTGTGCGCTACCGGCTGATGGACACGGACCTGATCTTCAAGCGCGGCGTGGCTTACACGCTGGCAACCGGGTTGATTCTGGGCGGCTACTTTGGCACCGTCGCCCTGATTACGCTGATCGCGCACAATTCCGCACCCCAGGCGGTGCGGGAGTGGGTCCTTGTCATTTCCATGCTGGTGGCCATGGCCATCTTCGATCCCCTCAAGCGCCGCATTCAGGGCTGGGTGGACCGGGCGTTCGACCGACATCGCTACGACTATCGCCAGGCGCTGGTTGAGTTTGGGCGGGGCTTGAGCTCGGAGACGGACCTGAAGGCACTGCTGGCGTCGATTGTGGAGCAGTTGCCGCGCACGCTGCTGGTGTCACGCGTGGCGATCTTTCTGTCGCAGGATTCAGAACTGCGGCTGGCCGCCTCGCACGGGCTGCCAGTGGAAATGAGCAACCCGCAGCAGCGCCTCGACCTCGGCTTTCTTAACTTCGACCAAGCCAATGACCACTCGCATATCTTCCTGGAAAATGCGCAGGCGGCGCTGCACCTGCCCGAGGCCGAGCAGCGCACCGCGGCGCTGCTGGACCTGAACTACTATCTGCCTTGTAGAGTGGCCTCGGGTCAGCTTGAGGGCAGTTCCGCCTCAAGCCGCACGATCGCGGTGATTGGCCTGGGCCGCACGATGGGAGGGGATTTCCTCTCCAGCGAAGACGTTGAACTGCTCGAGTCGCTGGCCAGTTACATCGGCATCGCCCTGCAAAACGCCAGCCTCTATGCGCGCCTCGAAGAGAAGATCGGCGAGTTCGAGCGGCTCAAGGAATTCAACGAGAATATCGTCGAATCCATCAATGTGGGCATTCTCGCCATCGACCTGGACGACCGGCTTGAGAGCTGGAACGCGCAGATGGAGGCGATGTATGCCCTGAGCCGCGCCGAAGTGATCGGCCAACGGCTACAGGATGTGTTTCCGGCCGAGTTCACCGAGGCGCTGGATGAGTTCCGCAACGAGCAGGGCGTGCATCACCTCTACAAGTTCCGGCTGACCACACGCGCCGGTGAACTGCGCACGGTCAACATCGCTATTGCGCCGCTCTTGTCGCGCGACTTTGTTTCCGTGGGGCGCATCATCCTGGTGGACGACATCACGGAGCGCGTGACGCTGGAAACTCAGCTTACGCAGGCGGATAAGCTGAGTTCGATCGGCCTGCTTGCGGCAGGCGTCGCGCACGAGATCAACACGCCGCTGGCGGTGATCTCCTCGTACGCGCAGATGCTCTCAAAGCAGTTGCGGGGCGACGCGCGGCTGGGCCCGGTGCTGGACAAGATTACGCAGCAGAGCTTCCGCGCTGCGGAGATCGCCAACGGGCTGCTGAACTTCTCGCGCACTTCGACGACGGAGTTTCGCGAGACGGATCTGAACCAGGTGATCCGGGACACGCTTTCGCTGCTCGAACACCAGTTCAAGACGGCGCAGATCGATGTCGATCTCGAGCTGGCCGAGGATCTGCCGGCCATCCACGGCAACTCCGGCAAGCTGCAGCAGGTGTTTCTGAACCTTCTGCTGAATGCCAAGGACGCCATGCCCGGCGGCGGCACTCTGCGCGTCTCAACCTTGGTGAACGGGCATGTGGAGGCGCTGATCACCGACTCCGGCTCGGGCATCGCTCCGGAAAACCTGAAGCGGATTTACGATCCATTCTTTACCACGAAGACCACTCCGAAGCCAGGCGACAGGCGCGGCACGGGGCTGGGGCTGTCCGTCTCCTACGGGATCATTCAGGAACACGCGGGCAAGATTCATGTCGAGAGCGCAGTCGGCGCCGGCACAACGTTTCATCTCGAGTTTCCACTGTTAAGGAATTCAGTACATGCGTGATTCCACGACCGAGGCCGCTTTGCCCTTGAACGAACCCGCCCTAGTACCTGCGTCAAACGGCAACTCCAATGCCGTCAGTGCTACCACCAGGATTTTGGTGATCGACGACGAGGCCTCTATCCGCGAGTCGCTCGAGGTGCTGCTTGGGCTCGAGGGCTATTCCACTGTGATGGCGGGCGATGGCGAAGAAGGGCTGCGGATGATCGAGAACGAAAACTTCGATCTTGTCCTTCTGGACCTGGCGCTGCCTGGCCAAAGCGGCCTGGAGGTGCTGCCGCAGATCAAGGAGCGGCAGCCGGAACTGCCCATCATCATGATTACGGCCTACGGCACGGTGGACAATGTGGTGGAAGCCGTCCGCGCGGGCGCCGAAAACTTTGTCCAGAAGCCCTGGGATAATGAAAAGCTGCTGGCCGACATCCGCTCCGCTGTTGCACGGCACAAGGCAGAAGAAGAAAACCTTCAGCTCAAGCGCACCTTGAAGCAGCGCTACAACTTCAACAACATTGTGGGTAAGAGCGATCTGATGCTGAAGGTCTTTGACCTGGTGGCACAGGTTGCGCCAAGCCGCTCCACGGTTCTGATTCAGGGCGAGAGCGGCACCGGAAAAGAGCTGATCGCGAAAGCCATCCACGCCAACTCGCCGCGGCGCGACAAGCCGTTTGTGCCGATCAACACGGGCGCGATGCCGGCGGAGCTGCTGGAGTCGACGCTGTTCGGACACGTGAAGGGCGCGTTCACCTCGGCGGTCGCCTCGAAGAAGGGGCTCTTTGAAGTGGCGCACGGCGGGACGCTGTTTCTGGATGAGATTGCGACGATGGGCATGGACACGCAGGCCAAGATTCTGCGCGTGTTGCAGGACCGGCGCTTTATGCACCTGGGAGGCATTCAGGAGATTCAGGTGGACGTGCGCATCCTGGCCGCCACTAACGTGGACCTGCGCAAGGAGGTTCGCGAGGGGCGTTTTCGCGAGGACCTTTTCTACCGCCTGAATGTGATCACCGTCGACCTGCCGCCGCTGCGTGCGCGCCGTGAAGATATTCCCCTGCTCGCCAATCACTTCCTGGAATTCTATGCGGCGGAGAACGAACTGGCGCCGCGCAAGCTCTCTGCCGACGCTCTGCGCGCGCTGATCGATTACGACTGGCCGGGGAACGTGCGCGAACTCGAGAACTCTATCGAGCGCGGCGTTGTGCTGTCGTCAGGCCCCATCATTGGCTCGGATCTGCTGCCCGGACATATTACCGGACGCAGCTTCCAGGATGCCCTGCTCGAACACAATCCGAATGCATCGCTGTTCGACATTCTCGAAGTGATCGAGAAGCGCATCATCATCGAGAAGCTGGAGCGCTGTAACTGGAATCAGACGGAAGCGGCCGAGCAGTTCCGGATTCCGCTGTCGACGCTGAACCAGAAGATCAAGCGGCTGAATATCGAGATACGGAAGAAGAACAGAGAGAAGGACGACAGCTTCTAGCCTGAATAATGCACGAAGCAGTATGCAGCGAAAGCCTGATGTGCTACAAA
>CAYQOQ010000292.1:0-3405 GCA_964419175.1 uncultured Occallatibacter sp. | reverse complement strand
GCTCCGGCTTGTAGGTCTTCAGCAGTTCCTTGTAAACGGCGACAGAATCGTCCACCGCAGCAGGGAACGGACTTTCAGGCGCGAGCCGGTAAAGCACGGCAACGACCTTGATCTTGGCGTAGCTGGCGATGGGGATGGACTCGGTGTAGGAGCCGGAGTCGGAGTTGAAGCCGCCGCCGTGCAGGTTGAGGAGCACCTTGTCGCGGTTGGCCTCGGGCAGCCCCTCGGGGGTGACAATGCGAACCGGAACGCCGGCGATCTTGTCCTCGACCAGTTCATTGGGGCAGAGCCTGCTCCAGGCGACGCGGGCGCGGGCCGTATAAGAGTCGGTTCCACGGCGGCGCTGGGCCAGAGATTCGGGCGGGCCCTGGTCGGGCTCGGCGCGGCCCACGACGAGTTGCGCCTGAGTGCTGATGGTGGTGGGAACAGGAACCACGCGGGTGACGTGCGCCGTGCCCTGGGCGTCGATATAGCTGCTGTCGCGTGTGGGCGCCTCGGCTGCTGTGGTGGGGTGGGGGTCGGTGGGCTGTTGCGCACCGAGTGTGGCGGATGCGAGCAGGAGAAGGAAGACCGCGGGACGGGGCTTGAAGTTCATGGAACGAGTCTCCTCGAGAAAAAGAGTAGATTCTATGGGACGTCCCGGCCTGGAAGCGCGGAACGTGTCCACAATAGCAGAGAATCGCGGGCACTTTATTGATCCGGCCCTTCAAGAGTGTTGCGCTCTCCCACCCATTTCGCGATAAAACCTGCGAAATGGATGGGGCACGGTGCTTCTTTTTTGGGGCCGGATCAATATGCGGTTTTCTGCTGCCTTTTCAACCTCCGCTGCGGTACATTGAAATTCCCATGACCACGACTACCATCAGCGAGATTCGCAACCTGATCGGCGGCAACTGGCTCAAACCCGCGAGCCAGGACGGCCTGGAACTGACCAACCCCGCAACCGGCGAATCGCTTGGCCATGCCCCGGCCGGCTCCGCCGCAGAGGTGGACGCAGCCGTCCAGGCCGCGCACGCCGCCTTCCCTGCCTGGCGCGCCACCCCGGCCGCCGACCGCGTGCAATACCTGTTCAAGCTGAAGAACCTGCTTGAAGAGCATCTGGGCGAGCTGGCCAGCCTGATCACCGTGGAGAACGGAAAGACGTTTGCCGAGTCGAAGGCCGAGCTGCGCCGGGGAATCGAGAATGTCGAGGTAGCCTGCGGCATTCCGGTGCTGATGCAGGGCTACTCGCTTGAAGACGTAGCGCCGGGAATCGACGAAATCATGGTGCGCCAGCCTTTGGGCGTGGTGGCCGCCATCACGCCCTTCAACTTTCCGGTGATGGTCCCGCTGTGGTTTCTGCCTTACGCCATCGCCACCGGCAACACGATGGTGCTGAAGCCCAGCGACCGCGTGCCGTTCGGGATAGCGCGGCTGGTGGAACTGATTCGGCAAACCGGTCTGCCGTCCGGGGTGGTAAATCTCGTGCAGGGCGGCAAAGCAGCGGTCGATGCGCTGCTGGACCATCCGCTGGTGCGGGCCATCAGCTTTGTCGGCTCGACGCCTGTGGCCCGGTACGTATATGCGCGCGGATCGGCTAGCGGCAAGCGGGTGCAGTGCCAGGGCGGGGCCAAGAATCATGTGGTGGTGCTGCCGGACGCCGACCCGGAGACGACCACCAAAATCATCGCCGACTCGGCTTTCGGGTGCGCGGGTCAGCGATGCCTTGCGGTGAGCGTGACAGTCGCCGTCGGCGAGGCGCAGGGCTGGTTCCGGGAGTCGATCTCCCTGGCGGCAGCGGCGCTGAAGGTGGGCAACGGTTTGGACCCCGCCACGCAGATGGGACCGGTGATTACGCCGGCCAGCCGGGACCGCGTGGTTTCGCTGATCGGCCAGGGCGCGCAAGACGGCGCGCAACCCATTGTGGATGGACGCGAGCTTGCAGGCGGCGGGGCTGGTTCCTTTGTCGGTCCAACGGTGCTGGACGGCTTGCCGGCAACGAGCAAGCTGATGGAAACCGAGATCTTCGGCCCGGTGCTGTCCGTGGTGCACGCCGGCTCAGTGGAGGAGGCTATTGAGTTGATCGATCGCTCCGCCTATGGCAACGCCAGTTCCATCTTCACCTCCTCCGGTGCGTCGGCGCGCAAGTTCCGCAATGCTGTCTCCACGGGAAACGTGGGGGTGAACATCGGCGTGCCGGCGCCCATGGCCTATTTCCCGTTTTCCGGCTGGAAGGGCAGTTTCTTCGGCGTGATGCACGCCCAGGGCCGCGATGCTGTCGAGTTCTTCACCGACAAGAAAGTGATTGTGGAGCGCTGGCCCCGCGAGTGGTCGCGGAAATTTTAGGATGGGCTTCCAGCCTTTTCTTGTCGGCCGCCCCCCGGGGACCCGGAGAGCATCCGCAGCTTCCCTTCAGGCCCTCTTTCCCAACCCCGGGCCTTCGGTGTATGTTGTTCTCACCCGCAAAAGCCGCCTTTGTTGGACGCGTTGCCTTTGAGCCGGCGACATCGTTCAAGTCGAATTGAGGCGACCAAATAGACCGCAACAACTCCAACTGCCACAACTGCCGCCGCTAAAAGGAAAGCATCCATGTACGTCCAAGCTCCCATCGATTCTGCCTCCTGGTGGTTGAATGCGTCAAACGTCATCTACGTTTCCGGCGCCGTATTAACCCTGGCTGCCGCAATCCTAGTTCTCCTCGAAAAGCGTGCTGTTCTTGCTGGAAAGCGAAGCAAGGAGTCCCTTTGGGCCGAAGCTTCTGTGTTTCTCGCGGCCCTCGTGAGCGTCCTAGGAACCATTGGAGCCATCCATTACAGCAATGTCGTAAGTCACCTGAAAGACGTAGCGCTCGAACAGTACAAGCAGCAGTCTGGAGTACAAATTGGACAAGCCAACAAGGATGCGGCGCTTGCAGACTCAACAGCCGCGCAAGCGACTCGTGACGCAGGAACGGCAAACCAAAAAGCGGAAGAGGCCAAGATTACGGCGGCGAATTCCATGCGCGATAAAGAGCAAATACTCCACGAAAACCTAACCCTTCAGGCTCAAATCCAACATGAACAATCTGCACGGGAAGCAATTGAAAGCAAATTGGCACCGCGCACCTTGACACCTGCCCAGCAAGAAAACCTGAGAGAGGCCTTGTTGCAGGGAGTGAAGCCGTTCGACCAGAAACGCATTGACTTCGTTTACGCTCCCAACGATTCAGAGATAGAGGCGTTGGACGTTGCAATCGGCGCGGGCTTTCAAGGGTGGGCGGCCTTCCCCTTCGAGCCAAGTTGGGGGATGAGATCTGGTATCACCGTCGAATTCGACCCTCAAAATCCATCCGCTAAACGGGAAGCTGAACTATTGGTAAAGGCACTCAGGGAAAATGGCCTTACAGTCAGCGAACCCATAGGAGATTTGCCTTACCAACTTCCAGAA
>CAYQOQ010000291.1:0-3463 GCA_964419175.1 uncultured Occallatibacter sp. | reverse complement strand
CCGCTTTGAGCGGCTCACCTAAGAAAGCCTCCGGCTTTGCCGGAGGTCCTTACTGATTCGCGAGTATCGGCTGAGCACGACAAGGATAGAGGCCGGAGCGCGCGCGGATGGAGTCGTCGTCTTCGATCGCCCAAACTTCAAGCAATCGACAGAGAAGCTTTTTCTCCAGATTGCACAGGCCGACCAGGTGGACCGGCCGATACTGATTCGTCTGCCCTTCACGCCGCCCATTGCCGGCGGAGCACGGTAGGACCCGACCCAGGAAAAAGGAGATGCTATGAACAGCAACGAGAACAATGGATCGAGGATTGCCCAGGTAAACAATGAGGATTCAGTGGAAGCGCCGCGTCCGCGGCCTCTGCTTCCGAACGAGCCTGCACTGGCTGAAGGCCACGCGGATGCACAACAACCAACGGGCCATGCGACGAGAGAGGGCAGCGACGGCAAGGCTGGCATCGAGAAGAGCAAGCTGATGATGCTTGGCGGTGGACTGCTGGCTGCTGTGCTTTTCTTTGCCTTGACGAGTCTGGTCCATCACTCGCCAACAACGAAGAAGACGGCCGAGAAGCAGCCAGGCAATCCCACGCAGCAGCAAATGCTAACCCAATCCAAGGGGAGCGTCACGCCTTTGATGGAGACTGTTCAGACCAACGCTCAGGAGAATACCTCCGGGCAGGTGCATCCGGGCGACATCAAGCGCACCAGCGCTCCGGCTCCGGGCGCAGGCGATAACTCAACCGCGGCACTGCCTGCGAAGCCACGTGCTGGGAGCTCGGCGGGCGCAAACACATTGGGCGCCATTCCATCGTTTTCCGATACGCAACAGAAGTGGGAGGAGCCGCAACCGTATGGCGAAGCCGGCCACGCATCGCCCGTTCAAGCGCAGCAAACGCAGAATGCTTTGAAAGAAGCATCGCTGGTCTTTGTGCGTGCCCCTTCGCAGTCGCAGCCTGCAGGCACTGTAACTCACTCATCGGCGGATACGGGACCGGTGCTGGAGATGACGCCTGGTTTGAGGATCGAGGCGAAGTTGGAGACACAGATTTCGAGCGCCGTGCTGGCTCCGGTTGTGGCCGTGGTCGAGTACACCTATGCGATCGGCGACCGCGTCGTTGTGCCTGCTGGCGCACGAGTCTACGGGCAGTTGCAGCAGGCGGATCGGTCTGGGTTTGTCGGAGTAAAGTTCGATGAGATTGAATTGCTGGATGGGCAGCGGGAGAAGATCGAGGCCATCGGCGCGGGTCTTGATCTTGGGCCGATCAAAGGGACCGTGTACGGAAAGAACACCGGCAAGAACTTCTTGATCAAGGCTGCTTCGGGTGTTGGATCGTTGGCCGCGATGCTGGTCGGCAACAACTCCAGCGCCGCTTTCTCTGAAGGCGATCTTCTGCGCGAAAGAGTGGCGGATAACGTCGGCAACGCGGGCGACTCAGAACTAATGAGCCTGAATGCGACCAGCAGAATTATCGTTTCGGTCCCAGCCGACACGAAGATCTACATCGTATTTACCAAGCACGAAGATAGCCAGACTGGACTGCACCGAGTGGCTGGCCAATAAGATCGCGTTATCCGCATTCAATGCCCCGGCGTCAGAACCGGGGCATTTTTGTGGCCGTGTGTGGGCCTGCTCAGTCCTACGTTGTGGCCGCCGCGAGTCGGCGTGCGTGGGTACGATTCAGGTTCCAATCGTGACCCGATCCGCGAGGCCTTTCGGACGGACATTTGACCAATTTTCGGTCCGGTTATGTCATTGTGCGTTTGACCAAAAACCGATCCCGATATGTCACTGTGCGTTTGACCAATCATCGGTCCCGATGTGTCGTTGTGCGTTTGACATAAAATCTTGCGAATTCGTCTGGATGGACTGAATCAGTAATTGGGCCGCAGCATAACCATTCTTCCCTCTACTAACTGATCACCAGCGAAGTAAGGCCGGAGAATCTCCCTTGCAGGCCAACTTTGCCGTCCAACGCGGCGCATATTGACGTTCGACGTTTGCGGTCAGCACAACATCACCGCAGACGCCGTGAGCATTCCTATACAGAAAGCCGACGAAGCAGTTGAAAGAATGGTGATGTCCGATGTTGAATACCGTTTCTTCATCGATATGGCTTCTCTCAAACCCGAGTAGCCGACAAAACGAATTTTTCGCAATTCAATACGAGATGGTTCGACCCAATCCGTTCCTAAAACTACTGGTATCCGGAAGCCATGGAAAAGCTGACTGGCCGCTGATCTGGGTAGAAGTATTGAAGCTGGCTTCCTACTGAAAGAGAGACAAACATGGAGAACCAAATGCCGCGTCGCACTTTTCTGAAGAGTACAGCGATCACGTTGAGCGGTGATGCCGCAATCGACTCGCCCCATACAGCAAGCGCTGCTGCGGAAACGAATAAATCTCCGGTATTTTTTACAAAAGATATAAGCGTCAGCGGATTGCTGAAGATATACGCCAAAATCAACGAGTGCATGACCGGAAAGATCGCCATCAAGCTGCACAGCGGCGAACCGCATGGGCCTAACCTTCTTCCCGTCGAGCTTATCAAGGGATTGCAGGCTCAGATTCCAAACAGCACCATCGTGGAATGTAACGTCCTCTATCCAAGCCCAAGGCAAAACACGGCAACTCATCGGGAGACGCTGAAAACCAATGGATTCAGTTTCTGCCCGGTCGACATCATGGACGCCGACGGCGATGCGATGCTCCCAATTCCGGGTATGCGTGACTTTCTTGATAAGTACTCATCACCCACGTTGACGGAACACCCCTTTACTCCGGGTGTACATCTCACTGAGATTGCCGTGGGGAAAAACCTTTTGAACTACGATTCCCTCCTCGTCTACACACATTTGAAGGGCCATATTATGGGAGGTTTTGGCGGGTCCCTCAAAAACATCGGCATTGGTTGTGCGTCTGGACAGGTGGGCAAGCGGCAGATTCACGGCGATGGATGGCCTAAAGGACCGCTCTTCCTGGAGCGCATGGTCGAATCGGGCAAAGGGACCACCGAACATTTCGGTTCGCACATCACCTATATCAATGTTCTGAAGAATATCTCCGTGGACTGCGATTGCGACCCGCACGGAGTAAAACCGACCTGCAACGACATCGGCATTCTCGGTTCACGGGATATTCTAGCCATCGATAAGGCCTCCGTTGATCTGATCTACGCGCAGCCTGAACTGGAACGACACGACATGATGGAACGTATCGAGTCGCGTAGCGGATTGCACCAGCTTGAATACATGAAGACTTTGCAGATGGGCAATGATCAGTACGATCTGATTACACTGTGAGAATGAATCAAGCCTAGCGTGGACCTAACCTTCGACGGATTATGAGTCCGCTTTTCGGCGTATTGCAGGGTCACCAGTTGAATTGGACGTGATCGGATGAGGATGCAACTTCTAAGAGCCTGTTTACGATCTTCTGAGCAGCAGGCGGAGGAATGCCAAGTGGATC
>CAYQOQ010000290.1:0-3479 GCA_964419175.1 uncultured Occallatibacter sp. | reverse complement strand
GGGAGGAGTCCACACCTGAAGGGCTCGAATCTCTGGAGGGAGAGCGTGCGTCCGCCGGGCGTGGGTGCTTTGAGCGCGGCACGCTGAACGCAAACAGAAAGGCAAACCGAATTGGAGCTGCGTGTTCAAACTCCTCAGATTCAGCCGTCGGGGTTGCAGAGGTACCATCACCCTTCTCCCAAGTTCAGCCGCCAACAATCAAAACGTCAGTACGTTTTACAGCGGGGTGACCCTTTCTGCATCTACTAATTTTGGTGGTGATGGTTTCGTGTATGCGGTGGATTCGGTAAACGGTGCCCCTCCCGACCAATTCGGTTGGAGCGGCTACCCAAATAACGTTTGGAATCAACTGAGTTTGACAGCGTAGTTCGCGTCTCCGACTCAACAAGTTACCACAGGCTGTTTCGGGGGTCCCAATCCCTTGACCCTTACTGCGTATGATTCCAGTAATAATGTCATCGCAAGCGCACAAGGCTGCGTCGGCAGTGGCTTCATCACCGTCACGGCGACCGGCTTCACGATCGCTAGCGTCACTTTGACCGCGGGAAATTTTAACGACTTCGATTACATCACCAGCATTGCGTACACCACTCAGACGACGACGATTTCCGGCACGAAGTTCTACGACGCAAACCGTAATGGCACCCAGGATTCAGGCGAAGCAGGCGTCGCTAATGTGACCATTCAAGTGACTTCCGCCGGAGGCACCCAGAACGTGACGACGGATTCCTCTGGCGCCTGGTCAGCCATAATTCAGCCAGGCCCCTTTACAGCGTGTGAGTCACCCATCACGGTGCCGATCAGCACGGCTTTATGGCAGCAGACGGCGCCCAATTCAGGCGATACGGTCACTTCTGCGTCGGCGGATGCCGACCGCTGCTGGACCGGCACCGCCGTGGGTGGTGTCCCCATCGTGAATCTGAACTTCGGCAACGTGGCCATGGTGACTGGCACCAAGTACAACGGCGTGAACAATAGTCCGATCGCGGGCTTCCACATCGTCGCTTGCTTCGACGTGGCGTGCCAGATGGGTCTTAGTTCGGCAACCACGTACACGGATGCCAACGGCAATTACTTCTTTTACTTGCCGAAACAAAACTCCACTTATACCATCCAGGAAACTTCTCCGACAAACTTCCCCTGGACGCAGACGGCTCCCAAGTCCGGCACCATAGTGGGCAATGCGACGGCGACTAAATTCAAGTCCTGGAGCAACCTGGTAGCGGGCGGTCCGCAGGCTGGATTGAACTTCACCAACACTTGCGTGGTTAACAGGAGCGGCGGTCTAACTATAGGCTCCTGGAGCAACAGCAACGGCCAGGCGATCTTGAATGGCGACTCAGGCTGGCTCGCGTTCCTTGACGGCCTGAACCTGCGCAATGCCACGGGAGCGAACTTTGACCCCACCAACTACACGGCCTTCCATAATTGGCTTTTGAGTGCAAGCGCGCCCAACATGGCCTATATGTTGTCGGCACAGTTGGCTGGCATGGAACTGAATGTCCGCGAGGGCAACGTCCTGGGCACAGACATGGTTTCTGTTCAGGGTATGACCTCTCCCATCAGCATTACAACCCTGATGTCGCTGGCGAACGCGTCCTTGGGCACCAACGGTTACACCGTGGCGTCCGGCTCCGTCCGCACCTATCAGAACGCGCTCCAAACCGCCCTGGCTAATGCCAATAACAACAAAAGCTTGGCGGGTCAGAAAACTTGCACACCACTCCCCAGCAACTACTAAGCTGGGTTTCGCAACAGATAAGGCCGGGAGGGGGAACCCTTCCGGCTTTATATTTGTACGCCGTGCATGTTTGACAGCTTGGGGGGTAAGTCCCCTTCACATCCTGGTGGAGGAGAAGTGATAGCGAAGCGCAAGGGCGTCATCGTGAGGTGGGGTCTGAAGGAAGCGTGGAGCAAAGACGCGAGCCGATGGACAAGAACCGGATATGAGGCATACGGTGCCGGACGAGCGGGCAAGTGATCGCGAAGTCCATAAGGTGGCACTGCACAACGGAGAGAAGACAAGTGATGCGGTTTTCCGGGATAGCCGAGGAGATGTTCGATGACGAAACGCGTCCGTTCGAAACCGCGGTTCAGCAATGTGAACACGCCCACTCAACCGCAACGTTCCTGGACGACTTGAGGCTGATTGGATTGGAAGGATGGAGCGAGCAGGCAGAGTCGACGAAAGATTCCCACTTCACAGTTTAGGTCTGCTTCTAAAATGGCCTGATAATCACGCCCGAGCCGGAACTGGAACTCGATGCAAAGGTGGACTGACTCTACCGGTTGACCATAGCGGCCTATAACCTGGTGCGCCTGCGGGGACTGATTCCGATTCTAGCTATAGCCCATTAGGGCTGACACAAAACAACAATAGAAATCCAACCGAAGTCATCCAGGGGGCATAGCCGCACCCGCATAACCATAAAAAATCAGCGGTTTTTGGCATGACGGAATCTAAAGCACTTAGCCGAATCTTTAGGACAGATCAAGTCAATAGGACGAAAAATCTTCACAGAGAACAAACCGCGTAGGCAAACATGAGTTTTTCCGCAGCCTGTTTAGCCCCCGAGGGAATTATCATTCCTCTACACCATTTCTGCAACGGCTCTAAGGGAGAATTTCTTGCAACGAATGTCAAAAGCTACGGCAAGGATTGCGTCTGCGGCTTCGCCCATGATCACGCGGCGCGGTTTTGTTTATTTATGCTCCGCCGCGTCCAGTTGCTTCCTGCTGTCTCGAGAGGGGGCGTTTTCCCAGGAGCGCCCTTTGTCCCCCATCCATTTTTCGCCGCGCCCCATCGCGTTCACGCTCGACAGTTGCGAGACCCCGCAGCGGCATGCGCCGGAGACCATGGCCGGTGGTGTAGCCGTCTTCGATTACGACCGTGACGGCAGACCTGACATCTTCTTCACCAACGGCGCTGACATCAACACCCTCAAGAAGGATTCGCCGAAGTACTGGAATCGCCTCTTCCATAACAATGGCGACGGGACGTTCACCGACGTTACAGAAAAAGCGGGTCTCAAGGGAACCGGGTTCGATGTAGGTGTGGCCATCGGCGACTACGACAACGACGGCTACGGCGACATCTTCGTAGCCGGCGTCTACCGGAACACGCTTTACCACAACAACGGCGATGGCACGTTCACCGACGTGACTGAAAAGGCAGGCCTCGCCCAACCCGACAAACAATATGGACCGCTCTGGTCGATGGCCGCCGCATGGGTCGACATCAATAACGACGGGCTGCTCGATCTGTTCGTTGTCAATTACCTCTCTTGGGACGGCACAAAGGAGCCCGATTGCAAATACAATGGGAAGCCCGAGTATTGCCATCCGAAGTTCTATAAAGCGCTGCCCAGCCAGCTCTTCCTGAACAACGGCAACGGCACGTTTACCGACATCTCGGAGCAAGCCGGGATCCGCGCACATCCCGGTAAGGGCATGTCGGTCGCGATCGCCGATTACGACAA
>CAYQOQ010000289.1:0-3525 GCA_964419175.1 uncultured Occallatibacter sp. | reverse complement strand
TGGGTGCGCGCGCTTTGCGCCGATCTCAACGTTCCTGGGCTGCGCGCCTGGGGAATCGCGCAAGCCGATCTGCCCGCCGTGGTGGAGAAGGCAGCGCGCGCCAGCAGCATGCAGGCCAATCCGCTTCCGCTAACGAGCGAGGAGCTACTGGCAGTGGTCTCGGCAGCGTGGTAAGCGCCGGACTTGGCGAACAGCGCTGGAGTGGGCCTTCGTCGAACCGAAAGCAGCGCAAAGAGACGCCTGAAATCCGACCGATGCAGACCAAAAAAAACGAGGCAGAACCCTACGGCGTTTCCGGGTACAAATCCTGCGCTGCCCGACTTTTCCAGGGCCTTATCGCAAGATTCACATGGTTGGGAGGCAATCGCGCTCGCGATTCCGATGGCCGCGCTACAGATTCCACGCTCGGTTCGTGCCATTTCCCAGTCTCCAGACCCAGCCGCTCCGCAGCAGTTGGCACCTCTGCTTGCGTTGGCCACGAAGTTGCCCAGGGCCGGGCGGCCAGCCGAGGCGATCGGGCCATTGCGTGATGCAGCGCTGCTGCAGCCGCCCAATTCCATCATCCAGCACGACGTCGGCCTCGCCTGCCTCGATGTTGGCCACGTACCGGATGCCATCGCGAGATTCGAGCGGGCTATCTCCAGGAACCCGCGCTACACCGATGCTTATTTCCGTCTCGGAATCGCTTTGGAGAAACTGGGCAATATCGGCGGCCCATCGTTGCGTACAACCGCGCTCTGAGCTGCTTCCATCCGGGCCTAGTGTTTCCAACCGGAGGCGCCGAACTGGTCGCGTATTTCCGCAGCTACCAACGGCTCGTCAACGACGGGCCGGAACTGGACGCCAGTATCGCCCGAACGTGATTGGGATGAAGCAGCCCACCTGACCGGAAAGACACAAAGACTCCGTTCACGAAACAGACTCTGCTTAACGTGGAACTGCGTGCAGGTAGCGGAAATCTCATCCGATCGTCATCAGCCCGTTACATGTCGATTGCAAAAAGCTGGCGCCACGACGCGCAGGGGGCTCGTCGTATTTCAACCCCGATGTTGGGGACGTTTCAGGAAGCGGAACGCAGCCTTTGCTTCCGCGTCGCCCCGTCGCGCTCCATAGCATTTTCCGAATGCTGTCAACCGGGACCGCGCACTCAAGTGGCCTTTTCCTGAAGGAATAGCCACCTTGCACCTCTCTAAGAAAGTTCTCGTAAATTTGGAAAATGCTCTAAGACTTCGGGCGGCACTGGATTGGGTCTGGCAATCGTGCAGAGCATCATGACTCTCGACGACGGGAGCGCAGAGTTCAACAGCGAACTCGGCCAGGCAACCGGTGTCAGTTTGCGCGTGCCGGCCCTCGCAACAAGATGACATGACTGTAATCTTCGCGTCATGCCGGTGTACTTTTCCCTCCGCTAGACTCTCCTCGTTGGTACTGCCCCAGCCAACTGAGCCACGTTCTGCAAGCGAGGGAAAAAACACGGAACGGTTTCATGCTTTTCGTTCCAAGGCTCAACAGGACGGCCTGTCGAAGGGCAAGCCGGGGTCGTTTCAGAAAGCGGAACGCAACGTGCGTTTAGAGGAAATGCGCGTTGCAGATAAATGACTTGCGCGGGTCAAAGGCCGATGATGACTCCGAACAGTCGAAGACACCGCAAGTGATTGATTCGACGTGCCATCGTCTCTCTTTCCCCCACGAGTTTCCGTTTCCTGAAGCGGCCCCATGATGCGCGGCCGATTCCGGGTTGCGTGATGAGAAAACCAAAGAGGAGAGCGACATATGTTCCGCAAGGCGTCTCGAATTAGTTCTCGGTTCAACCGTCTGCTTCCGCTCGTCGGCCTGCTGGCGGCGGGGCTGTGTGTCCCGGCGGTCTTTGGCCAGTCCAAGCAGTTTCCGACCTACACCCCGGGCCCGCAGACGAACGGCAGTTTCATCGTCAGCGACGGCACAGTCATCACCCCCGCCGGCACCCAGGTCAACCTCGGCATCCGGGTCCGCGCCAAGGCGATCGCGCTCAACCCCACTGGCAATCACACTGCGGCCGTCCTCACCCTGGGTACGTCAGCGTCCAACGGCAACGGAGCAGTCGAGGTGTTCAACACCCAAACCGGAGCGGTCCTGCAGAGCTACAACTTCAATGGTAAGGACTCGAGCGGCAGCATTACCGGCATCAGCTATTCGCCGGACGGCAAGTACCTGATTTTCAGCCAGGACAGCAGCCACGTTACCGTCGCCAACGTCGATCCGAAGACAGGCTTGCTCACGGACAACGCGCAGGTCGCGGTCCCGGTGGACGGCAAGACCTACACCGTCCCTGGTGTAGGCTCGACGGATATTCTAAGCACCGTCAAGTGCACTCAGACCATCATGACGCCAGGGACGAACGTTAAGCTCCCCAGCCCTGTGGGGACCACGGGCAGCTTGGCGCTCCCCTGCGGCTGGACCTACTCGTTCGGCACTTCCTATCCCACTGGCGTCGCAATCTCGCCGGATGTCAAGACCGCCTACGCCGTGCTGGACGTCAACAATACGCTGGCCAAGATCGATCTGACCAAGACGCCGCCGGTCGAGGTCACAGATATTCGCGTCGGAAACGTCCCGCACAGCGTCGTGATCTCGCCGGATGGCACCACCGCCTTCGTCTCCAACGAGGCCGGCCGAATTGCTACAAAAGCTGACTTTCAACTCTACTCCGATGGCACCCCGGTCGTCGCCCAAAACCCGACTGGTGCCACGGCCACCGGCACCGTTTCCGTGGTCAACCTCTCCACGTTTACGGTCACGGGCAGCATCCCGACCGGTCTGCACCCGACCGGGATGGCTTTCTGGGGGGACGACCTGTTGGTCGCCAACGTCTATGACGACACCATTACCGAGATTGACACGACCTTACAGGCACCGGTGCGGACGATCAACCTTGGACTCCCGATCTCGGTGCCGGGCGCAACGACGCCTGCCTACGGCGCCGGGCCGAACTCGATCGCCGTCGACAACGTGAACGACATAGCCTATGTCGCGTTGTACAACGCCAACGCGATCGCGGTGGTCAACCTTGCCTTCGGCGCGAGCACTCCCGTCGTGGGCATGATCCCCGTCGGCTATGCGCCGAGCTCGGTTGTGCTGGACGCTGCGGACGGCGCGCTGCTGGTGGCCAACGACAAGGGCTGGGGAACCACGGGCAACCCGAATCCCTTCGAAACCGTGAGCGGCGCGCCGGATACATCAAATTCGACCGCGGCCGAATGGGGTGTGACCGGCCTCAATACCCACCAGGACCTGGGCACCGTCAGCATCATTCCCGTGCCGAACGCCACTACCCTGGCGGCGATGACCAAGCAGGTTCGCTTGAACAACCACTGGGATCTGACGGTAAACATCAAGGCAGCCGCCGGTGGCAGCCCGAAGACCGCGCCGGTCGCAATCCCGGTCCACATCGGGGATCCCTCGCTGATCAAGCACGTGTTCCTCATCATCCGTGAAAACCGCACCTACGATCAGATCCTGGGCGACGTGGCCGGCGGCAATGGCGAC
>CAYQOQ010000288.1:0-3529 GCA_964419175.1 uncultured Occallatibacter sp. | reverse complement strand
CTGGTCTTGTCGGCCCTGAACTCCACCTTGCCGGCCTTGATCTCTTTCACCGCCGAGGCCACGTCCATGGTCACGGTCCCGGTCTTGGGATTCGGCATCAGGCCCTTCGGCCCCAGCACCTTGCCCAACCGGCCCACAACCTTCATCATGTCCGGCGTTGCGATCAGCGCATCGAAGGCGGTCCAGTTTTCCTTCTGAATCTTTTCCACCATCTCCTCGCCGCCCACAAAGTCGGCGCCGGCGTCGGTGGCTTCCTTCTGGCGGTCGCCAGAGGCAATCACGGCAACGGTCTTCGTCTTGCCCAACCCATGCGGCAGAACCACGGTTCCGCGCACCATCTGGTCGGCATGGCGCGTGTCCACGCCCAGGCGCATCGTCAGGTCGACAGTCTCGTCGAACTTGGCATACTTCACCTGCTTCAGCAGCCCTACAGCCTCTGGCAGTGGATACGCAGCCTTGGTTACGGACGCGCGCGCCTTCACTATGTTCTTACTTGATTTTCTCGCCATTCTTCCCCTCGTCTCCCACCGCCCCTGCCAGCCCCGCTTTGCGGAGAACTCCTGGCCGGAGGGGCAACGCTTGACGCCGCCGCATCTTCTGCCAGATCGAGTCCAGAAACCGTGGTGTTTACGACTGTCCAGGGATTTCCCTTGGACACATCTTTGAATCATAGCGAAACGAGGGGCGGAATGCAACCAGGAACCGGAAACGGCAATAGAATTTGCACACGAATGCCTTTCTCCCCAGGCCCTTTTGTGTCACACTTCTACCCATGGGAAGCAAAGATAAAGGCAGAAAAGAAGTCAAGAAGGCACCCAAACCAAAGCCAAAGCCCGAACCCGGCCGCAAACGCGAGACGTTCGCTCCGGCGCCGCCCAAGTAGTCGCCTTCCAGCATCCACCTCAAACGCGTCTTGAGCGGCAGACGCAGAAAGGCTCTCTCTGACCCCAGAGAGAGCCTTTCTTATCTCCAGCCAGGCACCGCTGCTCGCAGGCCGCGAAGCGGGCGCCAAATCGCTGTATTGATTCCAATCCACCCTTCTCCCGTCACAGCGGCTTCCCCCCAAAACGCGTTAGCTTGATAGCAACCGAATTTCCGGGAGGCGCTCCCATGTCCTGGCAATCTGCCGCAATCCTCCTCGCCACCATTCTGCTTGCCCCCGCCGCACAAGGCCAGCAACCCGCGAGCCCAAACCCCAACCCAACCCCGCTGCCCGCCGTCGCGCCCCCCGCCCGCCCCGTCATCGGCCTGGCTCTCGAAGGCGGAGGCGCCCTGGGTCTGGCCCACATCGGCGTCCTTCAATGGATGGAAGAGCACCACATCCCCATCGACCGCCTCGCCGGAACCAGCATGGGTTCGCTCGTTGGCGGGCTTTACGCCTCCGGTCTCACTCCCGCCCAGTTGCGCACCATTGCCACCAGCGATGCCTTCACCGGCGTCTTCACTCTGCAGTCCGCCTACTCCGACCTCTCCTACCGCCGCCGTCAGGACCGGCACGAAGTTCCTCAAGGACTCTCCGTCGGCCTCCGCCACGGCCCGCTCGTGCGCAATGCCCTGCTCTCCGACAGTGGCGTCAACGCGTTCCTCGACACCAACATGCCCGCCTACAACGCCCAGGATCTCGACTTCGACCGCATGCCGATTCCCTTCCGCTGCGTCGCCGCCGATCTCAACACCCTGCAACCGGTCACCTTCGCCCATGGCCCGCTGCCCAGGGCCGTCCGCGCCTCCATCTCCATCCCCGGCGTCTTTTCTCCCGTCCAGGGCACCGACGGCCACTACCTCGTCGACGGCGGCATCCTCGACAACCTCCCTACCGATGTTCTCCGCCGTGACCTGCACGCCAGCGTCGTGATCGCTGTCCACCTTCAGAGCGACGTCCTCTCGCCTGGGGATACAAGCTCCATCGTCGGCGTGCTCAACCGCGCATTCTCCGCCGGCATCGAGCACAACGTGGACCAGGCCAAACTCTTGGCCGATCTGGTCATCTCCGTCCCGCTCGAGAAATTCTCCGGCGCCGACTATGCCAAAGGCGGCCAGCTCATCCAGGCCGGCTACCTGGCCGCGGACCACAACAGCGCAGCCCTGCTCCGCTACGCCGTCAGCGACCAGGACTGGGCCGCCTACGTCGCCGACCGCCAAAGTCGCATCCTGCCCCAACCCGGCGCGCTCCGCCAAGTCAAAATCGAAGGCGGTTCGCCTGCCGCCAACGCAGCCGTCCTCGCCGACATGAAGCCGCTCGAGGGCCAGCCCATCACACCCGCCGCCACACTCGACGCCCTCAAGCCCATCCAGTCCGACGGCGGATACGGCGCCACCTACTCCACCATCGCTCCCGCATCTTCAGCCGGTTCCACCGCGCTTCGAACTCCCGGAGCCGCACCCAACGACGCCGGAATTTTCGTCCACCTCCACCAAGATCCCACCGGCCCGCCCTTCCTCATCCTCGCTCCCGAGATGACCGCCGCCACCTCCAACATCACCCGAATGGACTTGAACCTCCGCCTCGTCGATCAAAACCTTGGCGGCTTCGGCTCAGAGCTGCGCGGCTCCGCCGAACTCGGCTACCGCACCAACCTCTCCGCCGAGTACTACCGCCTCCTCACCCCCAGCGGATTCTTCCTCCAGCCCAGCGCCGGCATTGTCCGCGAACCTGTCTATATCTGGTCCAACCAGAAGCGCATCGCTGAGCGATTTCAGGAGAACCTCACCGCCGGCCTTGAACTAGGCCGCACCTTCGGCAACACAATGCAGGTCTCCGCCGAGTGGCGCGCCCTCGACACCCGCTGGGCCATCCGAACCGGCTCCGGCGGAGGCCCCTATCTCACCGGAACGGCGCAGACCGGCCTTCTCCACTTCAACATCGACAAAGCCTCCTCGGGAACTATCTCCCCCAGCGGCTACCGCCTCGCCGCGTCGGCCGGCGCCTTCTACCACGCCGTAGGCAGCGCCAACGCTCCCATGGCCCAGTTCTCTTTCAGCCGCAGCTTCTCCCTCACGCAGAACAACATCCTAGGCATGAGCGCGGAAATCAACTCCTACCTGCGCGCCAACGTCGCCCAGCCCTTCCGCTTCACCCTCGGCGGCCCCATGCGCCTCTCCGCATCGTCTTTCGATGAGTACCGTGGCACCGACACCTATCTCGCCCGCACTGGCTTCATGCACCGCATCGCCGCGCTGCCCACTGGCCTCGGCCAGGGCCTCTACGTCCTGCTCGGCTACGAAGCCGGCGAAGTCTGGTCTCCAGAGCAGCACGTTATCCTCCGCCAGGACGGAACCCTCGGCCTGGTCGGCAACACCCCCCTGGGCCTCATTACCGTAGGCGGCTCAGTGGGCGACGCCGGCCACCGCAAAATCTTCCTCACCATCGGGCGATGGTTCTAGAGCGGATTCGATTCTAGTGCTGCCATTTGAAGATCATGCGAGGGGTCATTTTCTTGAGAAAAATGACCCTTGGCGCCTACGTTTCTGTAAAGTCTCCCACCGGTTTCACTGACCCGCGGGGAATGAAACTGTGCCCCATCCATCG
>CAYQOQ010000287.1:0-3537 GCA_964419175.1 uncultured Occallatibacter sp. | reverse complement strand
CGCTCCTCGGCGTGGTAGCCCTTGATCACTCGCACTCCGCCCAGCGACTCGGTCAAGCGGCCTGTCACTTCGGCATTGATTTTGCCCCGTTCGCGAAAGATGGGGCGGATGGTTTTGAAGGCATACTGCAGAACAAAGACGAACACGCCCAACACGCTAAAAACAGTGAGCGTGACCATCGGGCTCAGATGCACCAGATAAATAAATGCAAGAACAGCCGTCAGCAAGCCTCCGACAAAGTCCACAAGTCCCGTACCCACCAGGTTGCGCACGCCTTCCACATCGCTCATGATGCGCGCCACCAGTTGGCCCGTTCGGTTCTCGTCGTAGTAAGCCACTGAGAGCAGTCCGACATGGCGTTGCACCTGGCGGCGCATCTCGGCAATCAGCCGCTGGCCGGCCTTCGACAACAGTTGCGTCAGCGAGAACGAAGTGATCGCCTGCACCAGCATCGCCGTAAAGACAATCGCAATGATGCGCGGCAGCCATTCCGCGTGTGGGTGCTGCGGCGAAAGCACCTTGTCCAGCAGAGGCTTGGACAGAAACGGCAACACCAGGCCTGCCACACGGTTAACGACCATCAAGGCCATACCGGCCACAAGCAAACCTATGCGCGGCGCCACCAGCGCACGCACCTGCGGCCACACCTTTTTCAGATTAGGTTTCTTTTTCGGCAATTCCGGCTGGCTGCCACGCGTTCCCCTGCCATGCGGCGAGCGCTCCGCGTGCATGCTCATCCCTATACCACCACGCATCGTCCCCAAGTGCTAAACCTTTCCCGAACGCCGCGCGTTGATGAACGATCGCACGCAGAGAATCACATAAATCAGCGTCAGCCCTGCCATCGCGAGCTTAGAGCCCAACGCGATCGGGTCTGGTGCCACACCGGCCGACGCGGCCTTCAGATAACCGCGCACTGCCTCGATCGCCGCGCCCAGAAAGCCAACCAGGCCGATGGTTACATTAAAGTGCATGAAGAGCTTGCGTCGCCTCTCATCGGGACTGATGGCAAGCAGGCCGAAGACGCCAAGCGCCAGGCCAAACCAGGTGGGAATCAACGCTGTGGGATGCAGGCTGCCGGTGCCAAAGTAGCCGGCAAGGCCAAGAGCAATCAAAAGCACTGCAAAGACGAGTGTTACTTTTGCCATGCGGGAACCTCCGTACGTTTGCATGGCAAGAATATCAGTCGAAGGCGCACTATTCCCTGCCGGCAAGCTTACCTTTAATGGATGCCTGCCGGCAGGGCCGCGATTGTATTTCTTTACCGCTGAATGCGCGCCGAACCGCCCTTGGCAAACGCCTTCACCTGGTCCAGGGTCGCCATCGTGGTGTCGCCCGGATATGTGGTCAGCAGCGCGCCGTGAGCCCAGCCCAGCTTGATCGCTTCCTCAGGCGGCTCGCCGGCCAGCAGCCCATAGATGAAGCCGGCCGCAAAGCCGTCTCCGCCGCCCACGCGATCCACCACGTCTAGCTCTGCCGTGGGCGCCGTGTAGGTCTTTCCGTCCACCCACGCCACCGCACTCCAGCTGTGGTGGTTGGTCGAGTGCACCTCACGCAGCGTCGTTGCAACGATCTTCGCATTCGGCAGCTTCTTGGTCACCTTCTCGATCATGCCGAAGAACACGCTCGGATCCAGCTTCGACTTCGCCGCCACCTCTGGCCCAGCGATGCCCAAACCCATCTGCAGGTCTTCTTCGTTGCCCACAAGCACATCGACGTTTTCGACAATCTTGCCGATCGTCTCCACGGCCTTCGTGTTGCCGCCCTGGATATTCCACAGCTTGGCGCGGTAATTCAGATCGAACGAAGTCACGGCGCCCGCGGCCTTGGCTTCCTTCATCATCTCCGCGGCCAGCGCCGCGGTCGTCGGCGACAGCGACGCAAACAGACCGCCGCAGTGCACCCAGCGCACGCCCTGCGCAAAAATCGCCTTCCAGTCAAAGTCGCCCGGCTTCAGTTGCGCACCGGCTTCGTTGCTGCGGTTGTAGAAAACCACCGGCGGACGCACGCCGTGTCCCTGGTCGCTGAACACGGTCGCCATGTTCGGCCCGTGAACGCCGTCGTGCTTGAAGTTCTTGTAGATTGGCTTCACGCCCATTGCCCGCACGCGCTCTGCAATCAGATCGCCGACAGGATAATCCACCATTGCCGAAACGATGGCTGTCCGCATGTGAAAGCAGTCCGACAGGTTTGCGGCCACATTAAACTCGCCGCCGCTCACGTGGATCTTGCACTCCGTCGCCTTGCGAAAGGGGATGATCCCTGTGTCGAGCCGATGGATCAGTGCACCCAACGACAGAAAATCCAACTCGCCATCCTTACGAATATTCAGTCCATCACTCATCGCGTGTTCTCTCCTGATCTCTGTGACAAAGTTGTATTCGGAAACCTCTCGAATTATAGACTGGTCTGACCTCTCCAGGAAAGGTCAACCTTGATTTCCCGCCAACTTCTTTACGTCGGCCAGCACCTGCTCCACTGTCCACTCGTTGCCGGGATAGAATTCGGCCACCTTCCCATCCGGCCCGATCAGCGTTGTTGAGAGCGTGTGGGTAATGGTGTCGCTGGCGTCATGCGTGATGCCCACGTCAAAGAACTTCGCCATTTCCAGCACGACAGCCTGCGTCGGCGCCGCGAAATCCCAATGCGCAAAGGCGCTCTTCGCGTCGCTGCCGATATACGTCGCCCCATAAGCCCGCAGCCGCTCCGGCGTGTCATGTTCCGGGTCGAAGCTCACGCACAGCAGGTGAGTTTTGGCATAGAGCGCCGGGTTGGCAGCCAGTTCCTTGTTGATTGCGGCAAAGTTGCGCGTCACCAGCGGACAGAAGTTGGGCAGCGGGCAGCGCGTGTAGATAAAAGTCAGCAGCAGTGTCTTGCCCTTGAACTGCCCCAGGTGAATCCCGCGCCCGTCCTGATTGCGCATGTTGAAGTCAGGCACTTTGTCGCCCGCAGCTGGAACGTGGTAAAAAGTCGCAGGCTTGTAATCCGGCTTGGCTTGCGCCACCACAACGATATGATCCAGCAGCACAGTCTCTTCCGCGCTCTTCTGGACCAGCACGTCGGCCGTAATCACATCGCCGGGATGCAGTTCGCTCAGGATGCTCGGGTCTTTGAGCTGGTAGGGCATCGTCATCGCTTCCATGAAGCCGGGAATGGCCTCATGATCCAGCACGACAATGCCGTGGGCGGCGTCGGTTGAAACCACTTTGCCGCGCAGGTGATAAACCTTGACGCTTGCACCGGCTTCAGTTTGGTTGTCAGAGTTTTGGCCCGAGCGGCAACCTGCCAGCACCACGAATGCGAGAAGCGAGGAAGCTAAAAGTCGGCGAATCACACCCACAGTGTACAACCGGCAAGCTGAACGCTCAGATTCAGAATCTTCGGAACAGCAAGTGTCAGAGTACGACTTCACACGTTGTGGACAAACTCGATCCAGTGAAGTGTACAGGCTTTACAGGCTGCGGAAAAACTCATCTTTGGCACAAAACCTCAAGGCTTTGTAACAGTCGTCCACCGGCGAAGCCGACCCGCGAAGGG
>CAYQOQ010000286.1:0-3569 GCA_964419175.1 uncultured Occallatibacter sp. | reverse complement strand
TGCCACTCGCGGGTGGGCAACGGGCTGGGCGAGATTGTGCAGCGCGGCTACAAGCCTGCGGCGAACTTGCAGGACCAGGTGCGGTTGGCGCAGCCGATTTCGCACTACTTCTACGTGATGACGCACGGGTACGGAGCGATGCCGGACTATGCGACGCAACTGGAGCCGGTGGATCGCTGGGCGGTGGCGGCTTACATTCGCGCGCTGCAGTTGAGCCAGGGAGCGACGGCGGCCGATGTGCAGGCGGGCGCGCAGATTCAGGACTTGAAGAGCATTGCAGCGGCGACGGGGCATCCTGAGTACGCCGAGCCGTGGGCGCTGCCGGCGACGGCGGTGCAGGCGTATCCGCATGTGACGAAGGAAGGCACGCCGGGGATGGCTCCGGCGAACCCGGCAGACCCGGCGATCAAGATTCCCGCAAGCAAACCAGCCGCAACAGCGGCGGCTGCGAAGTAAGGACGCAACGGAATGGCTCACGAATCTGACATCAATACGCTCCACGCAACACACGCGAGGGCACTGCCCGCGGACTTGAGCGCGCCGGCCTTTGTCGACGGCTGGAAGACGCGCGCGCTGGCGGTGGGAGCGGTCTTTACGGTGATTGCCGCCGGCTTGGCCTTTGCAGATGGATCGATAGATCACGTGCTGCGCGCATGGGTTCTGGGGCTGATGCTGACCTTTGGCTGGTCGGTTGGGGGCCTGGCGCTGCTGATGGTGCAGTACTGCACGGGCGGCAAGTGGGGCCTGCTGCTGCGGCGGCCACTGGAAGCGATGACGCGGACGCTGCCGCTGGTGTTTGTCTACTGGCTTGTGGTTGCATTCGAGCTGAAGAAGCTCTACCTGTGGGCAGCGGTCGGCGATGTGAGCGCGGCGCTGAAGTCGGGATGGATCAACGAAGTGCAGGCGCATGCGATCGAGTTCAAGCGGCCGATGCTGAATCCGGAAGCGTTTGTGCTGGTGAGTGTGCTGTGCTTTGCGATCTGGGGTTTCTACACGTGGCGGCTGAATGCACTGGCGCTGAAGCGCGACAGCGACTCGCCCGAGAACACGCCTTACTGGATCAAGAAGTTTGAAAATATCAGCGGGCCGGGGATTGTGATCTATTCGCTGACGATGACGGCGGCGGTCATCTATTGGGTGATGTCGATGGACCCGACGTGGTACTCGTCGGTGTATGGGCTGCTGTTCCTGGTGGGGCAGGGCTACTCGGTGCTGGCGCTCTCGATTATTGTTGCGATTTCACTGTCGAAGGCGGAGCCGTTCAAGACGATTCTGCGGCAGACCGAACAGCACGACATGGGCAAATTTACGTTTGCGTTTGTCATGCTGAATATCTACCTGGCCTTTGCGCAGTTCCTGATTATCTGGTCGGGGAATTTGCCGGAGGAGATTCCCTGGTATCTGGATCGCATTCGCGGCAACTGGGGCGTCATTATCACGCTGGACTTTCTGTTCCACTGGCTGATTCCCTTTACGCTGCTGTTGTCGCGCGACTTGAAGCGGAACAAGAAGCGGCTGGTGCGGGTGTGCCAATGGATGGTGTTCGCCAAGGCGTTTGATTTGTTCTGGCTGATTGAGCCGAACTTCAAGGACGCCGCGCGGAACCTGCACTTCAGCTGGGGAATTCTGGAATATGTGGCCGTGCCGGTGGCGATGGTTTCGTTCTGGGTGGCCTTCTTCTGCACGCGGTTGAAGACACGGCCGCTGGTGCAGACCAACGATCCGCACCTGGCGGAGATTCTGGAGCCGGAACATGCAGAAGCCTGAGAATCACGGTTCGGAACACGAGCCGGAAAAAGTGGACGCGTCGGCGGGCTACGAGACGAGCGACGTCAAGGTCACGGGGATTGTGGTTTTCATTATCGCGCTGAGCATCTTTGTGGCGGTGACGGGGATTCTTGCTTACGGGATCGGCAAGGTTCTGAACGCGCACATGAACAAGGAAGACGGGCCGACGAGCCGGTGGGCGAGGACGGTGGATGTTCGCCAACTTGGGAACCTGCCGAACAATCCGGAGATGCAGAACAAGGTTGCGGAACTGACGCAGCAATTTCCAACGCCGCGGGTGCAGACCGACGATGGCAACCAGGATGTGGCCGACCTGCACGCGCGCGAGGATTTGTTGCTGGACAACTACAGCTGGGTTGACGCGGCGCACAGCAAGGTGAGGATTCCGATTGAGCGCGCGATGGAGTTGCTTGCGCAGCGCGGGCTGGCGGTGGCGCCGGCTGTCGAGACTGCGCCGTTGATGACGGGGGAAAGTGTTCCGACAGTGCAGGCGCCTTTGACCAGCGGGTTTGCGCGGACGGCGTATGAACAGGACGAGGCGGCGGCGGAAGCGGCCGAGGCTCGGCAAAGAGGAACGGGGAAGTAAAGAGTCAGAGGGCGTTAGTGGGGTTTTGTTCTATCCCACCCTTGCCGCAAAAAGCGCGGCGAGGATGGGGCACCCTTCTGAATGTGGAAGTGGGAAGTAGATGGCGAGGATTTTTCATTCCCAGGTCCCAGAATCTGGATCTGGGGCACCCGACATTTTTAGGTAGGACGAGTTTCAGGGACGAGCGGTAGAAAGAGTGCAAGGCATGATGCGGAGCAGGGGGACAATGCGGAGGGGCGCTGGAGTTTGTGCGCTGCTGGTGTGGCTTGTGGCCGCGAGCCCGGTGCTCGTGGCGCAGGTGTCGAGTTATGGGGATAAGCAGATGGGTGCGGTGAACGACAAGCCGCCGGCGCTGCTGGATGGGGTGGGGATTGCGCAGCGGCTGAACGCGCAGTTGCCGCTGAACCTGACGTTCACCAATGACGAGGGACAGCAGGTTGCGCTTGGAAGCTACCTGGGCAAGAAGCCGGCGATTCTGGCGCTGGTGTACTACCGCTGCCCGATGCTTTGCTCGGAAGAGTTGGACGGGCTGACGAGCGCTCTGGAGATGGTGAAGTACGTTCCAGGCAAGGACTTCAATATTCTTGTAGTGAGCATCGATCCGACCGAGGGGACCGACCTGGCCGCGGCCAAGAAGCGGGAGTATCTGAAGCGCTACGGACATCCGGAGACGGCTGGCGGATGGCACTTCATGACGGGCACACAGGCGAACATCGATGCACTGACGCAGACGGTTGGCTTCAAGTATGTGAAGATTCCGGTGCCAGGCAGCAACCAGATTCAGTTTGCACACGCGAGCGCGATTCAGATTGTGACGCCGGAGGGGAAACTGGCGCAGTACTACATGGGCGTGGAGTATTCGCCGAAGGATTTGCTGCTGGGGTTGAACGAAGCTTCGGCTAATCGCATCGGGTCGCCGGTGGACAACATTTTGACTTATTGCTACCACTATAATCCGCAGACGAACAAGCACTCGTTGATTGTGGCGCGGGTAGTGCAGATGGGCGGCGGGGTGACGGTGTTGCTGTTGGGTGGATTCATGCTGGTGATGTTCCGCAAAGACATCCACAACGAGGATGGCGCGGGCGGAGACGGCGATACGGGAACAGGCAAAAAGGTGAACGGATAACGGAATGGATCATATCAGTCCAGTAATCTGGCAGTTTCTCGTCAAGTGGATGACGAACTTCGCGCT
>CAYQOQ010000285.1:0-3589 GCA_964419175.1 uncultured Occallatibacter sp. | reverse complement strand
AAGAGCTGGTAGTTGGTGTCGACGCGGCCGCGCGCGTCGCTGGCGGTGGCGCCGATGGGGCTGTATCCGCTGACGGCAATCGTCGGCAATCCAAGATCGCGCGAGGAGAAGCCCGGCGACAGAGTGTTCAGGCCAAACGCGGTATTCGGATTGAGGCCGATGTCCTCAGGCAGGAACTGCTGCACAAAGCGGTTGTAGCCGCCGCGCACCTCGACGATGAGGTTCGATCGCGGAATGGTTGTGTAGGAGAGCGAAATGATGTTGACGTGCGTTGGCGTCGAGGTGTTGAATCCCGGCGCGCTGCTGCCGGTGAAGAGCATGCCCAGCGGAAAACTCTGCATGCCGTGGCTATAGTAATAGCGTCCGGTCAGCAGGTCGCCGGGGCTGAACAGATTCAGATGCTGATCGACCTTGGCGATCACGTTGTCGCTGTTGTTGCTGAAGGGTGTGGTAAAGGTCTCATCGCCGCTGCCGGTCAGCGGCAGGGTTCCCCAGGGCTTGCTCGCCAGCAGGCTCTTGATCACCGGGTTGATGGCGCCGTTCGCCGCCGTATAAGCATTAATGTCGCCTTGCACCGGCACCGTGCCCAACTGCGGCAACCCGCCGCTTTCCCGCTGCCCTTCGTAGGCAAGTGTGAAGAACGTGCTGTCCCTTACGATGGGGCCGTCAATGAGGCCGCCGAACTGATGATTCGTAAACGAGTTCTTGGGCTGGGCAACGGTGTTGAAGTAGTTGCGCGCATTCAACGAACCGTCGCGATAGTATTCAAACGCGCTGCCGTGAACTACATTGGAGCCGCTCTTGGTGACGATGTTGACGGTGGCGCCCGCGCTGCGGCCAAACTCGGCCTCGGGGTTGCCCGTTACTGGAATCTCGGCCAGCGCATCGACGGGAAGAATGGTGGAAGGGGCGCCCCAGACGCCCGCCTGGTTGACCGACGGCAAGTTGCGGTAGCCATCATTCATATCAGTGCCGTCGAGCAAATAGTTATTCGAGCGGCCGCGGTTGCCGTTCAGGCTGAACAGCCCGTAGGAACCGGCCGACTCGGTCGAACCCTCAGGATCGCTGTTAGCACCGGGAACCAGTTCGAGCAGCTTGGTGTAGTCGCGTCCGTTGACCGGCAGCTCGGCTACCTCGGAGGCTTCAATGGTGCCGCCGGTTGTGTTGTTGGATGTCTCGACCAGCGGGACGTCGGCGGTGACCTCGACTGTTTCCTGGACCCCACCGGTAGCAAGCTTTGCGTCGGCGCGCGCCGCACTGCCGACACTGACGGGAATGCCAGTCAGCGTCGTGGTCTGGAAGCCCTCCTTGGCGACGGTGATGCTGTAGGAGCCCAGCGGCAGCTCCGAGGCCACATAGCCACCCAGGTCGTTGGTCTTGACCGTGCGGGAGAGGCCGGTGCCGGGGCTGAAGACCTTGACCAGCGCCCCAGGCAACGCCGCGCCTGTACTGTCTGTAATCGTGCCCTGGATGCTTCCGCGGAAGGTCTGCGCACTGGAAGTACAGACTAGGATGAAAGCGAAAACAACAGACAATACAGCGATCAAGCGGCTGTTCATTGGCCCTGCTCCTAGAACTTGGGATTTACGAGAATGTTTAAATTTTAACACTGGTTCGCTTGATTCCCAATAAAGACGGTATAAGGATTTTGCCCGGCTTCTCGTTGAACGGATGCTCCGGGCGCAAACAAAAGAGCATTCGCGTGTATTCTGGCAAGCATGAGCCTGGGCGCGTTCGGAATTGCCGGTCCCCAACTGGTGGGCCTGATTGTGGCAATCAGCTTTGCCGCGGGACTCAACGTGTATGCCACGGTGGCCACGCTGGGACTGCTGGCTCATGCGCGCGTGCTGGAGCTGCCGCAAGGCCTGCATTTGCTGACGAACTGGTGGGTGATTGCAGCCGCGATCGCGCTGTTTGCGATTGAGTTTTTCGCCGATAAGGTACCGGCCTTCGATCTCGTCTGGAATGCGCTGCACACCTTTGTGCGCATTCCCGTGGCGGCCCTGATGGCTTACGGCGCGGCCGCGCAACTGTCGCCCCAGATGCAACTGCTGGCGACGCTGGCCGGCGGCGCCATCGCCCTGGCCGCGCACGGAAGCAAGACCGCGGCGCGGGTGGCCGTGACTCCGTCGCCCGAGCCGGTTTCAAACTTTGCGCTGAGTGCCGGCGAAGATACGCTGGCCGTGTTCCTGACCTGGCTGGCGACGCAGCATCCGATTGCAGCGGCTGCAATCGTCGCGGCTTTTCTTCTGGCGATCGCGATTGCGATGCGCTGGATTGTGCGGACGATCGTTCGCGCTTTCAGAGCGCCGGCAGCGATTAAAGCTTAGGTCCAACTTCGCTTCGTCCCGCTGCCGAGTGAATTGATTCCGCCTTACGCGGAATCTCTTTACGCGAACTGCCTGAGATCCATGCCGAGTTTGTAAGTCTCGCCATGGGCTTCGAGTTCCTCCCATGTAGCCTCGTGGTGGCGCAGGCCAGCCATGCGGCCCATCATGCAGCTCAGCGCAGTCTCAACGCCGGCGGCAATCTGGTTGTGCACTGGACCCGTGACAATGCTGTCGATGAAGGTGCGCTCCTTGTCGCGATCGGCAAAGGCGAGGTTGTCTTCGAAGTTGCCGTTGGCAGCGAACTTGCCTGTGGCCGATGAGGTTGCAGCAGAGTCCTGCCACGACCACTTCTGTGCGCCGGCAATCGCGACTGGGCCGGCATACGGAATTGTGGCTGCGCCCTCGGAACCAAACAGTCGCAGACCGGCTTCGAACATGTCATAGTCGCCGAACTGCTTGGAGGCAAAGGAGACGCGCACGTCGTTGGGATAGAGGAAGTCAACCTGGTAGTTATCCCAGCAGTCGCCGGCGTGGGTGAGAATGTTGCGGCCTCCGGTGGCGGTGGCCTTGAGCGGGCGGGCGCCGAGTATCCAGTTGCAGAGATCGATGATGTGAATATTCTGCTCGACGAGAATGTCGCCGGAGAGAGCGCGGTCCCAGAGCCAGTTGCGCAGGCGGTACTCGTCGGCGCCGGCGCCGGGATGGAGCTTCTCTTTCGAAGCCGGCGCATAGTAGTAGGCGCTGATGGAGGCGATCTTGCCCAGCGCCCCGGCCTTGATCTTTTCGGCAATGGCAGCGATGGGCGGCGCGTTGCGGCACTGGAAGCCTACGTCCACACTTTGCGTGGGGCGCACGCGCTTGGCGATTTCGAGCGCTCGCTTGGCCTGCTTGACGTCGATGCCCATGGGCTTTTCGCAGTAGACATGCTTGCCGGCGGCGACGGCGGCCTGAAGATGCTCGACATGGAAGAAGGGCGGCGTGGAGATCTGAATCATGTCGACGTCCGCCGAGGCGGCGAGCTGTTCGAAGGCGTGCGGCCCGCGGAACAGGAGCTTGCTATCAAGCGCGGCGCGGCCCAAGGTCGCATTCACTTCATCGAAGTGCGCGCGGCCGGCTTCGAGCTTGTCGGAAAAAATGTCGGCAAGCGCCACGACCTGCGCAACCGTGTTGCGCGAGAAGGACGTGGCGACGTGCGTACCGCGGTTTCCGCAGCCGAGCAGCGCCATGCGCACGGCGGAGTTGGCCTGGTAGCCGAAGGC
>CAYQOQ010000284.1:0-3604 GCA_964419175.1 uncultured Occallatibacter sp. | reverse complement strand
GCGGGGAAAAGCCGTCATAATGGCGCATGATCAGCTGCGATTCGATCTGGTTAACCGTATCCATGGCCACACCCACAACGATGAGGAGCGAGGTGCCGCCAAAGTAGAAGTTGACCCCCATACCGTGAATCGCCCAGGTCGGCAGGTTCTCAAAGACGCGGCCGACGAGCCATAACTTGTCAAAACGGATGCCAGAGATGAGGAAGGTCGGCACCAATGAAATCACAATAAGATAAAGCGCGCCCACCAGCGTGATGCGGGTGAGGATGTCGTTAATGAAGTCAGACGTGCGCTTGCCTGGCCGGATTCCGGGGATGAAGGAACCCGACTTACGGAAGTTGTCCGCGATGTCGTCCGGCTTCATAATGATGGACACATAGAAGTAAGCGAAGAAGATGATGCCGAGCATGTCCAGCAGTTCATACCAGGGATAGCCAGGCGCAAGCGCCTGCATGATGGGCTGGAGGAACTTGCTGTTCTGCACCCACTCGACCTGGCCGAAGAGCATGGGGGCCGAGAGGATAGAGCTGGCGAAGATGACCGGCATGACGCCGCCGGAGTTCACCTTGAGGGGCAAATGGCTGGATTGGCCGCCCATCATGCGTCGGCCAATGATGCGGCGTGCGCTCTGGATGGGAATGCGGCGCTCGCTGCGTTCTACAAAGACGATGAAAGCGACTACGGCGATCATGCCAGCGACAAGAAACAGCACGATCAGAAAGGACATGGAACCCCAGGCGTCGGTCTGAATCTTCTGCACTAGCTCGGCTACGCCGCGGGGCAGGCCGGCGACGATGCCGGAAAAGATGAGCAGGCTCATCCCGTTGCCGATGCCGCGGTCTGTGATCTGCTCGCCCAGCCACATGATGAAGGCTGTGCCTGTGGTCAGCGTAATGACGGTCATCAGCACGAAGCCGGCGCCGGGATTGAGAACGAGGCCTTGGCGGGTGAGGATCGCGGCGATGCCGATGGACTGCAGGGCACCAAGGATCACGGTGAGGTAGCGGGTCCACTGCGTGATCTTGCGGCGGCCGAGTTCGCCTTCCTTCTGGATGCGCGCGAGTGGCTCATAGACCACGGTGAGAAGTTGAAAGATGATGGAGGCCGTGATGTAGGGCATGATGCCCAGCGCAAAGATGGTCATACGGCGCAGGGTACCGCCGCTAAACAAATCCATCAGGCCGAGGGCCGAACCGTTCTGCCCGCTGAACATGAGTTCCAACTGGTGGGCGTTGACGCCGGGGGTGGGAATCCACGCACCGAGGCGATAGACGGCAAGGATGCCCATGGTGAAGAGCACGCGCTTGCGCAGATCGGGAATCCGGAAAATATTGAGAAATTTCTCAAGCATCTTTGCTTATCCGCTTCAGGCGTTTTGCCGCCGCTCGAATCGTTGACTTACACCAACATCTTAGTGCATTTCCGGATTCCGAATGAGCTTACGAGAACCCAGCACATGCTGCCTATGCGGGCCGTCACACATGAGACCGGGCTTCCCAAGTCCAGGCCTGTGAACCTGGGAGGCCCTGAATCCGCTGAGCTTAGGCCGTTGCCGGCGCTTCCGCACCACCAAGAACCACAGCCTTGCCGCCAGCTTTTTCGATTTTCTCGATGGCCGACTTGGAGAACTTGTGGGCGTGGATGGTGAGGGCGGAGGTCAGTTCACCGGAGCCGAGAATCTTGATGAGCGCCTTCTTGCTGGAGGCGAGACCGAGCTTCTTGTAATCGTCGAGACCGATTTCGGTGACCTTGAGATCGGCGATTGTCTCGGCGATGCGGTCCAGGTTGACGACCGTGTACTCGGTGCGGAAGATATTGGTGAAACCGCGCTTGGGCAGACGGCGATGCAGCGGCATCTGGCCGCCCTCAAAACCGCGCATGAGGCTGAAGCCGGAGCGCGATCCCTGGCCCTTGTGGCCACGGGTTGAGGTCTTGCCCATGCCGGATCCCATGCCCCGGCCCACACGCTTGCGCCCGGTATTGGCTTTCCTGGGCGCGCGCAAATTCGATAGATTCTTCATGTTTTCCTCGCTGTAGCGCCGGCGGGGTTGGTCCCTGCCGACTCGCGTTCAAATGCAGCTTCTAGCTATTAGCTTCTAGCTCGTATCGCTGGAGCCCGATGAATGACGCTCCGGGATGAAAAAGCTAGAGGCCAAGAGCCTGAGAGCTAGCTTTCCAGAATTCGGACCAAGTGCGGGATGGCTTTCACCATGCCACGGGTGGATTCTGTGTCGACGCGCTCGACGATCTGATTGAGGCGCGTGAAGCCCAAGCCCTTCACGACGGCCCTGTGCTTGGCCGGAGTGGAGTTCTGGGAACGGTAGTATTCAATGCGAATCATTTTGGTTGCGGTTTTAGCCGCAGTCTTGGTCGCTGCCATGGCTTACATCTCCTCCACGGTCTTGCCGCGCATGTTCGCCACTTCTGCCTTGTCGCGCAACTGGATCAGCGCGTCGAAGGTGGCCTTGACGACGTTGTGCGGGTTGGGAGAACCGAGACTCTTGGTGAGCACGTTCTGCACACCAGCCGAGGTCATGACCGCGCGCACGGCACCGCCGGCGATTACGCCTGTTCCTTCTGGAGCCGGCTTCAGGAGCACCTGTCCTGCGCCGTAGCGGCCCAGCACCAAGTGCGGAATCGAAGTCTCGGTCAGGTTGACCCGGATCAGGTTCTTCTTGGCCGCTTCGATCCCCTTGCGAATCGCCTGGGGAACTTCCTTGGCCTTGCCGGAACCGTGACCGACCACGCCCGAGGCGGCGTCGCCTACGACGACCAATGCGGCAAACGACATGTTTTTGCCGCCCTTGACCACTTTGGTTACGCGATTGATGGCCACCACCTGATCCTTCAGGTTGTACTGGTTGGCATCGAGTTTTTTCTTCAAGATCGTCATTGCTCTCTCGTTTTTCCTGCTAGCTTCTAGCCTCTTGCTCCTAGCTTCTAGCTCATCTTACCGATTAAAAGCCACTCCACTTAGCAAAACGAACCAGTAGCCGCAAACTGCCAGCTAGTCACTGCTCTTAGAATTCCAGCCCTGCTTCGCGGGCGGCATCGGCCAGAGCCTTGATACGCCCGTGATAAAGGTAGCCGCCGCGATCGAAGACCACCTTCTTGATTCCCTGCTTGACAGCCAGTTCAGCGACAGCTTTGCCAATCTCTTTGGCCGAGGCGATGTTGCCGCCGGTCTTGAGCTTGAGCTGCATCGAGGAGGCCGAAACCAGGGTTTCGCCCTTCTGGTCGTCGATCACCTGCGCGTAGATGTGGTTCAGCGAGCGGTAGATGTTGAGCCGCGGCCGTTCGCCGGTTCCGGACAGCTTGGCGCGGATGCGCGCGTGAATGCGCTGGCGGATTGCGTTTCTCTTGTTTTCGGTAATCATGGGTCTCTCGTTCCTATCAGCGGAGCCGCCTTGCGGCGCCGTTCGGGTGAATTCAGTTCATCGTTGCAGTTCTTAGTTCGCAGTTCGTAGTTCACAGTAGGTGAGGTGCGCGATCGAACTGTGAACTATGAACAACCGACTGCGAACTGCCTTTATTACTTCGCGCCCGTCTTGCCGGCCTTCTTCTTGAGCTTCTCGTCGGAGTAACGCACGCCCTTGTTCTTGTA
>CAYQOQ010000283.1:0-3632 GCA_964419175.1 uncultured Occallatibacter sp. | reverse complement strand
GATCTACGGAGTCGCGCTGGCCGTCCGCCAGGAACTCCGCCTGGACCTGAGCCTGGCCGTAGGCGCCGTGCAGCAGGAGGTTCGCGTCACCGGCGATATGGTCAGCGCCATTGAAACCGACTCGCCGACCATCAGCGGCACCTTCACCACCGACGATGCAAACAATCTTCCGGTAAATACCCGCGCCAGTTTCAGCGGCACCAGCGCTGCCGGCATCCTGGGAACGTTGCCCGGCATGCAGGCAGACAGCTCCGGTGTCTCGCTGCAGGGAGCCCTGCCCTACCAGGTGGACGTCACCATCGACGGCGTCACGGTGAAGAGTGCCACCGGCGGAAACTTCATTCCCGATACCTTCCCCTCCACCGAGTCCATCTCCGAAATCCGCGCCGACGGCGTGCTGGCCAACGCCGAGTTCGGCAACCCCGGCCAGGTGGTCGTCACCACCAAGGGCGGAACAAACACCATTCATGGATCGGGCTTCTGGTATTACCAGAACTCCGCCTTCGACGCCATCGCGTACACCTTCCCGACCACCACCACCAAACCCAGCGTTACAGGCAACACATTCGGCGGCTCCGTGGGCGGTCCGGTCGTGATTCCCCACCTCTACAACGGCCACAATAAGAGCTTCTTCTTTGGCGCCTACGAGGGCTGGCGGCATCCCGCTCAAACCACCATCGATGAAGTCGTGCCCAGCACCCTGATGAAGCAGGGCGACTTCTCGAAGTACACCTCGGCCAGCTTTACCGCCCTGAACGACCCCTTCACCGGCGGAAGCTACGGAACATCTATCCCCTCGGGCTCGCTGAGCCAGATCGCTCTGAACACCCTCAAGCAGTTCTATCCCGATCCCAACGTTGGCGATCCCACCGCGTATACCGATAATGGCGTGGCCAACTACCAGGCCAACGTGGATAACAGCGGCCACTCAAACCAGTTCGACCTGCGCGGCGACCAGTACTTCGGATCCAACCAGAAGTTCCTCCTTTGGGGCAAGTTCACCTATAAGAATTTCCCTGTCACCACTCCCGAAATTCTGAACGTTCCCTCCTATCTGTCCCTCAGCCAGAACCGGGCCTTGAAGGTCGACACCAACTGGAGCATCAAGCCCAACCTGATCAACGAAGGCGGATTCGGCTATACGCTCTACACCTCAGGCCAGAGCGACAGCTTCAACGGCAATGCGTGGACCACCGCGCAGGGCTGGCAAGGCTTGCAGAACCTGTTCTACAACGGAATTCCCGAGATGGACTTCTACAATGTCCAGAGCCTCACTGCCGACCGGCTGACCAGCCTGACCAAATCCAATACCTACGACTACAGCGACGTGCTGATCTGGACCAAGGGCAACCACACCTTCAAGTTCGGCGCCGATATTCAAACCCTGGAGGCGATCACGCCTCTGGGCTTCAACGGCTCGGATAACTACGGCACCTATGGTTTCAATGCCAGCGGCAGCAGCACCGGCCAGTTCACGGGCGTGGACTTTGCCGACTTCCTGCTGGGCCTGCCCAACCAGACGTTCTACGATGTGGTCAAACAGGACAACGACGGCGTCTCGGCGCACTACCACTTCTATGGCCAGGACGAGTGGCGCCTCAACCCGGAGTTGACGCTCTCTTACGGCGTCCGCTACGAGTTGCATCCCGGCTACTACGACAAGTACGGCGACATCGGCAACTTCGATCCCACCGTCGCTGGCGCGGGTCGCGTGATCTATCCAACCGGCAAGCAGGATCTGCTGGCGCAGGGCTTCCTGGCCAGCGCCAACGCCTGCGATCCCGACGGCCTGACGCAGACAAACTCGGCCGCCGTGAACGGCGCACCCTGCATGCAAGTTGTGGGCAACAGCGCAGCCGGCTACCCGGCGGGACTGAAGAAGTATCCTCACCTGCGCTTCATGCCGCGCTTCGGCTTCGCCTATCGTCCCTTCGGCAACGACAAATGGGCGGTGCGCGGCGGCGTTGGCCTCTACAACATCAATATGCTGGGCTCCAGCTTCTACTCCCTCACCGGCACAGTGCAGGCTTACACCCAGCAGTTCTCGAACACCTACAACCCAACCACGCATGCCATCGGCTACCAGTGGCCGGCCATCGACCAGGGCGCGGGCGGCAACGGCTGCACCACCTGCTACGGCACCGACTACTTCGGCACCGCCAATAGCATCAACTGGAAAGACCCCTACACCGAGCAATGGTCGCTGAGCGTAGACCACGACTTCGGCCTGGGCTACGCGGCGCGCATCTCCTACATCGGCTCCGAGACCCATCAGCTGGTCTGGGCGCCGGATGAGAACACGCTGCCCTACTCCACCACCACCTCCGCTTTCATTGCGCCGATCTCCTCCCGCCTCTACCCCAACTGGGGGCGCATCAACACCCGCGCCACGGGAGCCAATGAGAGTTACAACTCGCTCCAGTTGGAAGCCAGCCACCGCCTGCAGCATGGGCTCGAGTACCACTCCGGCTTCACCTGGGCCAAGGCTTTGGCCGACAACCAGGGACCAGCCGGCTCCAACGCAAACGGGAACGGCTTTGCCGGGGAGGGCGGCGGTCAGCGAGCGACTTCCATCCTCGACCGTCACGTGGACTTCGGCAACGTCTACGGAACCCGCCGGCTGCGCTGGAACACGACCGTTCTCTACGATCTGCCGGTGGGCCGTGGCAAGCTGCTGGGCACTGACATTCCACGCGTGGCCGACATGGTCGTCGGCGGGTGGCGCCTGTCTTCCATCCTCACCGTGCAAACCGGCCCGTATGAGACGCCCTATTTTGACAACGGACAGGGCGATCCCTCCGGAACCGGCTCCGGACTGAACGGATCCCTGGGCAATGGAACGGGCAGCTTCGACGGAGGTCACCGCAACCAGCACGCCGACCGCATGGCCGGCGTCAGCGTCAACCCCGCCGCCAAGGGCCGCCTCAATTGGACCAATGCCAACGCCTTTGCCTGCCCCGGCGATCCTAATTGGGCTCCCGGCTACGCCTGCGCCACCGGCAACGCCGGAGCCTCCGTCAGCAACGCGGCAGGAACCGTGATCTGCTACGACTGCGAACAGATCAACGGCGTGATCTACCAGGTCCCCAACCCCATCGGCCGTTTTGGCAACAGCCAGGTGGGGTCCGTCGAGGGCCCCGGCCTCTTCAACCTCTCGGCCGGCCTGAGCAAGACCTTCCCGATCACCGAGCGCTTCAAAGTGAAGGCGGAAGGCACGTTCACAAACGTGCTCAACCACACCAACCTCGGCGACCCCAACATGGACCTCAGCAAGTCCAGCTTTGGCCTGGTTCCCAGCAGCATTTCTTCGGACTTCGGCGGCGCGCGCACCGGCCAGATCTCTGTGCGGGCCGAGTTCTAAATCAACAGTTTTCTTCCGCTTGCGGCGCAGGCCTTCGGGCCCGCGCCTCTTTTTTGGCAAGATGAACATCAACTGAGTTTTCACCATCCAGCCAGAATGGAGCTGCCAAGGGTAATCCCGTCTTTGCATCTGGCTTCGAAACGTCGCACCCGAACCGCCGCGCTCGTTCCATTTGCCGTTTCCCGCAGGGAGGGACGAGCCACGCCGATTCTTCACAGTTCAATCCAGCTCATTTGGAGGCCGCTACAACTCCGTATACTGAACCTGCGTC
>CAYQOQ010000282.1:0-3680 GCA_964419175.1 uncultured Occallatibacter sp. | reverse complement strand
GACAATGGCTACCTGCTCCACCTACTGGGAAAATAAGATGCGTTTGCCCTGGGGCGCCGACGCAGTGTAATGACAAAGTCATTACACTATGCTATTCTGATTTTGGAAGGGAGGGCCTCTCATGGCCACGCTTCAACAGGAAAAAGGCAGACGCGACACGCTGAACCTGCGCATCAAGCCGGAGTTGCGCGGGCTGATCGACCGTGCCGCCGAACTCCAGGGAAAGAATCGAACGGATTTCGTGCTCAACGCCGCTCGCCATGCCGCCGAGGATGCGCTGATGGACCGCACGGCGTTTGCGGTAAGCGCCAGAGCCTATGCCGAATTTCTAGCGCGGCTGGATGCGCCGCCACATCCCAACGCCCGGCTCCGCCGCACCCTTGAGACTCCGGCGCCATGGGAGAAGTAAGCCCGCTCCTCGCCCCTGAACCGCTTGCGGATCACCACGAATTTCAGGATTTCCGCTCCGGGGAAGCTTCACTCGACGAATGGCTGAAGCGGCGGGCGCACGCCAATCAGGTGAGCGGAGCTTCTCGCACCTATGTGGCCTGCGAAGGCAGCCGCGTGGTTGGCTATTATGCGCTGGCTTCCGGCATCGTGACGGTTGAAAACGCTCCTGGCCGGTTCAGGCGTAATATGCCAACTCCTATTCCGGTGGCTGTGCTGGCGCGGCTCGCAGTCGATCGCGACTGGCAGGGTCACGGCATCGGTCGAGCCCTGTTCCGCGACGCCGTGCGCCGCGTGGCTCATGCCGCCGATGCCATTGGGATTCGCGGCATAGTCGTTCACGCCATATCGGAGGAGGCGAAGAGCTTCTATGTCAAACTTGGCTTCGATCCAAGCCCGCGCGAGCCGATGACGCTGATGGTAACCTTAGCCGACGTCCGGGCGGTTCTTGGATAAGGATGCCCCAGCACCGCCAGTATGAGGAGACCCATGACAAAGAAGCCCGCAAAGAAAGCCACCCCGAAGAAGAAAGCACCGCCTGTTGCGCGGTCCACCGCTACCGAGCAGGTGATGCGCAACGTGCAGAAGGCAATTGAGGGGAAGGATTTCTCCTCGTTCGATGACCTGAACGCCTTTCTTGCCACACTTTCCGGCTCAACGTGCTGGATGCGCGGGACGATGTGGAGTTCTCGTCCAAGGACGAAGCGCAGGATCTGGCCTATGACGCCATGGAGGCGGAGAGCGAGGCATTCTCGACCCATTTCTCAATGCCGGTCGGCATCGGTTGCTGTAGAGGCCTATTTCTTTTGAGATGGCATCGGCTGCTTGAGGGCCCACCGTTTAGGATCATGTTCCTCAAGATAAAAGTCGCGGCTCATCCAGCCGAAGATCATTGACCTGGTGATGGGTCGCTTTTCCAGACGAAATCCCATGTACGCGTGGACCATGACTAATGCCACGAGGCATACAATGGCGAGGCCGTGGAGCACGTACATGTAGCCCCAAGCCGCGTCGGTGAACAGGTAAGGAGTGCGCGAGAAAAAGATGGTATGGACTCGCTTCATCATGAATAGGCCAGTGCCAATGATCGTCAAGCCGGTAAGCATGACGCCCAGATGATAAAGCTTGTTTTCCAACGGATACTTAGCGAATTTGGCTGGTGCTGGCGCAGGTTTGCGTAGGAAGCGAAACGTTCTGTGCGTAGCGTCGAGCAGGTCGGTTTTGTCAGGCCAAATAGACCTGAAGTCGAGGAAGAACGAAGAGTGGATGAAGTGAAAGAGAATGCAAACGGTGAGCACTATTCCGGCGATCCCATGGTAGAGGGCCCAATCGAACGGGACACCGACCTTGGGAAGGAAGGCTGTGAACAGCACAAGTATGGACGCAGCCATGATCCAGTGGAATATGCGTGCGGCGAGCGAGTGCCGGGGAACCTGTTCGGGAATAGAAGACGCAGCCATAAGCGGTTCGCTCTTCACAAACTCCTTGGGGCCGGCAACAAAGGCCACGTAGAGCGCATGGCCGGCGATGAAGAATAATCCCGCAATGATGGGGAGCCAGATCAGGTTCGTAGTGAACCTGATCCCCGAAGGATTTGGCGCGGAAAAGGCTACGACATGCAAAAAGCTCCACCTGTTAGTGGTACGATGGCAACCTTGGCAATTGTTGAAAGCGCCCCGACCGTCGTAAGGCGCATTCTTCACTGCTGCGCCTTCTCCGTTGTGACATGCAAAGCATTTAGTCGCCGTATGATGATCTTCAAAGGTAATGAGTCCCTGTTTGCGGGTAAAAAACAGAGCCTTTCCGGTATGGTCGAAATCGGTATGGCAGTCATTGCAGCGCAAGCCCTTCGAAGCGTGTGTCTGGTGGTCAAAAACCACCCTCCCTTGCGCACTGCCGCGGTAGAGAATCAGCGGAATCCTGCCTCCTGCCCGCGCTGGCCAAGGTGCCAGAAACAGACACAGAAGCACACTCAATCCCACGAAGAAAGTGGTCCTAGTTCGCATGATTATTCACCTTCCTTACGTGTAGAGAATGCTGCTATCAATCTTGGAGATTGACGGAACACCGGTGAGCACCATGGCACTCTGCAACTCGGTCCGCAAACGGTTCATGAAGAGGGTCACGCCTTCGGCACCGCCACCGTAGGCGGCACGCAGGACATGCCGACCAACCATGACGACATCAGCTCCCAACGCCAGGTACTTGAGTATGTCGGTGCCGGTGGCCACGCAGCCATCCGTCAGAATTGGGACCTTCCCTTTCAGCTTGGCGGCAATGGCCGGCAGCACCTCAGCCGTTCCTGCGGTGTGATCCTGGCGGCGACCACCATGGTTAGACACGGCAATTCCCGCAACGCCAGCATCCACGCACCGCATGGCGTCATCGACCCGCATGATCCCCTTAACCACAACAGGCATCTTGAAGGCCTTGACCAGTTCTTTCAGTTGGGCCACACTCTTGGGTCCGGAATCCACATCGACGGAAAGCCACGCGGCCCCGGTGGCGTCGATTTCCGGTTGCCATTTCAGGATGATTTCGTTGGGAATAGGTTTGCTGTTGTAGAGCGCCTTTCCATGAAAACGCGACACGACCTGAAGGTTCCGCTTACAGTCCTCGAGGTTATAGGTGAGCATGTCGCCCACGGAACCGAGTGTGCCAGCAGCCGCGCACCCTCCGACGAGAGAGTCGAACCATTCCTGCTGCGTCATTCCCTTGCCAAACTTAGTAGCGGCGGGCCCCATCGGCGCACTGACAGCCGGCAACGAGATCTTGCGGCCGAAGATCGTGGTGGAAGTATCGGCCTTGAACTCGTCATGCACGTTGCGCATCATGACTTTTACGCGTTGCAGTGCTGTGAAGTTGTTTTGGAACGACATGCCAGTTCCGCTGCCGGCAATTCCGCCGCCATCTCCAGAGCAGGCTACGCCGTCGCAAACCGGACAGACGCGGCAGGTGGGATACAGGCGCTCGCGAGCGTGATCCAATACTTGAAGCACAGTTAGCTTTCCTTCTCCGCTTCCCGCATGGGATGCACTTTGTTGCGCGGCTGCTTGAGCCGATCCAGTCGTGGGAGCCATCATCTGGCTCATTACGCCGCCAGCGCCAATGACCATGGACGCCTTGAGCAGGTCCCGCCTGTTGAATGCACTTTCGTCGCGCAAACACGATCCTTCTCGCCCCGGCAACTCTGCGGGAGCATGATCATGACTCCAAAAACTGTTCATGGGTTT
>CAYQOQ010000281.1:0-3684 GCA_964419175.1 uncultured Occallatibacter sp. | reverse complement strand
CTGGCAGACGAAGAGCCCTACTGAGGGCTCCCTAATCGCAGGGGAATATTGCAGAGGCATAAATATACTTAGCAAACCCATGCTTGGTTGGATCATAGGGCGTGAGAACCTGCGCCTCATTCCCGAGAAGCAATCCAGACACGTTCGAGGCTATTCAGCGTGCCGCTGACGAAATGCGAGAGATCGCGCAGCGTTGGCAGGATCGCCTTACCGTAGAAGGGCATACCATCACCGAAAACTATGCCAATGGACGCCTCTCCCTTATCTGTGACTTGAACATCCTTGTGCCCGAAGCAAGGGTAGACCGAGACACTCGGATGAATCATTGCCCACTCGGTCACAGTGAAGTCTTCGCCACTGCCATCTTTGCAGTGGATTGTCCTAATGTGCGTAACGTCCTTCTTCGCGATCAGGAGCCGGTGCTTGTCTTCGATGTCGAGTGCGTTAAGACTCCAGAGGGGCTCTCCCGCCTCTCCCTTGTACGGCTTTATCGTATCCACGATGAAGTCGAGGATGGTTTTGGGAGCCCATTGCCCCTTCTTTTTCAATCCACCATTAATGGCGTTTACAAGTTCATTCCGGGTAGGGCGGATAGGAAAGTGAGTGTGCGGGTCCCTTGCTCCAATAGTCTCGAATTCAATGTCGCTCATCACGAAGTCAAGAGCACTTCTGAGATTGTGGATCGCATCGCCGACGGTGAGGAGCATTCTATCTGGAGCGGGTTCACCTGTGCTGATCTTAAGGAAGCTCTCTCCAGTCTCAGGATTGTTCTCGACGGAGATACTGTATGGGCGAGTGTTGGAGAACTCCCTCGATTGTCGGTAAAGATCGTTGATGTGCTCGTTGGCCCGTTCGATCTTTAGTCTTGCGCCGTGAAAAGTTTTTGTCATAGGAGTGTTTTGAAATGGCAATAGGCAGCAAAAAAGAGAAACGAATTTACTCCCTCGCGCTTTCAATCGCCGCTCTTATGCGGAATCATCCCGACCGATGGGAAGCGATTGATGCTTGCGATATAGCGCGCATTCTATTTCGCAAGGCGTCTAAGAACGCTCAATCTCGCCCGGAAGCTCGTCAATCTTGCGGGTGAGTTCTCCGATTGCGTATTGAATCGAGACGAGTGTGCCTTTGATATCCTCAATTTCGTTGAGAACATCCTGAAGAACTGGCGGGTCAGGTTCGAGACGGGTGCCGCGTACTGTCCGTTTCTTTTTGGGGGTTGACATGGGTTCTCCTTTGGCGGATTGCGCTATGATAACGCCATGAGCCAAGAGCCCGACAGCGCGGAATACCAGAACTTCGCGGCCCTCTTGCGCCGCATCGTGACGGTCCCCCATGCGGAGATCAAACGGCGCATGGAAGACGAGCAGGCAACGAAAGACTGGACGCGGGAGAACTCGCAGCCGGAACACCGTCACCGGCCTATCGTTTCCCCCGCCGCTGTCTCTTCATCCAAAAACCGGCCTTAGCAAATCGCGCTGTTCCCACCTTCCGTTTCTCCCACCTTGCCGGTCAGTTCTGCATAGGTCAGTCTCTTCCCTGAAATCTGCGATAAAGCCAGCATGAAGCGGTCGTAATCGTTCAGCGGATTGTCTTTGGTTGCGCGGTTGTTGTAGCGGAAAGCCTGCTCATCTACGTAGCGGTGAAGGTGAAACGGCTCTACGGCAACGTATGTGCCATTCAATCCCCGCTTGAGCAGAGACCAGAAGTTCTCAATCCCATTGGTGTGAACCCGGCCGCGAACGTACTCCTCAATGTGGGTCACGGTCTCATGGATGTAATCTTGCGCGGCCAGATGGTCGTATCCAGTAGCGCCGTCTGTGTAGACGGTCGATCCCTTCTCAATCGCGTTCAGAATCTCCGCCTGTAGAACGTCCCGTTGCACGTTTGGAATCACTTTGGTGCGAACCTTCCTGCTTTCCCGGTCCAGCATTCCCATGACAGGAGTCTTATTGTTGCGTCCTCGAAAGGCAAGGTTCAGGCTATTTCGACGCCAAGCGTGCATGTTCTTAGGCTTGCCGCCGACGAATGTCTCATCCACTTCCACCGGGCCGCCCTCAGCCCCGCCCAGCATCTCCAGTGAGCCATTGGCAAGCGCATAGCGAATTCGTTGCAGCATGAACCATGCCGACTTCTGAGTGACGCCAACATTCCGGGCAATCTCGTAGCTACTCACTCCATTCTTGCAGTTTGCCAGCATCCATATAGCGATAAGCCATTTATCCAGCTTGATCGGCGAGTCCTCAAACACGGTGCCGGTCTTCGCGGTGAACTGTTTTCGGCATGAAGCACACTTCCAGCGCATCTGCTTTGCAAGCCAGTAGTGCCGCCGTTCTCCGCAATGAGGGCAGATGGGCTCACCGTCAGGCCAACGCATCTCTTTTACCACCGCAATGCAGTTCTCAGGCTCAGCATAGTAGCGGATTGCTTCGGTTAAAGTCTTTGGGTGTTCCATAGCAAGAGCAGTATTACGCGATTATCTGGGTTTGTCAAGTATATTTATGCCATTGCAGATCGCAGATCCCCCAAGAAAAGCCCGAGGCTATTGCGAAACCAGAGTGGCTGTGCCTGGAGGCATGCCGCCGAGTTGCTTCTTCCCCAAGAAGAAGCAACCTCGGATACCCTCAACGTGGCACCGATTTCCTGCGAATTGGTCCCAGAAAACGAAAGCCTCCGTCCCGGCATTCCGCTGAAAGCTGGAAAACCGGGCTAGAGGCTAGGAGCTAGAGGCTAGCAGCTAGAAGCTGCTTTCTCACTTCACCCGTACCTTGGGCTCGACCGACAGCCCCGGCCGGAGCAGGTGGTTGGGATCTTCACTGGCAAGGTCGGTGAAGTCTACACGCACCGGGATGCGCTGGACGACTTTCACGTAGTTGCCGGTCGCGTTTTCAGGCGGGAAAAGGGACAGGACCGAACCGGTGGCTCCGCCGATCTGCGTAACCTTGCCGTGGTAGGTCTTGCCTGTCGAATCGACTTCGATCTCCACCGGCTGCCCCGCGGCCATGTGCTTGAGCTGGGTCTCCTTGAAGTTGGCCGTCACCCACAGGCCTTCCAGCGAGACCAGCGTAAGCAGGTTCTGCCCGGAGGCTACATTCTGGTTGATCTCGACACTCTTGCGCGTGATGATGCCCGCCGTGGGAGCGACAATCTTGGTATAGCCGAGGTTCAGCTTGGCCTGGTCGAGCTGGGCCTGGGCCTGCGCCACCTGGGCCAAAGCCTGCTTGGCGCGAGCACTCTGCGCGGCCACCTGCTGCGGACCAGTCTGGGCATACTTCAGCATCGCCTGGGACTGCATTTCCCGTTGCCGCGCTACGCGCACACCGTCGGCGGCTGCCTGTTCGGTAGCGTGCGCGTCAGCCACAGCTGCCTTGTCAGCGTCTGCCGCCGCTACGGCAGCGTCAAACTGCTGCTTGCTGATGACGTCCTTCTCGACCAGCGGCCGATAGCGCGTCAAATCCGCCTGCGCCTTGATGCTGTTGGCCTCCGCCTGGGCAACGCGGGCGCGCGCCGCTTCCAGTTGCTTCTCCGCCTGCTCCACGCTGGCCCGCGTTCCGCTCACATCGGCGTCGGCCGAGCGCAGGTTGCTGCCCGTGTTCACCGTGGTGATGGGCACATTCACGTTGGCCGCCGCGGCGTTGGCCTGGGCGCTGGCCAGTGCGGCCTCGGCGTTCTCCACGGCGACCTTGT
>CAYQOQ010000280.1:0-3714 GCA_964419175.1 uncultured Occallatibacter sp. | reverse complement strand
CGGGGCGCGTGGCGATCATGTTGGTGATGCGCTCCTTGCCCCAGGCCGGGTCCCATACGACTTTGTCGATCTCTTCGATGGCTAGCTGGCGAAACGTTGTTTCTGAGCCGTCGGCGCGCTTTACCTCGGTGTCGAGGCCGATGAACCACTGCTCGGTGGCGCGGAAGATTACTGGGTGATGGCAGCGCCAGCAGTGGGGATAGGAGTGTTCGAGGGGCGCGGAGGCGAGCAAGGCTCCGTACTCGTCGAGCATGGCGACGATGACGGGATTGGCGGCCCAGACCTTGAGGCCGTCGAAGGCGGGCGGAGTGGCATGAGGCCAGGCTTCGGCGTCTACGTGGATGTGGCCGGATGCGTCGACGCGGCAGATGGGGTCGAGATTATAGCGCTGGCCGGTGTAGAAATCGTCGGCGCCGTGGGAGGGCGCGGTGTGGACAGCGCCGGTGCCGGTGTCGGCGGTGACGTAGGTGGCGAGAACGCCGAGGATGCTGCGATCGAGGAACGGGTGCTGGAAGGTGACGCGGTCAAGCACGGCGCCTTTGAAGCGGGCGATCTCGGTGATGGGGCCGAGTTCGCAGGCCGCGGCGGTTTGCTCGGCGAGCTCGGCGGCGACGATGTAGACCGGGGCGTCGGCGGCGTCTCCGGTGGCCAGGGCCACGTAATCGAAGTCTGGATGGAAGGCGACGGCGAGGGACGCGGGAAGGGTCCACGGGGTCGTTGTCCAGATGATGGTGTAGAGCTGCTTGCCGGCCAGCGCTGGATGGATTACTGCGGGGTCGCTTGTGAGGCGGTATCGGACGTAAACCGAGGGGCTGGTGTGCATATCGTACTCGACCTCGGCTTCGGCGAGGGCGGTACGGTCGTGGATGCACCAGTAGACGGGCTTGAGGCCGCGGTAGACGAAATCCTTCTCAAGGAAGCCGTAGAAGGCTTCGAGGGTGCGGGCCTCGTAGTCGCGGGACATGGTTTTGTAGGGCTTTTGCCAGCGGCCGAGGCAGCCAATGCGCTCAAACTGGGAGGTTTGCAGGTCGACGTACTTCTGGGCGTAGGCGCGGCAGGCTTCCAGAACCGAGGGGACCGGCATCTCCAGCTTTTTGCGGCCCAGTTTCTCGTCGACTTTGATCTCGATGGGGAGGCCGTGGCAGTCGAATCCGGGGACGTAGGGGGCGTCGAAGCCAGCCATAGTCTTAGACTTGACGACAAAGTCCTTCAGGCCCTTGTTGAGGGCGTGGCCAAGGTGGATGGGACCGTTGGCGTAGGGGGGGCCGTCGTGGAGCAGATAGGCGGGGCGGCCGTAACCAGCTTTGCGCAGCTCTTCGTAGAGGTTGAGGGCGGCCCAGCGGGCCAGGCGAAGGGGTTCATTCTGGGGCAGATTGGCTTTCATAGGAAAGCCGGTTTGCGGCAGGGTAAGGGTCGCCTTTAACTCCGGCGCTACGGGCATCGTGACTCCATGGAGTGGTACAGACTTGTTCATTTACCAGTGTAAACGGATTGGGAAGAGATTTTGGGTAACAAACAGGACCGCCAGTTCGTCTATTGAATATGGGAGCTATTCGCAGACCGGAATATGAAACCATGGAGCGCGAGTTTCCAGAGACATTGGTGGACGAGACCGAGACAAGGTTGAGCCCGGTCAAGCATAATAGCTTGATAGGGATTGATCACGGACGATCGCCAGGCACACCGGAAACCGGATCGGGCAAGCCGCGAGAGCCAGCAGAAAACATGGCAAATGAGATGTATACCCAGGCAGACTCAAATAGTGAAGCGGCCGCTGTGATCACCGACGGCGATCCGCTTGTTGACGCCCTGATGGGCGGGACATTTGAGGAAAAGCCGATCTGGACAAGCCTGTGGGAGAGCCTCCAGGACGTATTTTTCCCGCGCAAGCTGCCACCTCTGGTACTGACTTCGACGCCGATCCCGGTACCCGACCGGATGGCGGTGAAGCCGAACCCGTGGGCGATCGGGATCTCGACCGCAGTCAATGGGGCAATTCTGCTGATCGTGCTGTTCTTCGTGGGCAAGAAGATCATCGATACGGTGAACAAGCCCCCGCTGATTGCCACGAACGTGGAAGTGAGCGATTACGACGCGGCCAAGGCCCTGAAAAAGAATGGGGGCGGCGGCGGCGGCGGGGATCACAGCATCATCGATGCCAGCAAGGGAAAACTGCCGAAGCTCATGAAGGATCCGATTGTGCCTCCGATGGTGCAGACCTTCGACAAGCCCAAGATCGCGATGCCGGCGGCGATTGACGTACAGAAGGACATTAAACTGCCCGACAACCCGGAACTGCCGACGATTGGCATGAAGAGCGGCGTGAACGTGGTTCTGTCGAACGGGACGGGTTCTGGCGGCGGCATGGGATCGGGCTCGGGCGGCGGTTTGGGGTCGGGAAATGGAATTGGTTACGGCCCAGGATCGGGATGGAATACGGGCGGCGGATTGGCGCAGGTGGGCGGCAGGGTTTCGGGGCCAGTACCGCTGTTCCAACCCGAGGCGGAATTCTCTGACGAAGCGCGGCGGGCCAAGTACCAGGGTGTATGCCTGGTTGGGCTGATCGTGGATGCGCAGGGGAATCCGCAGAATGTGCACATTGTGCGTGCGCTGGGAATGGGGCTGGACGAGAAGGCCATGGAGGCGGTGCGCAAGTACAAGTTCAAGCCGGCGATGCGGGATGGCAGGACGCCGGTTGCCGTGCCGGTGAACATTGAGGTGAATTTCCGGCTGTATTAGGGGTTGGTGTGGTTACGAGGGCGGAGCGCCAGGCGCTCCGCCCTCGTTGTTTGTGCGGAGGCGGTGGGCGTGGGTGGCTTTAAGTCACGGAAGATGTCCTGTTAAGTAGCTATATTGCATTGGTTTGAGAGGAATAGCTTATCTGCTTTCTATTGTTTTTGTGGAAGTGCTAATGAGGGACCATTCCCGTTTGGCCGATGAAACGCTACTAGAGAATTGAGCATTCGGGCCGTAGAAGCAGGAGTAGGTATGACGTGGGCGGCCTGTTCAGACGGAGTTCGGGCCTGAGGCGGATTGCAGGGCAGGTAGCCGGACGCGCGCATATACCACTGTCGTGGGATTGAAGACCGGTTGCACGTTCCATAGTGTGATGTCCACGAGACATTTATCGAGCTAGTGGCGAGAGCCCTTGCCTGATTGGGAGCAGAAACCGCTGATGCATGGTGTGTGGCATAGGGCGGCGGGATGTCCACTGAGCTGGATTGTGGTCGGCTGCTGGTGGAGAAGGAGAAGAACGTGAGGAAGTTCAGAACGTTTGCGCTTGTGGTTGGCCTGATGTTGGCAGGCTATTCGACATTGACCTTTCTAGGCACCGCGGCGGCCGGCCCCAAGGCACAGGCGATGCCGATCAAGGTGGTTGACGAGCAGGTGACTCAGTACAACTTTGCCGTGAAGGCGGGCTCCAAGACGGATCGGTGCGTGCAGGCAGGATTTGTTGCTTCGGCATACAGTCAGGCCAAGGACGAACCCAACCGCGAGGAGTGGGATCGCATTCGGCAGGACGATTGCAGGGCCGCGGGATTGCCTCAATAGTTGTCAGCGGGTGTGCGTGTCGGTGATTTCCGTCCATCTGGAAGTTGTTCCGCCGGGCTGGCGGTTTGCAGATGAGGCAGGGCGGGCGCCGGCGATCGAAGTAGCTGATAAGAAACAAACCCACCGTTATGCCGCCTTTGGGGTGATTTCCACGTTGTATCC
>CAYQOQ010000279.1:0-3921 GCA_964419175.1 uncultured Occallatibacter sp. | reverse complement strand
AGAGTCCATCACATATCGCACGCTGTTTACAGGTGCGTTGGTCAGACGCTTACAGTTAGTGGGCTGCGATTCGCCGCGGCAGTCTTGGTGGAGCTACTGAAAGTTGCCGATCAAGACAAATGGAGCCCAGTAGAACGGATGAGAATAACCAACATCATGCTTCTCTGATGCCGACTCTTGTACCACTTCAACCCCCCGCCCGCTTCCTGTGTCCGAAGACACGACCTGCCCCTGCAGAAATGCAATCTGCGCCCGGCGCAATGCTTCGGCCTTTCCCGCGGCTGGGTTCTTGACCCAACGGTCATAGAAGTCGCTCATGATACGGCTGGTGCTGGCGTCATTTACGTCCCACAGCGTGGCCATTACGGCTTCGGCGCCCTTCTGCTGCGCAACCATGCCGAGACTGTCCATTTCCAGGCCGTTCCTCGACGTATAGTTTTTCGCGGTGCTGCAAGCCGAGAGCGTCAGAAGCCTTGTGCCGTGAAAGGCAACCGGGGAATTCTCTAACTCTGAAAGATTCCACTCGTATCCCTTTGTGTCTCCTTTGTCTTCTCCACCCAGCATCAGAAACGGCTCTTCGCCATTGCCTGCTTCGACCACAAAATGGCTGGCAATATGCACCAGTGAAAATTTTTCGCCGGAGCCAAGCTCTGACTTCAATGCAGCCAGCGTGAACTGTTCGTCTGGCAGCAACCTTCCCTCCATCGGGCCATGCGATTCAGGCACGGCGGGGTCGTGGACCACCGCATCCAACTCCGGCAAGACTCCGGGAAGCGGCGGCAGGCCGCCGTAGCTCTTTGACAAACCCATTGCCAATGCGCTGGGCTTGGATCCATCCGTAAGCGGTGAATCCGTCATATGTCCGTAGCTCTCCGGCGTGAAGAGGACGTTGTTGAAGCGCTCGACCATATAATGGTGGCCATCGTAGAGCGCACCCATCGGCAGGTAGCGCAGCACATCGTCCAAGGACCACAGTAGGGTCGGGACGCGACCCCCCGCGTCGGAAGGCGTGCTTAATGCCTTCAACTCATCTTCCAGGGGAGCTACGATCATGCCATAGAGCTGAGCCAACTGCGGCCTCGGATCGGTGCTGCGCATGCCCAAAACCTTGAGCACTTCCAGTGCTTTGAGGCGCAACTCGACAGGAGGGGCTTGCAGTTGAAACTTTTTTCGCGCGCCGGCAGTGACCACGATTTCATAGGCGTGATCCTCTCCCAGCAAGAGCCGGATACCCAGCACATGCGGTCCCAGTTTTATCAGCGTGCTTTGCAGATAACTCTGCGCTGAATGATCGTCGCCCGAAGCTCCACCGGTTTGAGAAGCGTCCGATTTCCGCTCTAGGCCCGGACAGATGGTCCCATTGAAGTAAGTCAGGATCGCTGAGACTTCTTCGTCCATGCCTGCGTTCAGTTTCTTCAGTCGAGCGTCTTCGTCGGAAGTACGCGCCGCTTTGATCTGCAAGCCTGCCGCATCAACACTGAGTTGGTGAAAAGCCAGCGCCTTCTTTTCCAGTTCCTCCATATCGCTGTGCGCCTTCTGCTGCCCGGCAGTGAGCTTCAATGTTTCAATTTTGGCCGCGCCATCAGGAGTGGCTCCGCGCACAATGTCCCTCAGTTCCTGTTCCTTGAGCAGGTCGAGAATCTCCTCGGCTTCGCCGAGCCTGCCGGCCTCAATCAGAAGCTCTGCCAGTACGCGATAGGTCTTCGCCTTCGATTGCGCAAATCCAGATTGCAGATCCTTGTCCATCCCCGAAATGTTGTTGCGAATCTGTTCGTAAGCGCTCACCGCTTCCATCCCAAAGAAGATCGCATCCTCGGGGCGATGCTGGTCGCGCAAGCCGATCATCAGCGTGGTTTCAATTCCGCCTTGAATCTCCGGATCGCCCGCGGCCCTCGCCAGAGACAAGGCCGCCAGTTCGCTCGCCAGCGCCTTTTCCGGCTCCTTCCGCGCCGAGTATGCCCAGCCGAGGGTCATCATCCCCAGCGCTTCGCCCCGCCGGTCTTGGACTTCATGCCAGATGGGCAGCGCCTCGCGGTCGTATTCCAGCGCCTTGTCTGTCTCACCCAGGTTGGAATAATCCCGGCCCATGTTGTTCAGCGTCATCGCTTCGCCTCGCCGGGTCCCGGTCTCGCGCCAGATCGGCAACGCCTGCTCGCTGAATTCCAACGCTTTTCGCATCTGCCCCATGTCGGCATAGGCTCTGCCAATATCGTTGAGAGCCATCCCCTCCCCGAGGCGATTGCCTGTTTCGCGCCAGATGGGCAACGCCTGGTTGTAGTAGTCCAGAGCCGTCTGCTGTTGGCCCAAATCACGATACAGGCGGCCTGTGTTGTTCAGGGTCAACGCTTCGGCCTGCCGGTTGCCGATGGTGCGCGATAACGACAGCGCCTGGTTGAATGCTTCAAGGGACTTCTGCTTCTGCCCCAGGTCGGCATAGGCTCTACCCATGCTGTTCAAGGTCAAAGCCTCGCCGCCCTGCTCTCCCACGTCGCGCCACATGGCGAGCGCTTGGCGGAAATAATCAAAGGCCTCCCGCTCCCTTCCCATGCCCGAGTAGGTCTCTCCCAGATTGTCGAGTGTGTTCGCCTCGCCGGCGCGGCCGCCCGCCTCCCTCAGATTCGCAGGCAGAGCTTCGCTCAATTCCTTGAGAGCTCTCAGCTGCCCCATGTTGCGCAGCATGTCCTTCCTGCTGAGCATCCGCCCCCCGCGCTGCCCGCTGTCTACGTCGTGCCAAATCGTCAACGCCTCGTTCAGGTCATTCAGCGCTTCTCCCCGGCGGCCCAGATCGTTATGAGCCCTGCCGAGATTGGTCAGCGTGCTGGCTTCGGCTTGCCGAATCCCCAAATCACGCCAAATGGACAGCGACTTGTAAAACAGCTCCAATGCGCGCTTCTGCTGGCCCATGTCGCTGTAGACCCGGCCCATGGTGTTCTGCGCCATTGCCTCGGCGGCATGGTTACCCGCGCTCTGTTCAATTGACAAGGCCTCGTTGAGATAATTCAGCGCCTTTTGCATCTGCCCCGCTTGTCTGTACAGATAGCCAAGCGTGATCAGCTCAACCCCTTCATCGCTCACGCGTCGAGCCGTCCGCGCTTCCGCGAGTGCTTGTTCATGCTGGTTGATCTGATCAAGGACCGGCGAAGTCTGCGAACTGGCCACGGTGACCGCAAGCAGCCCAAAGCCCAGGCAGGCAATCACTCGAATGCTTTGCGCCAAATTCATCTTTCTCGCTTCGTTCACTGGGTTGGCGCGTGATGAGCCAGTTGGTCTCACTCTCTCCTCATCGCAGCTATGAACCAGCATCAACATCATCTTGCAACCAAATTCTCGCGCAGGAATGCCGCCACTTTCGTTACCGAATCGTTCGTTGCCTCGGGGTCCCATTTGATGTGGGCTCTCATCCCTTTAGCGGCCGGGTCGAATAAGTTCATTTCGGGGCCATTGAGGTTGAAAGCATGCGTAGCTCCCTCATATTCAACCGTGATCAGTTGAAAATTGTATTTCTTTGCGAGCAGGCTCTTGAGTTCCGGAACGGCGTTGCCCTCGCCATAAGAGTCCTCGGTCCCGTAAAAGATGATCATCGGACCGCCGGCCAGTTTGCTGCCGCTCTCTTCAAACTCCTTTGTGAAGTGGTTGCACACGGGGTAGAACATGGCAAATGCAACGAATCCCTTGTCGGCTCCCATCCAATGTCTGACATTGGTTTCGATGGCTGTTCTCAGGACTATGTTGCCGCCCAAAGAAAAGCCCATAATGCCGATGTGGTCGGGATCGACGGAGGGAAGTTTTCGCAATTCCTTTAGTGCCGCGAAAGCCATTGGCAGAAAAGCGTTGGGGTTGGGCCGGTCCGTAGTGCCCCTGAAAACCCCCGTCTTGAAGTCGACTTCGAAAATCCCAATTCCCGCATCGAGGAGCGGTTGG
>CAYQOQ010000278.1:0-3925 GCA_964419175.1 uncultured Occallatibacter sp. | reverse complement strand
TTAAGCAGCTGCTTGCACAGTGGGCGTACAAAATGCTCACTGGCGGCGGCATGAGGATGCCGGGCCGGATGCTTGTAGATGACGGCTACCTGGCGGTTGAGGATGGGAAATTGTATGCGGGGTCCGATTGGATTCCCTACGACTGCTCGATCTCTGACCAGCCTGGCGACCGGAACCTCTGCGTCCGCTTTCCTGTTCGCATGGCAGAGGATCTTCTTCCGATGAGGAACCTCCCCCGCGAAGTGGCCATTGGGATGCTGATTCAGCGTGGCCTGTCTATCAAACTCGCGAAGACGGTTTACGCGACGCAGCTCACTTTGCATGGGACGTACACGCTCCGCGCAGACCGGGCAAAAACCTTTGGCGGCGACTATGACGGCGATGGTGTTGCAGTCATCAATTCGGAACAGTACCCCAAATTTGTGGAGTACCGCTTCGGGATGGTCGAAAAGCAGCAGCCAGAGAAAAAGAAGGCGGCGCGGCAAAACTCTCCGTGGCTCAACATCTACGCGCTTGCATCCAAGGCAATGGGCAATCGCGTTGGCGTCATCACTAACACTATGTCGTCTGCTTTGGCGGCCGGCATGCCAGACCTCGCATACGAGTTGGTGTCCGAACTGCAACTCGAAATCGACAGTCTGAAACATGACACGCGTTGCAACCTGAAGCGGGTCCAAGAAATTGCGGACGCGGTTGGCAAGCCGGCCTGGCTGGAAATCGACAAGAAGTTGAAGTCGGTCGATGACCTGCCAGGGAGGGTAAAGCCGCTTACTGAATCAGACCTCGTTGCCCGGATGTACAACGTCCTGTACCCCGAGCTGATGAGGGTGATTGGCGAAGCAAAGCCGATCGGCAATTTTGCCGGGTTGTTTCTTGGCCTGTATGGCGGGAAGAACATCACCGGCGCCATGCTACTTGAATGCCGGAGGATGAACGAATTCTTCGGCTCAACAATGTCCAGAATCACCCTCTGGCTGAAGCGGAGAATGGATTTGTTGACAGCAGCTAAGGCAGAGGTGAAGGCCGCGAAGAGCAACGGCGACAAGGTTGATGTCATGACCGCGTACGCCCTGCTCCGCAAGGCTGAAGCCGACCTGGAAGATGCGAAGAAGAAGCATCGGGTGCTGTCTTCTGAAGTCCGCCAGGCCATTTGCCTATGGGGTGCTGGCAAACCCGTCGCGGACCGCATGTACTGGGCCGCCGCACTGAACCACATTGTTACCAAGGGAGCCGGCTCCGGGTCGATTGTGTACCACGCCTTTCCGCAGGAATTCGCGGATGCGGTAGCGGCGCAGACGGGCGGGGAACAGGTTCTCGTAGACGAGGTGGTCGACAATTGGCATCTCGTCCTGGATACCAAAACAGACACCCTAGTTCGGGTCAATTTAGACTCGACTTGGGAGCCCCGCTACCAGCGGGCCGAAGAGCAAGAGAAAACAGCGGATGGCAACATCCGCACAGTCCGGGTCTGGCGGCGGGTCAACCCTGAAATGCCGCAAATCGTAGCGGGAGAAGGCGACTTCGAGATCTACGATTTGAACGAACTGGGCGAAATTTAATCTTTAACCAACCGGGCGCTTCGTGGACTGTATCCTTCGGGATGCGTCGTTCACGAGGCGCTCGTTTTTTTGGCCGCAATTGCATTTTTTCCCAATGTAGACATTCCCTTGAAAGCGCGTTTCAGCCTACTATGCGGCGTATGAGTAACCGTGTCTTCACCGTACGCCCACTTTTCGGCAGCATCGCTTTCCTAGCCGCTGTGCTTCTGCCGGCCGGCCACGCCCAGACCCATATAGAAGTTATTGCGACCGCTCTCCACCACGTGTCGGTTGTCGAGGTCCCAGAGCCGGTAGAAAACGTCGCGCTTGGCTCCACTCAGGTGCATGTTGAGTGGCACGCCAACAACATCCTCATCGAGCCGCAGCGAGCTGGTGTGGACACCAATATGGTTGTGTTCACGCACCGGACGACCTATCTCTACGAGATAGCGGCGGCCTCGGAGCCGGGTGCCATGTCGTGGCTCGTGAAGGAACGCGCGCCAGCACCCCCTCCTTCTCCCCCGGTTCCCTCCCCCGATGAGGTCCAGAGCGAGCACGACCGGCTGTTTGCCAGTCTCCTGCTGAATGCGCGGAGCGTGGACACGAGCGGCATCCACCTCAAGAAGCATTCCGTTGTTGTCCGGGTGATCGAGGTCAGCGAAGACGCGCACAACTATTATGTCCGGTTGAGCGCGACCAACACGACCACGCACACCTACCGGTTGCAGAACGCGGCGGTGATGAAGGTCGACCCGGCGTTTGGCGCGGACACTGCTTTCAAAAACATCGATCGCCAAATTGGGCTAGAAGCGTTCAAGGAATTCCGGGCGTACCAGCAAACGCCGGTCGTCACCCATGGTTCCTCGCTCGACATGACGGACATGCCGCCTGACACCACCATGGACTGGGTCGTTGCTCTGACCAAGCCGGACGTCACGCCAGCCATCTTCCGCTGGACATTCGCCGCGGACCAAGGAGTACCGGTCAATGCAGTTGCCATTTTCTGAACCTGACCCGACCCCGGCCGGCGTCTCCGGCTCCTCTGCGCCGGACCATCGAGGCGTTGCAGACGCGAGTGCGGCGCAGTATTCCCTTGCGGCGCCAGCCACGGCAACCGCGGACCCGTCCATTACCGCAATCGTGCTGGCCGAAGACCGGTTTTTGCCCCTGCCACAATTTGCCCCGCACATTCCCGACGACCCAACCCCGGCGAAAGAAGACCAGGCAGAGGCCTGGGTCAAGGAGATGTGTAAGCATGCGCGCATCTGGCGCCGGAACCTCATGCGTCTCACACGCGAATTCGACTCTGAGAAGCTGAAGCAAGAATTCACCGAGATGTACAACGAAAACACCGATGCGACAGCCGCCGATTTTCTTCAGCGCCATTTTCGCCGGCCAGATGCGCCTGCCGACGCCAAGCCGTTCCCCATCAAAGTCGCACTTTTCTACATTTTTGTATGCGCAAGCGTGGCAGCGGTCGTCTTGGCTGTACTGATCATGTTGCGATAGCGAAATCCCTGAACAGGCGAGGAAGAACAGTGGAAAGAAGAATCGAGCGCGCCAAGACGCCGCAAGAAGAACACCGCGAAGCGATGACCATCTTTGCCTGGATGTGCCTGATCCTGCTGGCTGGCGTCGTGTGGGTTGCAAACCGTGGCCTTCTGTTGCGCCTGCCACAGACAATTGCAATCCTGGTCTTCCTGTGCCTGCCAATCTTCTACCTGATCGTGGTGGTTCGTTACCGTGTCCAACTCTCGCAGTTGCTGGCGAAACAATGGCCCCGGCCGCGACTGTATGTATCGCGCACGCATGACCGCAAGTCGGTTGGGGAGGCGAAACGCCAGAGCGTTACCTTGTTGGGCTACGAGAACGATGGCACGCCGGTTTATTGGACAGACGACCAGCGATCCATGCAGGCCAACCTGCCCGGCATGAGTGGCATGGGCAAGACGACACTGTTGCTGAACATCGTGGACCAGGACATTCGCCGTGGTCACCCGGTTGTGTACTTCGACGGAAAAGGCGACAAGGAACTGGTACTCAAAATCTGGAACATAGCGTTCGCCGCCGGCCGGGGCGCCGACGTACGCGTAATCGACCCGACGCATCCAGACATCTCCGAGAAGTTCAATCCGTTCTACGCAGCCGACGGCAAACTGCAGCAACGCGTTGGCGCCGTCTTCGATTCGCTTGGCGCTGCCCGGGCAAAGGACGAATTCTTCTCCGAGCACCAGCGCGCATTCCTGAACGCGGTGACTGTGATTCTGGAGCACACGGGTAAGCATTTTACATTCTGGGATGTGCTGGTCGCGTGCCAAAGGCCGGAGCTGATCAGGGCCGACGCATATAAATGTCCATAGCTTGCTATATGCAGGGAGCGGGAAATA
>CAYQOQ010000277.1:0-3929 GCA_964419175.1 uncultured Occallatibacter sp. | reverse complement strand
ACCTGCGCTCGCAGGGCGCCGGTCGCGCCTTCATGAACACGCGTGATCAGGAAAGGCTGCCGGCAAAGTGAGGCTTCTGCTGTTCCGGTAGCTTTCGGCTTCCACCGGGAGTTTACTACGAAGCGGGAGGCGCGGATCTTCTGATCGGTTCAGTGATATATCGGCCCCCATCCCAGCCATTGGCTATCCTTATAAATAGATTCGGCAGAACGGCTTACATGTGTATTTGCCGAACTCTCAGTAAACTCCTGCTCCCGTGGGACGCCATTGCGCTCAACTCCAAGACGAGAAATCACCGGGTCACAGTCCTGGCGCGAAACCGGAGTAGTTATGCCTCAATCGAGGGTATTCGAGGTTGCTTCTTCTTGGGGAAGAAGCAACTCAGCGGCATGCGTCCAGGTACAGCCACTCTGGTTTCGCTATAGCCCGCTTCCTCCACGCTCGGCCCGGACTCTCGCCCTCCTTGTGCCCGCCATCACCCCAGCCTCTCAATTCCATCCACTAGAATCGGAATGAGGAGTTTCGAAAAAATGGCCCGTAAAGCACTGATTGCCGCCAACTGGAAGATGTTCAAGACGCCTGCTGAAGCCAAGGCGTTCGTCGATGCCTTTTTGCCGCTCGTCGCCGCGCACACCCGCGACGAGATCGCCCTGTTTCCCTCACCCGTCCTGCTGCCCACGGTGATTGCAGCCGCCAAGGGCTCCAACGTCGCCATCGGCGCGCAGAACATCCACTTTGCCGAGGAGGGCGCCTTCACCGGCGAAACCTCTCTGAACCAGCTCCAGGCCGTGGGTGGAACGCACACCCTGATCGGCCACTCCGAGCGCCGGCAATACTTTGCCGAGACCGACGAAATCGTCAACAAGAAACTGCATGCGGCGCTCAAGCACGGCATCGTGCCGGTGGTCTGCGTAGGCGAAGTGCTGGCCGAGCGCGAAGCCGGCAAGACCGCCGACGTGCTCAAGAAGCAGATCGCCGGAGCCTTCGCTGGCATCACTGCTGAAGCCGCCAAGCCCATCGTGATCGCGTACGAGCCGGTTTGGGCCATCGGAACCGGCAAGACAGCCACGCCGGAGATCGCCGTCGACGCGCACAAGATCATCCGCGCCGAAGTGGCCAAGCTGCTGGGCGCTGAAACGGCCGCCGCGGTCCGCATTCTCTACGGCGGCAGCGTGAAGCCAGCCAATGCCAAGGAACTGATTGGCCAGGAAGAGATTGACGGCGCACTCGTTGGCGGAGCCAGCCTCAAGCCCGACTCCTTCGCCGCTATTGTCAAGTACTAACCATCATCGAACCGGGTGCGGGTGCCCCTGGTCTCGCTTCTGAGACCAGGGAAGTAGGATGTTGACGCCTGGCTGGCATCTGACCAGTAACAGGATGGGTGCCCCAGGTCTCGCTTCTGAGACCTGGGAGCCATCACTCGGCCCACCCGCAGTTTGCTCCCGCTGTACGATGGCTCATGGCCCAGCGCGATCTTTACGTCGACCGCCTCCGCTCGGTGATGACGGCCTTCGTCATCCTGCACCACACTGCCATTACCTACGGCGCCATCGGCGGCTGGTTCTGGCACGAACTCCAGCCCTCCGCCTCACCCTCCAGCCGACTGCTCATCCTCTTCTGCACCACCAACCAGGCCTATTTCATGGGCTTTTTCTTTCTGGTGGCCGGCTGCTTCACGCCCGCGTCGCTGCAACGCAAGGGCTACGCGCGCTTTATCGGCGACCGCTTTCTCCGCCTCGGCCTGCCCTTGCTCGCGTTCGGCCTGATCCTCGGTCCGCTCACTGCGGCCATTGTGAATTCCTGGGAGGGAAAAGGATTCTGGTCCTGCATCGCCTGGCTCTGGCGGCACAAGCAGTTCATCAACGGTCCGCTCTGGTTTGCCCAGGCTCTCCTGATCTTCAGCCTTGCCTATTGCGCATGGCGGGCGCTCTTCGGCGCATCGCTGGCGAGTTCTGAACGCGCGTCCAGGCCAGTTCCGTCCGGGCTCTGGTGGCTGCTGAGCGCCCTCGCAACCGGCCTCGTCGCGCTCGCCTTCCGCCAGTTCGTTCCCGTGGGCGTGAATGTCTTCGGCCTGCAACTCGGCTACTTCGCCACTTATATCTTCCTGTTCGCGACGGGCATCACCGCCTGGCGCTTCGACTGGCTGCGGCAACTCGACTGGAAGAACGCGCGCACCGGGATTCTGGCGTTCGTACTTGCGTGGCCGCTGATGCCCGTGGCCAGCGCCCTCGCCCGCGCCCTTGGAAAGGCCAACTTCACCAGCGGACTTTCCTGGGCAGCGATTCTCTACGCGCTATGGGAGCCGTTCGTGGCCTGGGGCCTGATCGCCGCGTGGCTGCTGGTTTTCCGCGCACGCATGAACCAGCCTTCAGCCTTCTGGACATGGCTCAACCGCCGCGCCTATGCGGTGTACATCCTTCATCCGCCGATTCTGGTAAGCATCAGCCTGCTGCTGCACGGCTGGGCCGCACCCGCGCTCGTCAAGTTCGGCGTGGTTGGCCTTTTGGCCTGCGCGGTCACCTGGCTGGCAGCCGATCCGCTGGTCCGGCTGCCGGGCGTGCGAAGAGTCGTGTAGTCAAAAGCAGCTTCGACCTGCCGGTACCCGCTCTCTTGTCGCAACTGCGCGTGCCCAATTCACAATCCAGAGGCGCCGGCATCTTCTCTCGATTGAACCAACATCCGGTTCCAGACGTACCATCACTTATGCCCCAGCGTGATTTTTATATGGATCGTCTTCGTACGGTGATGACCGTCCTGGTCGTCGTGTTCCACGCTGCCATCACCTACAGCGGATCAGGCATGTGGTTCTACCGTGAAAGTGAATCAACAGGAACCACCCCCCGCCTGCTTCTGGACCTCTTCTGCGCCACCAACCAAGCCTATTTTATGGGCTTCTTCTTCCTGCTGGCGGGCTACTTTGCGCCGCCCTCGCTGGAACGCAAGGGCTACGCCCGCTTCATCGCCGACCGCTTCCTGCGCCTCGGCTTGCCCCTGCTGGCCTTCGGTCTGTTCCTGGGACCAGTGACCGTCGCACTGGTAAATGCCGAGCAGGGCCACGGCTTCTGGTCCACTTTCGCATGGCTCTGGCAGCACAAGCTATTCATCAATGGCCCCCTCTGGTTTGCGCAGGCTCTTCTGCTCTTCAGTCTCGGCTATTGCGCCTGGCGCGCAATTCTTGGCGGCCCGCTTGAGCAAACTGAACGCACGGCCAGGCCGGTTCCCTCATATCGCTGGTGGCTGGTGAGCGCCCTTGGAGTCGGTGCCGCCGCTCTGGCCATCCGCCAGATCGTCCCCACCGGCAAAAATGTCTTCGGCCTGCAACTCGGCTTCTTTGCGAGTTATATCTTTCTCTTCGTCGTGGGCATTGCCGCGTGGCGCTGCGACTGGCTACGGCAACTTGGCTGGAAAGATGCGCGGCCATGGCTGATCACTCTCGCCATCGCATGGCCGTGCCTGCCGGTGGGCAACGCGCTGGCTCGCGTCGCGAGGAGCCTAGGAAAGGCCAACTTCTCCGGCAACCTCTCCTGGACGGCGATTCTTTACGCGCTGTGGGAGCCGTTCGTCGCCTGGGGCCTGATCGCCCTGTGGCTGCTGCTCTTCCGCGCCCGCATGAACCAGCCCTCGGCCGTGTGGGCATGGCTCAACCGCCGCGCTTACACGGTCTATATTATCCATCCAGTGGTGCTGGTGAGCGTAAGCCTGCTGCTGCGCGGCTGGGCCGCGCCGGCGCTGGTCAAATGGGGCGTAGTTGGCTCGCTGGCCTGCATCGGCTGCTGGCTGGCAGCCGATCCGCTGGTCCGGCTGCCAGGCGTGCGGAGGGTGGTGTAACTACTTCAGCGGATCGGCGGGCAACGTCCAGCCTTCCTTTTCGCCCTTGTTCTGCTCCTTGAGCCAGTCCATCAGCGGCTGGAAGTATTCGACAATCGCCG
>CAYQOQ010000276.1:0-3970 GCA_964419175.1 uncultured Occallatibacter sp. | reverse complement strand
TCTACTACGAAGGCAACTGCGTAGTCATCGACCACGGCCTGGGCCTGTTCACGCTCTCCATGCACCCCTGAGCCGCATCGACGTGCGCGAGGGCCAGCAGGTATCCACCGGAGATCGCCTAGGCCTCAGCGGCGCCACCGGCCGCGTAACCGGCCCGCACTTCCACTGGGCCGTCCGCTGGCAAGGCGCCTACCTCGACCCCGCCAAACTCCTCCGCCTGAACCTCACCGGGCTGCGGTAGAACTTCGGGAACGGAGAGCGCTCACCGGCTCAATCAGTGCCTCGGGCAACCACTGAGATTCCTGTGCGGGCAAATCGACGACAATTGGCCGACCTATCAGGATTTCTGCCCGTCACCAACGCTCAACCCGATGATCCGCGCTGTCGAAGCCATCTCTGGCGGGAGGTCAAGGCGACGCTCGAAACCGCCTTTCACCGAGCAGGCGAGACGAACCAGTGGTCGCGCAGGCGCTTGCGCGGGCGACTTAACCGCCTCGTGCCTAAACAATTCCCCCACGCGTTTCCAGGAATGCATTATGATTACGTCGAGAACATCCCATAGTCGGAGTCCGTATGGCGAAGGCTCATATCGTAACGGTTGACGGAAGTACCGTTAATCTTGAGGGGACGCCGGCAGAGATTGCCGCCCTCTTCAAGGAACTCAGAATTGAAGCCCAACACTCAACCCCTTCAACCAAGGCGGCGGCTAAGAAGGGCTCGGCCAAACAGCAGAAAACCAAATCAACTGTGAGCGACTTGATTGACGAGCTCATCGGAGAGCAGTTCTTCAAGAAGCCAAAGGGGCTGGGAGATGTAAAGGGACGGCTTGCCGACCTGGGGCACCATTATCCGATTACCTCTCTCTCGGGCCCGCTTCAGGGCTATGCGAAGAAGAGAAAGCTCCGCCGATTCAGGGAGTCAGGTAAATACGTGTATTGTCAATGAGAAGGAGCCAATGAAAGCAGTTCTTATTGTTACGGACGCTTCGGGAAATAACTGGGAACTTGAATTACCGCTCCGAAGTGTCGGAAATCCGGCGAAGGAGCCGACCTCTGCAAAAGCTAGGAGGCGGACACGCAAGATACCTGCCGAAACGGGCATTTCCGTCCCTCAACCCGGGATTTTGCATTTCGACCTCTCACTTCCTATTCGGCCCTTCATGACCCGCTATGCACGAGGGGCGAACGGCGCCCAAAAGTTCGCGCTTTTGGTCGCCTACATCGCCAAGGGGAATCTTACATCTGAGGTGTTGCGTTCTGAAGTCGAGAAACAATGGAGCAAGATGAAAGGCATCTTGGGGAACGCATTCAATCCTGCTTTTAGTACGCGCGCCAAAGACAAAGGCTGGGTGGACTCCCCCAAGTTTGGCGTGTACAAATTGCTCGCTGATTGGGAGAAGGTGCTCGCCGATGCCGGACAGAACGGTTAGCGATTTGCTGAAGGACAAGTTCAAGGCGACCAGGAACGTGGACGCCCTCGTAAATCACTTTCAACGGGGAGTTGCCGATTATCACCAGGGAAGGTGGGAGAATGCGCTTGCCAAACACGCCAAGTTCCTCGAGGCCGTCTTAAAGGCTCTCCTAGCAGAAGCAGGACTACCCGCCCAAACTGGACGGCAGTTTAAGGTCGATAACGCGATAAATTCCCTGGGGGCTTTGCCGAGCGGACCCGTCGATGACTCCATCCGTCTAACGATCCCCCGAGCCTGCAGGTTTATTTACGACATTACGAGCAATCGCGGTGGGCGTCACGACTCCGACACAATAGATGCTAATGAAATGGACGCAACGGCCATTGTCGGCGTCTGTGCGTGGACGCTCGCAGAAATGGTCCGGTATGCCCAGAAACTGGGTGATCCCGATTCTGCAAAACTAGCCGTTGACGGCCTGATGAGACGCCGTTACCCATTTGTTGAGGAAATCGACGGCCGAACCTATGTCGATCTCAAGTCCGCAAAGAGCGCCCGCGACTTAGGCCTTCTAATCCTCTGGCATAAAGGTGCCTCTCGAATCTCCCGTGGCGAACTGGCGGAGGCGATTCGAAGACAAAGGAGAAGCGTAACGGTCAAGAACGCAAGAGTGGCCGTTACGCGCCTTAGCGATGTGGTCGATGACGATGGAGCCGGGAATATACGTCTTCGTGCTTCTGGCGTAAGAGAGGCTGAGCGACTGATTGCTGCCGCCGAACCGGCGTGATCGTTTCCCTGAGATCTATCCTTGTTGCCGGGTGCCCCTGGTCCCTCGCATTTGGGGACCAGGGAGACCACGAACCTCATGCGCAAAGCGCGCCCGCCCCACCGCAGGTGGTTGCAGATGATTTGTCCCCTTTGTCGCACAATAATCTTCAGGAGCTTTCCCTAAAATCGTCCCGGCAAACTCCTCGTTCTTGCCGATAACTCTTTATCCTGGAAAATTTTGCAGGCAACTTCTTTGTTTTTAATATGTTACGGCGCAACCCCGTCCGTAAACTACAGAAAAAAAGGATTTTGCTTCCAAAATATGGGTGGGGGGGGTACATCATGTACCGGTGGCAAGGACCGGTCACATCCCTGACAACGCGCCATGGTTTTCAGCAAATCGCTCTTGAGGGTTACCGCGAAACCGCTTCCTCGACCTCGTTCGATTCGAGCGCCGGCGCGCCAACGCCCGCTGCCTTCTCTTCCCGCAGCGCCTTGAACGCCCGGTAGACAAACGATCCCATGTACCAGCCGTCCAGGAACTTGTAGGGCGTTTCGCCGGTGGTGTAGTGGCCGCAAGGCAGCACCCTGGCCTCAAAGTTGAGGTTCATGTGCCGGAAAGCCTCCACCACCTGCACGGAGTATTCCCTGGGAAACGTCAGGTCGTAGTTGGCGTAAATCATCAGCACCCGTTTGTTGGGCCCGCCGGATTCTTCGCTGTCGATTTTGGAGTAATAGCTGCACGGGCTGATCGACGACCACAGCTCCCGCACACGGTCTTGGGTAAGACCGGCATCTTCCAGCGCCTGCTGCACATGCCGTGTGCTCTGGCCCGCCCAGGCCACGTCGCCGAACGCTGTTGAAGCATGGTTGAAGGCATTCACGCGGATGCGCGGGTCGTGCGTGGTGGCCAGGAAGGTGTAGCAGGAGCCGAGGCTGGTTCCCAGCACGCCGAAGTGCTCGTATCCCTGCTCCTCCAGCCAGTCCACGCAGCAGCGAATGTCGACCACCGCCTGGCGGCAGGCCGAGAGCGTGCGGCCGATATTGGGGCTGACGTTATAGTCCGAGCGCTCCAGCTCCTTGGGGCGGCGAATGTCGTGGTAGGGCATGGAGAGCCGCAGCGCCGAAATGCCCATCCGGTTGAAGATGGTGCACAGTGAGTTGTGGCTGAAGCCGTCCGCGTTCCACTGCGGAAGAACGACTATGGCCTGCTTGGGCCGCTTCGGGTCCTTGTGCGCGGGCGCAGGGTACCAGCGCGCGTTCACCTGGTCGTTTTCCGGGTAAGGGGTCCTCTCCGGCGAGGTGAAGCGCAGAAACTGGGCTGGTGCCAGCTTGCCTTCGGCGGCCTGCTGCTTGATCGCCGCGTCCTGCGCCAGCGTCTCCGGGCGCACGTTGGTAGGGAAAAGCTGCGGATGCATCTCTTCCAGCCGGAAGTCGGTGGGCCGCTCGTAGCCGAAGAAGACGTCGCTATGCCGGATGAGCAACTTATTGATGCGGACCATGGCCGCCTCGGCAGCCGCGGGGTCGCGCACAATCTCCGGCCCGGGGACGGCGTCCCCAAAGCCATGCGACTCAAGAAACGGCGCAATCCACTCGAAACCCCACTCCAGCGGACGAACCACGCGGTTTTCGTCCCGCGTAGTCAGCCGGGTTTCCCACTCGTACATCCAGCGTGCATAACTTTTTCTGAACATTGGCTCATTTTCAAGTTTATCAGCGCCGGGCGCAGATCCAGCCCCGTGCCCCATGTATGACAGCCTCTTCTGCTGTCAAGCAAAAACTGCGCACAGGCTC
>CAYQOQ010000275.1:0-4098 GCA_964419175.1 uncultured Occallatibacter sp. | reverse complement strand
GGCGTCGGCGAGATCGGCATCATCGCGCCCGTTAGCCAGGCCTTCTGCGGAGCGTGCAGCCGCGTGCGCCTCACCTCCGACGGCAAGATTCGCACGTGCCTCTTTTCGCAAGTCGAGCACGACCTCTACGGCCGTCTACGCTCCGGCGCCAGCAACGACGAACTGCGTGCCTACATTGTCGGCACCATCCGCGGCAAAGAGGCCCGCCACCACATCGGCGAGCCGGGCTTCCTCAAGCCCTCCCGGTCGATGGTTCATATCGGCGGCTAGCCGCAGGTCCACATCGGCGCTGACCGCGACCATCAACAATCGCGGCGATGGCGAAGGGATTTCAATCGAATTGATAGAAGAAACGCTGGAAATTCGATTTAGTTCTTGCAGTGGGCGATCTATGCAAGAATGAGGTCAGCTTTTCCCCACAGGGCCCGAATATGCCTAACGAGACGGAAGGGCGCATCCCGCTCGCCGATCTACTCGTGTTTCACCAGCTGGCGCGGTCGCTCACTTCGAGCTTCGACCTCGACACCATTCTGCGCACCATCCTCGAACAAATGGAGCGCATGGTAGATGCGGAGTTTTGGGCACTCCTCATGCTTGAGGAATCCTCGCAGGAACTCTACTACGCCATCGCCGCGGGCGAGGAGCAGGAAACTCTGCGCGGCCTTCGCGTCAAGTCGGGCGAGGGTGTCGCCGGATGGGTTCTCGAGCACGGTGATACGCTCCTCGTGCCGCAGATGGAAGGCGATCCGCGCGCCGCGCAATCCGCCACTCCCGGCATCAGCAGCGTGCGATCGGTCATCGCCATGCCTTTGCGCGGACGCACCGGCATACAAGGCGTCATCGAGATCCTCAACCCGCGCGCCGAGATGTCGGACTACTCCATCGCCTTCCTGCACATTCTTGCCGACCACGCCGCCATCGCGATTGAAAACGCCCACGACATGGCGCGCATTCAACAGCTCACCATCACCGACGACACCACCGGCCTCTTCAACGTGCGCCACCTCTACGATGTTCTGCATCGCGAGCTGAAGCATTCAACGAAGCACAAGCAGCCGCTGAGCCTCGCCTTCTGGGATCTCGACCACTTCAAGCTGGTCAACGATGCCCACGGCCACATGATCGGCAGTGAGCTGCTCACCCGCGCAGGGCGACGGCTCCAGAAGTTGTGCCGCGCGCAGGACCTTGCCTTCCGCTATGGCGGCGACGAGTTCGTGATCCTGATGCCGAAGACCGAGGCAGCGCAGGCACTGGAGTTGACCAAGGGAATGCACGCGTCGCTCATGGAGACTCCGTTCGGGATGAAGAGCGGCCTCTCAATCCAGGTCTGTGCCAGTGTGGGTTTGTCCAATTCGCCGGCCGATGGCACACACGTGCATGAGATCATCGGCACCGCCGACGCGCGCATGTACGCCGTCAAGCGCCACGGCCGCGGCGCGATCCGCGCGTTGTGATTCGCGCTACTTCCCGGTGTCGCCACCGATCTGGATGACAACGTACTTCGCCGGGCCGTCGCCAACGTTCCGGACGGAATGCAAGGTCCCGAGCGCGACGTAGATGATGCTGCCCGCATCGGCGCGCTCCGTGACGCCGTCGTGCGTGTATGCGAGCGTTCCTTCTTCGACGACGATCAGCTCAGAGTGCTGGATGCGGTGGGCGGGATTGGGCGGCATGCCTTTGGGCTGCATGCTCTCGTGCACGGCGATCGCTTCGCCGGTCGAGAGCGTTCCGGTGAAGACGCTGCGGCTGACGGCGCCGTTGGGCGAGGTCCTGGCGGTCATGTCGCGGTAGGCGAAGACGCGCGACGCGGCGAGCGGGTTGGCGGGGCTCGTGTTGGGGCTGGGCTGTTGCGCTGGAGCGGCGGCGGCGCAGGCCAGCATGGCGGCGGCGGCGGCCAGGCTGAGGAGGGTCGACGGGAAGGGTCTCATGACTCCTCCTTATACCGCAGGGGCCGTGGTCCGTGGTGCGAAGTTGGTTGCTGGCGGCGGTGGGCCGCTGGGGACGGGGATTGCAAACAACTCATTTAAAACGAAGCACTTACGACGAATAAAACACCATGTCATTTTTGCGAAGAAATCTGTTGATTCTAAACGAGTTGTTTGACATAAATGGCATGTAATTCGGTGTCATTTTGCGAATTTTCCGAGGTCGATTTACTGATTCTAAACGAGTTATTTGGCGAATGTTTGGCGAAAAGCCGCGATATTTTTTATTTAATTATTTTTCGCTTTGTTGCAGGGACCAATGGAACAAGGGACCGAGGGAACAAGAGAACAATGCAGCAGTGAAATGAGGGAACGATTCTGACTGGCGTCGATCATGAAACAAGTATGCGCCAAAAGCCCATAATTACCGGCAAACTTGGGGGGCAGGGACATAGGGACGCAGGGACCAGGGAATAAAGGGCTTAGGGGAGACGGGCGGATTTATTTTGGCTTTGGGGGCTTGACAGGGAAGAACAGTGAACAGCGAACAGTGGACGGCCGGCCGGTCGCCGAGATCGTGCGGGAAATGGATGGATGCCGGGAAACGCGCTTTGCTGTCGCGATCCTCATACGACGCCGGGGCTGTGCGTTGCCACTTGCCCTTGAATGGTCTATCCTCAATTACCAAATCGCTTTAGCTTCATTCGGCGGTATGTGGCGTCTTGGAAAGGTCCAAGGACTCATAGGGAGGAAGGCTTGGCTGACGATAGCGAGGTTGAAAAGGTCTGGCTTCCGGTAATTGGTCGCGCGCTCGCATATCAATGCATGCGGAACGCGGATTTGGGAAGCAAAACGATTGGCGAGAAAGCTCAGTTTCTTCAAGGCTTGGGCTTGGAGGCTGGCGATGCAGCCGCGATGCTTGGGACGACTGCCGCCTCGGTAAAGGAACTGCTCAGGCAAGCGAAAAATAAGGGCGGGAAGGGGAGGGCCAAAAGTGGTGGCAAGAAAAAGCGCAAGGGCAGGTAAGCTGGGCGAGCCCGTCTCTGCGGAAGAGAAGATCGCTCGGGCGCTCGGTTTGCTCCTGGTAAGAAACTTGGAGCAGAAGAATGAGCAGGTCACCCTGCTTCGTTCCATAGGCTTCGAAGTGCCCGATATCGCTGCGATGCTGGGAATGACGGAAAACCATGTGAACGTGGCGGCGTTCCGCGCTCGCAAAAAGACTGGTAAGAAGAGTGCGTGATGACGCCAATCAACCCAGAGCTATTTGACCGGCTTGAAAAGAGGTTGGGAGTAAAAAAGGCGGCTGTTTACGCCAAGATCCAGGCGATAGCTGGCCAAAAGTTTGTGGACCGGGAGTCGGCAGCTCTCATCCTTGCTGCAAAGAGTGGCATCGGAATTCAAAAATACGCCAGCCCCGATAAGCTAGCCGCAATACGCGGCGCGGTAGGAGCCGGAAACACTATGATCGACGACGCTCCTGCTCTGGGAAGCCCCGGAGTCACTAAGCCCAGTAAGGCGAAATTCCCGAAAGCAATGGGTCCCGCAAAAGTTCGTGACAATTCCGTGTTCGTCGTCCATGGGAGGGATGAGGGGCTTCGAAAAGCAATGTTTGCCTTCCTTCGTGCTTTGTCTTTAAATCCACTCGAATGGAGCAAAGCTGTTCTTCAAACTAGCAAGGGCGGAGCAAACCCCCACGTCGATGACATCATTGACGGCGCGTTGAGGAGGGTTCAAGCCGTCGTTGTGATCTTCTCTCCAGATGATCTTGCCTGTCTCAGGCCGTGTTTTGTTGCGAAGGGGGAGGCGGCGACAGAGGGCAAGCCGAAAGGGCAGCCGCGACCGAATGTGATCTTCGAAGCAGGAATGGCCTTGGCCCGTCATCCGGAAAAAACGCTTCTAGTGCAAATAGGAACCGTTAAGAGTTTCAGCGACATCGCAGGGAAGCATCTTGTTCGATTATCAAATGACGCTTCAAAGCGAGCTGACGTAGCAAATCGACTTAAAAAGATAGGCTGCATCGTCGATCAGACCGGTACGGACTGGCTAAAAGATGGCGATTTCACGCCCAAGAAGGACAAGAAACTTGTGAAGAAGAAATTGGGCGGACGTTAGCAGTAACTCTGTTCTACATTCTCGCCATGCCCGAGAGAGCCTATTTCACGTACATCGTGGC
>CAYQOQ010000274.1:0-4152 GCA_964419175.1 uncultured Occallatibacter sp. | reverse complement strand
GGCAGAGTTCGACGTTCCCATGGAGCAGATCGTCGCGGATTACAGCATTCTGCAACCTGTAGCCGAGCCCGAGGACGAGGTCCTTACCTACGAAGTGGTCACGGCTCTCGACGCGACCCGAGACCAAGATATTGTGGTCGACCCCTACGACCCCAACCACGCGTTCGTCCCCGAGGATATCGACTAAACGGCTGCCCCAGCCGCATCCTCGGGGTTCCCCCCGGCAGTTGCCCCGCACAGAGGTACAGTAATTTTTGCAACCTTTGTGCGTTTTTTGCTTTTCTAGACTTCCTTCTCAGACTTAGCCGCGCTACCGTGGGCTCAATGCACTGTGCGACGACAGAGTCCGTCCCCACCACACAGCTGCTAGACCCCGCGCGCATTACGCCGCTGATGGTTGCCGAGTACATGCTGTGGTTCGTAAACAGCGCGAACTTTTGTCTGCAAAATTCCTTTCTGTTGCCTGCAGACCGTAACGCATGCCACTATTTGCGCGTCAAGGTTCCTCTCTCGCCCGTCCACATTGAGCGCCACCTGGATGGCCAGAACACGATCGGCATCTACGCGCTGAACCCCGACTCCAGTTGCGGCAAGTGGTTTGCCCTCGACGGCGACTACCCCGGTGCAGAAGAACACCTCGAAACGATCGCCAGGGAAATGAAAGAGGATGGCCTGTCCCCCGCGCTCGAACAGTCGCGGCGCGGCGGCCACCTCTGGGTGCTTTCGAGTGACCCGATTCCCGCTCGTCTCAGCCGCATCTACCTCTATTCGCTCCTCGACCGCTTAGGCTACGCTATTCAAGGAGCGCGCGGCTTCAAGGAAGGACTCGAGATTTTTCCCAAGCAGGAAGTTCTCGCACCAGGGCAGGTAGGCAACGGGATGCGCGGACCGCTTGGGGTACACCGTAAGGTCATGCAACGGTTCTGGTTTCGCGATGCCGAGCCGGAGATCGAAGCGCAGTTTGCCTACCTGCGGCGGTTGCCCAGGTGTTCGCGCCGGATGATCGACACGCTCACCTATGGCATGGATATGCCGGAAGACCTGATTCCCGCACCCATCCCAGTGCGCATCGGCCCGCCTCCAAAGGGACAGTTCGATATCCGCTTTTACATTGAGGCTCCACGACGCAAGTACAGGACCAAAGACGGGCCCTCATATCACGTCCAGTGTCCCTCGTGCGCCGCCGCCGGTCTCGATAAAGGCCGCGACAACCTTCACGTTACCGAGCAGGCCGCTGGTCCGCCGGTGTTTTACTGCTTTGCCCGATGCAGCGGCCTCGACATCATTGCAGCCTGTCACCGGCGCGCCGGCACCTACTCCGGCCGCAGATCGGAGTAGCCATGCCTCCTCTTTCTACCGCCGCCCGGCACACTACCCGGACCGCGCCGCCCGGCTTCGGTTTGGGCCTGGCACCCTATGAGTTGGCAGCCCTCAAGAACAACGCCATCTTTACCAACAGCCGCGTTGTCACCGTGCGCCAATCCAGCGGACGCCAACTGCTGCGCGGCGAGGAATCCGGCGGCGCCGGTCCCACTGTAGGCCACTATGTTGGCTACGCCCCGCTCGACGGCTGTCCCTTCCAAGTTGTCCAGCCCGTGGCCGCCCTCGCGCCCGGCGCGCAGCACCGGCGCGTCTTCGGCACCGCCCTGGTACGCTTCGAGGTTTTCCGCTATAGTGCGAATCAGATTCATACCCAAATTTCGCTACATACGGTCTCCACATCTGCCAACCCGACACAGCACGGACCGGACACCCATGTTCGGCGAGTGCTTTTTGAGGCGCGCTTCGGCGAGATAGCCGAGGACAATACCCCCACCTTCCTCTCGCCCGCCGGCGAACCGCTGCCTGTACCGGGCTTTCTGACCGAAGGCTTCCGGCAGGCTCTCAACGGCAGCCGTTGCCGCACATGCCGCCATCGCAGCCACCTCGAGAAGGTGGCGCCCATCGTTCTTCCGCCGGGCTTGCTCAAAGCCCTGCGCATTCCGGCGTCCCACCCTACCACTGCGGAGAAATAAGATGCGCTTCCTCCTGACGCTCGTTGTTCTCGCGGGCCTTGCATTTGCAGGCTACCGGCTATACCAGCAAACTCTTCGCGACGACGCAGGCGCTTCTCAGCTTCGCGGCGGCCACGACACTGCACCTACGCTGACCGGTCTGATACGGACTGGCGCCCGTCATGCCTTTGCGGCCTTCGCGGCCCAGACGCCGCCACTCTCCCGAGCAGTGCCGGCCGCGAACTACCATGGCGCGGTCCACTATGGCCCAGGAGAAAATCTCGAAGTGGTTGATGTTGCGGCCATCGTCAACTCTCGCTGCGACCATCTGGACATAGCGATGTACAGCTTCACGGACTGGGAGCTGGCACAGGCCGTCACACGTTTCGCCGCGAACGGCCGCCGCGTTCGCATCTATCGCGACCGCGACCAGTACGAGCAGGAGAGTCGCCGCAGCTCCTACGTCGCCAATCTGTTCCACGGAAATCGCAACATTGCTATTCGCGTTAAAGGTTCCATGATCCTCATGCATGACAAAGCCTGGTCCGATGGCTGCATGCTCCGCGAAGGAAGCGCCAACTGGAGTCCCAGCGGCGAAATCAAACAAGACAACACCTTGACTCTTACAGCCGATTCCGACACCATCCGCGCCTTCGAGACCAACTTCCAGGCGATGTGGGCCCGGCCCGACAACCAGGTCATCCAATAGTCGCGGGGTCTCCGGGCGCCACGACCCTACCCTTTGTCTCTTGGAGCCCTTATGCCCTCTCCCCGCACAAACGTATTGCGCTGCCCGCACTGCCGCCTGCTACAGTTTTCCACAAAGAATGGCCTTTGCCGTCGATGCCGACAGGTCCTCGAACCTTCTACGCTCCCACCCGCCTACGCTAAATACATTGGCCTCGGCATCCGGATGCTCCGTCTCAAGTACGGTCTCACTCAGGCTCAGCTGGCCGCTGCGTTGAACACCAAGCGCACCTACATCTCCACGGTCGAACGGGGTGTAGTCATCCCCTCGGTCCTCACCATCGAGCGCATCGGGGCAGTTTTCGGACTTGATATCGCCGGTCTGTTCGTTACAGTCCGAAAAATGAAGAATGAGGCCGCCCATAACCAGATCGCCGCGTAGGCGGTAAGCGCACTTGTTCGTTGGGTACTCCTTCCCGTGGCAAATGGTTACTACTAGTTACTTTCGACATCCTATTGTGTAGCGCTGACGAGCCCTGTATCCCTGCGGCTTTGCGACACTCCCCCGCATTCCTCCAGAACTACGCGCCTGTATCGCATAATTACCTTTTGCGTTACCGTGTTACCTGCTTACCCCTCCTTCTTGCCTTACAAACCCCAACTCTGTATATTCGTGGGCACTTAAATGGTTACCGCTCAAAGCGGCAAATGGCCTTTCCAGAAACTGGCTCCGCGCTGGGCATGGCCAATGCACGGAGGAATGTTTCATGTTAGGGAAGAAAGGCCCTCGATCCGCTCCACCACCCGTTTCCCAAATCACTCTCACCACTGGGCTGCCCAATTGGCAGGACGGTGAGCATAAAGACCTCAGCTCCCGTGTATTGGTTGTTCGCGAAATGACAACTAAGATGACTTGTTCGGCCGCCATCCCGCAGGGGATGACCGTCAGGGAAATGCTTCAGGATTATGTCTCAATGCGCGCATACGAAGAATCCGAGACGAAGCTCCCCATCACCTTTGAACTGGTCGCGAACGGTCAGCTGGCCGAACCCGCGGGACGCGCAATTGCAACGCACAAAGCCCGCAGGACGACACTGCGAACACCATGCCGCGACCTGGAGTGGGCGCGTGCTATCCGGCCTATCTCCCATTAGGCGATGCCGCTCCGACTTTCGGACCCACAGTCGCCAGATCAACTCCTCTCATGGCCGCTGAGGGAATTCTTTGCTCGCTGCGAGACTGCGCAACATATAGACACTCCACTGCGCTCTGGCTATACTTTTCCTCACGCACTTACCTGCCGTCCGCTTGTTAATTCAAGAGAATTTTCACGATAAGCGTGGGCTCGTAGAGGTCGCGGTCCTGCGGAATATTGCGCTGGCCAAGCGAACTCAACCACCTTCGATGAAAACGCCCTCAACAAAGGAGATTCGCACATTATGTGCTCCCCAGCTCATGCACGAACGTTGTT
>CAYQOQ010000273.1:0-4159 GCA_964419175.1 uncultured Occallatibacter sp. | reverse complement strand
GTCACGAAGAAACCATCGGCCGCAATAGGACGCGACCTCCATGTATGGACTTCTGGAAAGTGGATGCAGCGGAAGTGCCAGATCGAGAAGCTGATGCGATTTTGCCCGCTGATCGATTGGACGGCTATCGGGATGGGCGAATCCGATCCGGCGCTGGAAGGCGATAAGCTTGCGCAGATCGACGATGGAGAGTTCCCAGGCAAGGCCATCGTACTCCCCGCTCAACGCAACCGTGTTCTTTCGGGTTGCGAGCGCGCTGGCGAGTTCCCGGGTCTCCTCGACGGAGATGGGAGAATCACCCGGATAGGTCATCCGCACTGCCAATCTGCGATGCGCGTGAGAGGCCGTATTCCGCAGTTGTTCCTCTCCGAGCAAACCGCGATCCACAGGGTGATCGAAGCCCCATGCCGCCAATTCCCGGATTTCGAGATGCTGAGGATTCACGGCACCACCTCGAAACCGCATGTTCGACCCGTAACAATGACCGTTGCGCAGTAGGACGCAGTCTTTGTCCAGGCCTTCTCCTCAGAGAAGCCGAAGAACCTTGTAAGCGCATAACGCATGACGCCGCGATGCGTTACGATGGCTGTCCTTGTGCCCGCCGCTGCTTCGAAGAGTGATGCAATGACGGCTTCAATTCTTGTCGTGAATTCAGCGTACGCTTCTCCTCCCGGTGCACTCTGCAGAGGGAATTCCCGGAGCCATCGATCTGCTTCCTTAGGAAACCTATCTTCAATCTCTTGCCAATTGAAGCCCTCCCAAAGGCCAAAACGGATCTCCCTGAGCGCTGGCAGATAGCAGACATCGACACCGATGCGTTTTGCGATGGCTGCGGCCGTCCGCGATGCGCGGCGCAAATCGCTCGAATAGATGCGCTCTATTCCCAGCGTTACAGCTTGCTCCGCCAGACGAATCACTTGACTCTCGCCAACCCGGTTCAGGTCCGGGTCGCTGTGGCCGCAGAATCTGCTGGCCATGTCGGTCTCGCCGTGCCGAATAAAGACGATGGTGTTCATCCCCGCCAGACCCCGCAAAGGTAGACTGCCAGCAACGTAACCTGGCTGGTCGCGCCAAAACAATCACCCGTGATGCCGCCAATTCGACGCTTATAGTACAAAACGCTAAGGAGCGTCACTGCCGATGCGGCGGCAACAGGCCAAACCGCCGGCAGGTGCAACAGGACGCCCACGACACCAAGGGAAATGAGCGTCCCCACTGCAAGAGAGATGCCAGACACCTGGCGGGCAATGCGGGCTCCTTGACCTCCCTGCTCACGCGCACCGGGCAGTGCGGCTCCGAGTGGAAGCATGACCCAGCGGCAGAGCACCTCCGCGGAGATCACATAGTACACAAGGCTCCCAGCGGGCAGTTGCGTCAGCAGCAGCACGCGCCCGCCTACGGAAAAAACCAGCGCGAGCGCTCCAAAGCTGCCAATCCGGCTGTCCTTCATGATTGCGAGCACCTGCTGCCGGTTCCATCCTCCTCCAAATGCATCGGCTGCATCGGCGAGACCGTCTTCATGCAATCCTCCCGTGACCAGCGTTGAAAAGAGCACGATCAGCAAGGCGACGATCGCGATGGGAAGATGCGTCGACAGAAGGCGGTAGAGTCCCGCAGCAGCGGCTCCCACCGCGAGGCCAACCAGAGGAAAGTACTTCGCTGCACGCGGCAGTGCGTCCGGCTTGTAGGCAAGCCGGCTTAGAGGCAGACGGGTCAAGAACTGAAATGCCGCTGCGATGTCCTGAAAGATTCTGCTCATTCGCTTGCCGTACTCACTCCCGCCGATGAAAATGTGGCCATCTCGGCAAATAACCGGACGGAAGACTCGATCAGCGGCATGGCCAGAACCGCGCCTGTTCCTTCACCCAGCCTCATCCCCAACTTGAGAATCGGTGTCAGTCCGATATGCCGAAGCAGGTGCCGGTGTCCAGGCTCTTCCGAGCAATGGCCTGCGAACAGGTATCCATTGACTTCAGGCGCAAGGGCGTGCGCGATGGCTGCGGCTGCCGTCGAGATGAAACCATCGCAAACAACGGCCATCCGATTTGCCGCGGCACAGAGAATGAATCCAGTCATGGCCGCGATTTCCAGTCCGCCCACACAGCGAAGAACCTCCAGGGGCTCCGGCGTCTCCACGGAGGCGCCGAAGTGCCTCTTCAGTGATCGTCTGAGTACATTGAGCTTGCGGTTCCTCCCAGCCGGATCGAGGCCGGCGCCGCGGCCGGTGACTTCGGCAACCTGCTGCTTGGTTAACACAGCGGCAATCGCGCTCGCGGATGTCGTGTTGCCAATGCCCATTTCCCCGACGGCCACCAGGGTCTGTCCCTGGTCTCTTGCGGCCTCTGCCAGGCGAATGCCGATCTCGATAGCGGCTGTAACGTCTTCCTGTGTCAGTGCGGGTTCACGAAGCATATTCCCGGAGCCGCGTCGAACCTTCATAAGGCAGAGCCCCGGCGCAGGTTCGAACTGGGCATCGACACCCACGTCCACGACTGTAAGTTGCACATCGTGCAGCCGCGCAAGCACGTTGATTGCCGCACCGCCTGCCACGAAGTTGTGCACCATTTGCGCGGTGACCTCGCGCGGATATGCGCTCACTCCTTCTGCAGTCACGCCGTGGTCAGCGGCAAACACATAGACGGCCCGCCGCAGTGGAAGGGGAATACGACCGGAGAAGATCGAGAACATCTGCGCTGCAACAGCCTCCAATCGGCCCAGGCTGCCGATTGGTTTGGTCAGGCTGTCGAGGCGGACTTGGGCTTCGGCCAGGTGGCGGGGATCGATCGGATCAATGTTGGCAACCACGCTTGCCAGGGATGGGCAAAGAATCTGACTCATAGGACATGCTCCATTCGATTTCGCATGCGCTCCAGCAACCTGGAGCGGTGATGCGGCGGTGTGTTGAAGGCGGCTTCAAGAACCTCGGGCCGCAATATCTCTTCAGGCGAACCCTGTCGCATTGGCTCATCCGGGCTCATCAGCCACACGGAAGAGAAGGTTCCCTCAATCAGCGCAAGATCGTGCATCGAGGCGACAATGGCAATCCCCTCGCGGCGCAACGAGTCGATGAGATCGATCATCTCGAACTGACGCCCGATATCCAGGTGCTGCATTGGTTCGTCCAGGAGCAACAACCGCGGCTGCTGTGCAAGACCGAGCGCGATTTTCGCGCGTTGGCGTTCACCGCCGCTTAGCTGGTTGAAGACACGCGACCGCAACGACCACGTATCCGTCAATTCCATGGCTCGCCTCATCGCCTCATAGTCGGTGGGGCATAAGCCGCCAAACATTTTCAGAAACGGAGTGCGGCCCTGCTCCACAAACTGTTCGACAGTGAACGAAAACGGAACCTCGACGTTCTGCGGCACGAACGCCACCGATCTCGCAATCTCCCGTTGCTTCAAAAACCGTAAATCTCTGCACTTCAAGTACACTTCTCCACACGCAGGAGCAAGCGTACCGGCTGCTAGGCGTAGCAATGTCGTTTTGCCGACGCCGTTTGGGCCCACCACCGCGATGCATTGGTTTTCGAAGACACTGGCATCAAGATCCCTGAGGACGTTTCTATCCCCATAGGCAAAGCCAACGTGCACGAGCTCGATCAGAGGCTTCATGACATCACCCCCTGCTTGGTCTTGCGCAAGAGGTACAGAAAGAAAGGCCCCCCGATGAGAGCCGTCAGGACGCCAACCGGCAACTCCGCCGGAGCAATTGCGGTGCGCGCTACAGTATCCGCCACCAGTAGGAAGAGCGCTCCGGCCAGTGCAGTCGCCGGCAGCAATCGCACATGGTCAGGCCCCAGAACCATGCGCAGCATGTGGGGGACGATCAGTCCAACAAAGCTGATCAGCCCACCCAGAGCCACCGCCGCAGCCGTCAATATCGATCCGATCACGATGACGGCAATGCGTGTCCGTTGCACAGAAAGACCAAGGTGCGTTGCATACTCCTCGCCCAGCGCGAGTGTGTTCAGATTTCGAGCCAGCGGAACCGAACCCGCAAGCCCAATGGCCAGCATCGCCGTCACAATCGCCAACTGCGGCCATGTTGGTTGGGCAATCGTTCCATGCAGCCACGAGGCCAGCACTCGCATGCCTGTCCCGAAGTCGCGATCCAGCACCTCCAGGAAATACGACGAGTAGCTGAGCATGGTGCTCAC
>CAYQOQ010000272.1:0-4223 GCA_964419175.1 uncultured Occallatibacter sp. | reverse complement strand
GCGCCGATCTATCTGCTGAACTCGGTGAATCCTTACCGGCTGGAGGGGCAGAAGACTCCCGCATTCGAGATTGCCGAGGCATTCGACTGGAACGTTCCGGACCACCTGATTGTTCCTGGGGGCAACCTGGGGAATAGCTCGGCGCTGGGCAAGGGGTTCCGCGAGCTGCATGAACTGGGGCTGGTGGCACGGATGCCGCGCATCTCGGTGATTCAGGCTGCGGGGGCGAATCCGCTGGTGCAAAGCATGACCGAGAATCATGGGGCGGAGATGCAGCCGGTGGAGGCACATACGCGCGCAACGGCGATTCGTATTGGCAATCCCGCGTCGTGGCGCAAGGCTGTGCGCGTGATTCAGGATACGGATGGCTGGTGCCTGGACGTGACCGAAGCAGAGATCGCGATTGCGAAGGCGGAGCTGGGCCGCGAGGGACTGGGGTGCGAGCCAGCATCCGCAGTGACCTTGGCAGGGCTGAAGAAGCTGCGTGCACAAGGGGAGATTGCGTCGAACGAGACAGTTGTGCTGCTGCTGACCGGGCACACGCTGAAGGACGCCGACTACACGATCGACTTCCATCGCGGGACGCTGCTGACAGAAGAAGAGAAAGTGGGTAAGCAGGCGGAGATTGATGCGCTGCGCCGCGATGCGGTTGCAGTTGAGGCGACGCCGGCGGCGGTTCTGGCTACGTTGAAGGGCAGAGCGGGATGAACGCGTCCTCAACAGATGGAATGCGAACAGATGGAATGCGGCTGCGGCTGCCGGCGACGTCGGCGAATCTGGGACCTGGTTTCGACTCTGCTGCGATTGCGCTGGATTTTTATCTTGAGATCGATGCGGAGCCTGCGGCCGAGTTTTCGATTGCGGCGACGGGACGGAATGCGGATCGCTGCGGGCGCGTTGAAGACAACCTGATTCTTGAGACGTACAAAGGGCTGCTGGTCAGCAACGACCGGCCGATTGTGCCATTGGCGATCAGGATGCGCAACGGGATTCCGCTGGCGATGGGGTGCGGATCGTCGGCTGCTGGACGGCTGGCTGCGATTGCGCTGGCGGTTCACTATGGGCAGCTTGGCTGGAGCAGCGAGCGGATTCTTTACGAGGCTTATCAGCTCGAGGGGCATCCGGACAACGTGGCGGCCTGCTGGTTGGGCGGGTTTGTGGCCGCAGGCTGCGAAGGAAAGACCGTTCATGTGGCGCAGGTGGCGCCTCCTGCGAAGTGGAGGGCGATTGTGGTGCTTCCCGCGGATTCGTTGGCGACGAGCAAGGCGCGCGCGGTGCTTCCGGCTAGCTATCCGCTGAATGATGTGGTGGCAAACATTCAATCGGTTGCGATGCTGGGTCTTGCGTTTGCGCAGGAGCGGGGCGATCTGCTGCACACGGCGATGAGCGACCGGATCCATCAGCCATATCGGGCGCCAATTTGCCCACTGCTGCCGGTGCTGCTGCCGCTGGTGGGGGCGCACGGGATTCTTGGCGCGGCGCTGAGTGGGGCAGGGCCAGCAGTGCTTGCGATCGTGGAGAGTGAAGAGAGCCTGGAGCGGGCTTCAGCGGCGATTCGCAAAGCTCTGGGCGGCGAGCAAGAGGCGGAGCTCGTAGCTTGCCGGTTCGTCGATATAGGGGCGAGCCAGCAGATAGGTTTGTAGGAATTCTGACTACGGTAAATTGCCCCAAACCTTTTTGAGGCGAGGGGTTATTCTTAGGTTAACTTTGAATATGGTGCGGTATCTTTCTAGATAGTCACCACAGGTTTGGTTACTGATTTTGTTACTCAAGATTGCTTGCTATTTATCAAGTTAACACCTAAATTCACTGCGTGGGCAGTTCTGGGGGAGGGCTGCTCTAGCGCCCGTGATCCTTTTGGGATCCGGGCGCTTTTGATTGTTCGGAGATCTCGTTTAACTAGATTGGATTAAGGAATTTGCCGTTTGATCGATGCGGAGATAGAGGCAGCATGCTGTTTTAGACTTGAGGCGCGTTTTGCGACTTTCAACAGGGTCTAGGCATCCTATAGGAAAGCGGTTTTCCTGTACACTTCAGAAAGTGTTGGTCCGCAAGGAGAGTCATGGCTGGATTGGGAGTTTTGGAAGTAAGCGATGCGACGTTTGACCAGGAGGTGCTCAAGAGCGAGCAGCCGGTTCTGGTGGATTTCTGGGCCGTGTGGTGCGGTCCCTGCAAGGCGATCGGGCCGATCGTGGATGGCGTGGCTGCTACATATGCAGGCAAGCTGAAGGTTGCCAAGGTGAATGTGGATCAGAATGCCGCAACACCCTCGCGTTTCGGCATTCGCGGAATTCCGGCGCTGTTGTTTTTCAAGGGCGGCAAGGTTACCGATCAGATTGTCGGTTATGTGCCGCAGGAAGTGATTGACGAGAAGGTTAAGAAACTGCTGGCGTAAGAGCGGCTACAGCAGAGTTTGAGCAAAGATTGCGAGGCAATGCCCGGCAGGAGTGCGGGGTATTGCCTCGTTTGTTTTTGTGGGCTCGGTGGAGTTTCAAGGCCCGGGGCTAAAGCCTACCAGTTTTTTGCGACCTGTTTCGTGGGCGTGAAGGCCCACGCTCCCTTCGAGCCCACTCCCTCAGCTATAAGCCGCTGCGGAACTGGATGATGCGGCGGCGGTCGCGCTTGGAAGGTCTGCGCTCGGGTAGCGGAGCATATTGCTGCATGGCCTTGCGCTCTTCGGCCAGCTTGAGGCGGGCTTGGCGGCTTGAGTCAGTTTCGCGGTAGAGGGTTTGCGCTACGGCCGCGGGGCCGCGCATTTCGCTGAGTGCGAGGACCTCGATCTGAAAGAGGCCGGCTTCGTTTTCGACTTGGAGCTTGTCGCCGACGTGGATTTCGCGAGCGGGCTTGGCGCGCAGGCCGTTGGATTGAATGCGGCCGATGTCGCAGGCTTTACTGGCCAAGGCGCGGGTCTTGAAGAAGCGTGCGGCCCAGAGCCACTTGTCGATTCGGACTGCAGTGCGCGCATTGTCCATTTGTCTATGGTACTCAATCTAGAGTTGAAAGCTACTTTCGTGCGGAGTGGAGGGGCCGTTGAGTTTGCGGACGAGCCAGAGGACAGGCAGGCCGAGAAGCATCAGGGCAGTGCCGAGCAGTGAGGCTTTGAGATTGTCGGCGTAGCTGGAGACAAGGATCGCAGCAGCGCAGAGGACGAAGATTGCGGGGAGTACGGGGTATCCCCAGACTTTGTAGGGGCGGTTGGCGGTGGGGCGGGTACGGCGATAGACGAAGACTGTGCTGGCGGTGAGCGCGTAGAAGAGCCACTCGGAAAAGATGGCGAGATCGAAGAACTGCTGGAACTGGCTGAGAAGCAAGAGAAGGAACGTGGCGAGCAGACCCTGGATGACGAGCGAGGTGGACGGGGACTGAAAGCGCGGGTGGATGTGCGCGAATTGGCGGAAGAAGAGGCCGTCGCGGGCGGCGGCGAAGGGAATGCGCGCGCCGGACATGATGGTTCCGTTGACGGCGACGAAGATGCTGAGGGCCATGGCGGCTGCGACGAAACCCGCGCCAGCATGGCCAGCAACGACGGTGAGGGCGGCGACGGCGGGGCGGTCGCTGGCGGCGATCTGCGCGGCGGGCAGGATGTATTGAATGGCGGCGTTGGTGGCCATGTAGAGCGCACCGACGAGGAAGAGGCCGCCGATGAGGGCGATGGGCAGGCTGCGGCCGGGGTTGCGGACTTCGCCGGCGACACCGGACAGGTCGCTCCAGCCGTCGTAGGCCCAGAGCGTGGCGACCAGAGCCGCCATGAAGCCGCCGAAACCGCCTAGGGCGTTGGGTAGCGTGGTGGAGAAGTTCGAGAACGAGCCCAGCGGCGAGGTGAAGCAGAAGGCGACGACGACGGCAATGAGGACGACCTTGAGAATGGTAAAGACAAGCTGAAAGTCGCCCGCTTTTTTGATGCCGAGGATGTTGAGGCCGGTGATTAGCCATGCGGCGGCGATGGCGAACAGCTGTGACCAGAGAAGCTGAAGGGGACCGACGGGCATCGTAAGCCAGTGGAAGGCAGGGAAGAAGGCGAGCGTGCGCGCGAGACCCATGGTCATGGCGGCGATGGAAGCGGGTTTGGCGACGGCGAACCAGGTCCACATATAGAGGAAGGCGGCGGTGTCGCCGTACGCGCCGCGGAGATAGACGTATTCGCCGCCGGCGTAGGGAAGCATGGCACCGAGCTCGGCGTAGGTCATGGCGCCGAAGAGCGAGAGCAGGCCGCCGACGATCCA
>CAYQOQ010000271.1:0-4226 GCA_964419175.1 uncultured Occallatibacter sp. | reverse complement strand
CCTTCGGTTAACAGCCGAATGCTCTGCCATTGAGCTACTGAGGAGTGTTTGGCGCTGAATTGTCCACTACCAAGGTAGCAGAGAGCGACCTGCGCGTCAAAAAATGGGCAGCCTAAAAGAAGACCTGCCGCCATCTTTCCTCAGATTGCACCATGGCGAGCAAATGAGAAACTCCGCTAGCCAGGCATAGCCTGAAGAACCGTAGAACTGCCAACGTTGAAAAGCCAACACCCCCGATGCGATAGGCTAAATCAGTACCGTTTTTGCCCTTGGAGAAGCCCTCAATGTCTCGAATCTCCCGTCTTGACCGCAGTGAAGTTTCCTCCGAAATGACCGCGCTCTACGACAAGGCTTTCGCCCAGCGCGGCAACGTCCCAAACATGTTCCGCGTCATGGCTCACCGGCCAGAAATCTTCGCCACCATGCAGGCCCACTTCGGAGCGGTACTGAATACCGGCACCCTTTCCACAAGACTCAAAGAGCTCGTCATCGTACGCACCAGCCAAGTCAACGACACCCCCTATTGCCTCGCCAGCCACACCATCCTCGCCAAGGGCCTTGGCTGGACCGATGAGCAACTCGCTCATCTGGCCCAGTGGTCTCAGCGCGACGACTTCACCCCCGCTGAAAAAGCGGCCTTGCGCCTCGCCGAAACCGTCACCCGCGACGCCCACGCCCTCAGCGACGACCAATTTGCCGAGCTGCGCAGCTTCTACTCCGAGGGCGAGATCGTCGAGCTGCTCTGCGCCATCGGCCTCTTCAACTACTTCAACCGCTTCAACAACGCCCTCCGCATGGAGCCAACCAAGCCCGGCGAAGGCGGCTGCGCCCCCGAGCCCGCCAAAGCCGCAACGGCCGGGTAATCCCAAATCGCCGCAAGAATGCACGCGCACTCCGATCGAATTGCACCTTGCAGCGCCGTCTACCCATCGCTGCCTCTACCGTTTCCTCGAACCATCCATATGCCGCTGCAACCCAAAAAAGGAGCCCTACTTCCGCATGAAGCTGAAACTGCCCGCCGGCCCGTTCCGCGCCTATCTATTCGACTGCGACGGCACCATTGTCGACTCTATGCCATTGCACTACATTGCCTGGAAAAAGGCGCTCGGTGAGTGGGGCTGCGACTTCGATGAAGACTTGTTCTATGCCTGGGGAGGCAAGCCCGCCAGGGAGATCATTGCCGATCTCAACCAGATGAACGGCCTCAACATGCCCGTCGAGTCCCTCGCCGAGCATAAGGAAGATCTCTACTTCGAACTTCTCCCGCAACTGAAGGTCATCCCGGAAGTCCTCGAAATCATTCAGGCCCAGCACGGCAAAATTCCCTTCGCCGTGGTTTCAGGCGGCAGACGCAACTCTGTTGTCAGTTCGCTGACGACCGTCGGTCTGCTCGACAAGTTCCAGATCATCGTCGGCTCGGAAGATTACATCAACAGCAAGCCGGCTCCCGACGCCTTCCTCATTGCCGCCGCCCGCCTCGGCGTCGCTCCTGAACACTGCCTTGCGTTCGAAGACACAGATATGGGCATCCAGGCAACCACCGCCGCCGGAATGGCCTCCGTCAAGGTGCCCTCCCCCCAGGAAAGGAGCCTCGCCGCAAGCACTGAGACGACCTAAAAGGAACCGCGAGCCCGCTAGTGTCCTGTCTCAGATATTCGCAGCAAAATACGGGTTGTCATCCTGAGCGAACGGGGCCCCAAGCGCTTTCCGGGGTCCCCAAAGAGCGCTTTTGCTCTTTGGGGTGGAGCGTGGGGATGGTGAGTCGAAGGATCTGCTGTTGTTTTTCAATCAACTTCGGAGACAGACCCTATGTTGGGTTGGTGCAACCCCAGGCGCCTTTACTGTTTTTTCAACCATTTACTTGTTTCTCTTTAATCCCCCACCGGCGTTGCCGACCCGCAAAGAAATGAAAACTCCCCGCAGCTTTTCACCCGCTGACTTGCTGACTCGCTAATCCCGCGCAGCGGGCGCTGACTCGCTGGCCTTGCTCCGCCCTTTTCCCCCCGATTCTCCGATGCACCAATCAATTGGAACTCTGTTTCTTTCCAGCGATCGCGGTAGCCGGTGTTGGTCAAAGCGCCAGCGCAACTTGCTGCGCAACGAACACCTCACTGTGGAGAGCGTTCAGTGACAAGTTGGTATTCATTCTGAATTGACGTTCGAAACAGGAGCATTGCCCGCCTTGTTCCCAACCGCCAGCAGTGTTTGAAACTGCGGAGTCTCCGGCTCTTTGTGCACCACCGAAGTCTGCACATCGCGGAACCCTGCCATCTCCAGCATCCCTTCAAGCTCCGCCTCGCTGAAGCCCAGCCACTCGTCCGCATAAAGCTCGCGCGCCTCTTCAAAGCGATGCTTTGCCAGGTCCAGAACCACAATCCGCCCGCCCGGCTGCAAGATCCTCGCTGCCTCTTCGAGCGCGCGCTCCGGATGCAGCGCGTGATGCAGCGATTGCGAGAAAAACACCAGGTCGACTTCCCCATCGGCGATGGGAACCTCTTCCATGTCGCCCAGCCGGAACTCGACATTCTCCACGCCGTGGCGGTGCGCCTGGTCGCGGCCCACTTCAATCATCTTCGCCGAAGTATCGACGGCTATGACCTTCTTCGCCCGCTGCGCCAGCAGCAGCGCAAAGACCCCCTCGCCCGCCCCCAGGTCGGCAATCGTCATCGGCGGCATCAGCCGCAGCAGCGCTTCTGCCACGCCCTTCCACGACTGGCCCGGCACGTAATCCCTGCCCAGCCGCCCGGCCACCGAGTCGAAAAAGCTGCGCATCGTGTCCTGACGCTTCCGCAGCACGCGCCGCATCGCAGCCTGATCCGCCGTGGCTTCGGCGATTTCCTTTTCGGCACTGGCAAGAATCTCGTCCAAAGGGCTGCCGCCCCCGTCGCTGGCGAGCCGGTACAGATTGCTTTTCCCCGTCCGCCGGTCCTCCAACAGCCCTGCCTGCTTCAGTTGCGACAGGTGCGTCGAGATGGTGCTCTGCCCCATCGCAAGAATCTCCTGCAATTCGGCCACGGAAAGCTCCTCGCTCTTCAGCAGCAGCAGAATGCGGAGCCGGTTCGGATCGGCCACAACTCGCAGGATTTTTATAATCGGCGGCATAGTTTACGATTGACGGCGTACCGGAATTTCTGATACATATCAACATATCACGATAGGACGATACAAAGGAGAATTCGTATGGCAAGCTCGACGCTGGAAGCGACAGATTTGAAATACAAAGTGGCCGACATGGCCCTGGCCGACTGGGGCCGCAAGGAACTCACCATCGCCGAGCAGGAGATGCCGGGCCTGATGTCGATCCGCAACAAGTACGCGGCAACCAAGCCGCTGGCAGGCGTCCGCATCACCGGCTCGCTGCACATGACCATTCAGACCGCCGTCCTGATTGAGACGCTCGTCAGCCTCGGCGCGGAAGTCCGCTGGGCGAGCTGCAACATCTTCTCCACGCAGGACCACGCGGCAGCGGCCATTGCGGCCACCGGCGTTCCGGTCTTCGCCTGGAAGGGCGAGTCGCTGGAAGACTACTGGTGGTGCACCTACCAGGCTCTGGCGCACAAGGGCGGCAAGGGACCGCAGCTCATCGTCGACGACGGCGGCGACGCGACCTTGCTCATCCACAAGGGCTTTGAACTGGAAAACGGCGACAAGTGGGTCGATACGCCCTCGGGCAACCACGAGGAGCAGGTGATCAAGGACCTGCTGAAGAAGGTCTTCGCCGAAGACAAGCAGCACTGGCACAACGTCGTCAAGGAGTGGCGCGGCGTCTCGGAAGAGACCACGACCGGCGTTCACCGCCTCTACAAAATGATGGAGCAGGGCACGCTGCTCGTCCCCGCCATCAACGTCAACGACTCCGTCACCAAGTCCAAGTTCGACAACCTCTATGGCTGCCGCGAGTCGCTGGCCGACGGCATCAAGCGCGCCACCGACGTCATGGTGGCCGGCAAAGTCGCCGTCATCTGCGGCTACGGCGATGTGGGCAAGGGCTGCGCGCACTCTCTGCGCGGCATGGGCGCGCGCTGCATCGTCACCGAGGTCGATCCCATCAACGCGCTGCAAGCCGCGATGGAAGGCTTCGAGGTCGCCCCCGTTGAAGATACGCTCGGCCGCGGCGACATCTACGTCACCTGCACCGGCAACGTCGACATCATCACCCTCGAGCACATGAAGAAGATGAAGGACCAGGCCATCGTCTGCAACATCGGCCACTTCGACAACGAAAT
>CAYQOQ010000270.1:0-4273 GCA_964419175.1 uncultured Occallatibacter sp. | reverse complement strand
TCAACAAAGGAGATTCGCACATTATGTGCTCCCCAGCTCATGCACGAACGTTGTTGATCCATGACACTATGCCTGAGAACTGTGTTGTTCTTGCGGGCCTTCGCGTGGTTGACCAGGTGCCTCTCCACGCGCTTCCGGCAGGCATGCATGTCCAAGGCCGCCTCGACTGCAGTGGTCATCCGAATCTTACGACGATTCACGATCGCTTGCGCGTGGATGGGTCGCTCCTGTTGAGCGGGTGCTCCGCTCTCAAGATGATCGGCAGCTACCTTTATGTGGTCCGCAACTGTGTCCTGGTCGATTGCCGGGCACTTGCCTGCATCGGCGAGAACCTGTTTGTAGGTGGCGACCTGGACCTCACCGGCTGTTCGCCGGCCATCACGCTGCCGATCTTGGGCCACGTCTGCGGGGCTCTGGTTCTGCCCTGCCACTACGACCTGTCCCGCCTACCGGCTACGTTTAAGGTGGACGGAGAGCGCCGCATTAGCGGTCCGCACTCCAACTAGCCGCTCACGCCGCCGCAGGGCGGGTCAATGCACCGCCTGTCTATCGGGAACAGGTAGTAGAAGGCAGCCCGGTCCAGGCAAGTTCCCAGGTTTAGGCCCTCTCGGTCGCAGAAATGCCCGAAGTCGCCGCCACATTGTGGAGCCTCTGCCGTCGCCTCCTTGAACCCTCCTTCGCGGCTCGGCCTTGCGCAGAATCTCGCCCCAAAACCGTTACATCCAGACGGCCCTCAGTCCACGATCGCTATTTTTCTACATCCACTGCATTTTCTCCCCTACTAGGCATTCCCTCAACGCCGATTCTTGTTGTACCGTGACCACCACGAGGTGAGCTATGCTCGTTTCCCTTGCGGTCATTCTTGCGCCTTCTACCACCCATTTGATCGTCTTCGGCCTGGTAGCGTGGCTGGTTCTCGTCATCATCATCCTCCCCTTCATCCTCGCCGCTTTTCACTATCGCGATAACCCTCCAGCAGTCCCCCCTTACCAGCGCCCGCTTGTGCCCATTTCCTGGCCCTTCCGGGCTTCCCAAGCTCTCGCCCACGAGTCTCCACTTCCCTGCCCTAGCCCTTTTAACAACAGCCGAAGGACACTGCCATGTCACAGCACAATACCCGGACCTCCCCTGGCCTCGCCATTACGCGCACCTTCACTGCCGATGGTTCCGACTCCGTCAAGTCCGTTAGATGGGAAACCCGCGATGCCCTGATCACCAATGCCCGCGGCGGAACTGTCTTTGAACAAAAGAACGTCCGTGTCCCTGTAGCGTGGTCGCAAACCGCAACCAACATCGTGGCCTCGAAATACTTCCATGGCATGCTGAATTCGCCGGCCCGCGAGACCGGTGTGGACCAGCTTGTCAGCCGAGTCGTCACCACCATCACCGATTGGGGAACGAAGAACGGCTACTTCGCCTCCGATGAGGACGCCGCGGGCTTCTCCAACGAACTCTCCTGGCTGCTGCTCAACCAGTACGCGAGCTTCAACTCGCCGGTCTGGTTCAATGTGGGCTGCGACCGCCTGGAACCGGACGCGGACGGCCAGAACTGGCATTGGAACCCCTCAACCGGCGGCGTGCGCTACTCCGCCACCGGCTACCGTAATCCCCAATGCTCGGCTTGCTTCATCAATTCGGTCGACGACTCGATGGAATCCATCCTTACTCTGGCCAAGACCGAAGGCATGCTCTTTAAGTGGGGGTCCGGCACCGGCAGCAACCTATCGGCGATCCGCGGCTCCATGGAACCTCTCAGGGGCGGCGGGGTGGCTTCCGGTCCGCTCAGCTTCATGCGCGGCTACGATGCCTTTGCCGGCGCCATCAAGTCCGGCGGCAAGACCCGCCGCGCAGCAAAAATGGTGATCCTCAACGCCGATCACCCAGATATTGAAGAGTTCATCGCCTGCAAGGGCAAGGAAGAAGCCAAGGCTCGCGCATTGATGACCGTAGGATATGACGGCTCTACGCCGGACGGCGAGGCGTACACTTCGATCTTCTACCAGAACGCGAACAACTCGGTGCGGGTTACCGACGAGTTCATGCAGGCGGCCATCGACGGCGCGGATTGGACGCTGACCGCCCGTACCGATGGATCTCCGGTCAAGACGGTGAAGGCCAGCGACCTTCTGCGGAAGATAGCCGATGAGACCTGGCACTGCGGCGACCCCGGGATGCAGTTCGACTCGACCATCAACCGGTGGCACACCTCCAAGAACTCTGGCCGGATCAACGCCTCCAACCCCTGCTCCGAGTACTTGTTTCTGGACGACTCGGCTTGCAACCTCGCAAGCTTCAACTTGGTGAAGTTCCTTCGCCCCGACGGAACGTTCGATGCCGAACGGTTCCGCGCCGCGGTGCGCATCTTCATCATTGCCCAGGACATTCTGGTCGACCACTCTGGATATCCCACGGAGCGGATCGCCCAGAACTCCCACGACTACCGACCGCTGGGTCTCGGTTACGCCAATCTCGGTGCCCTCCTGCTCCGGATGTGCCTACCTTACGACTCGGACAAGGGCCGCGACGTCGCGGCGGCCATCACCGCAATCATGGGCGGCCAGGCCTACCTCACCTCCGCAGAGGTCGCCGAGACAATGCCGCCGCTGTCGGCCGCCGATGCTGAGTTGCGGCGCAACATCACAGACGGCGACGAGGATGCTCCTGTGGTCACCGGCATGTGTCCCGGCTACTACCTGAATGAGGAACCTTTCCTGGCTGTAGTGGACATGCACCTCGCCGCCGCGCGTCGACTCCAGCCCGTTTCATGCGGATTGGAGAAGACTGCGGTAGATGTGTGGGAAAGGGCCCGCGCAGCCGGCGACGCCTACGGCTTCCGCAACTCCCAGGTCACTGTCCTCGCCCCCACTGGGACGATCGGTTTCATGCTCGACTGCGACAGCACCGGGATCGAGCCGATGATAGGCCTCGTGGCATACAAGAAGCTGGTTGGCGGCGGGCAGATGACCCTCACCAACTCCAGCGTCCCAGCCGCGCTCGAACTGCTTGGCTACTCGCCTGCAGAGATCGACCGGCTCTCCGCATGGATCGCCGAACACGGCTCCATCGAAGGGGCTGACGACCTCAAGCAAGAGCACGCCGTTATCTTCGGCTGTGCGCTCAAGCCCACCGCCGGCACTCGCTCGATCTCCTGGACTGGTCACCTGAAGATGATGGCTGCCGTGCAACCGTTTCTCTCCGGCGCCATCTCGAAGACCGTCAACATGCCTCACGAGGCCAGCGTCGAGGACGTGATCGAGGCCTACATCGAGGCCTGGAAGCTCGGGCTCAAGGCCATCGCGATCTACCGCGACGGCTCCAAAGCGGCCCAGCCGGTCACCCTCGCAAAGGAGTCCTCCACTGCGCCAGCGACCGTCATCGAGCCCGAACCGCTCGACGGACCGCCGCGCGCCAACCGGCATCGTCTGCCCGAGGTGCGTCCGTCCGTGACGCACCACTTCAAAATCGCCAACCACGAGGGCTACCTCACCGTCGGACTCTACCCCAACGGCGTCCCCGGCGAGATGTTCCTCAAGATGGCGAAGGAAGGTTCCACCATTTCCGGTTTGATGGACACGATCGCCACAACCGTCTCCGTCAGCCTCCAACATGGCGTTCCGCTCAAGGTGTTTTGCGAGAAGTTTGCGCACATGCGCTTTGAGCCGTCGGGCTGGACCGGCAATGAGCAGATCGGCTACGCCAAGAGCCTCATGGATTACATCTTCCGCTGGCTGGAACTTCGCTTCCTCAAGGGGGAACAGTTGTCCATGTTCAACATGCCGGCGACGCGACATCCCGTGCCGCCGGAGAAAACCGCTGCTGGCGAACAGAGCATCACCGATTTGCTCGATTTTGGCGACGCTCCGTCGTGCCCGAGCTGCGGCGCGGTCATGCACAGAGCGGGATCCTGCTTTCGCTGCGAATGTGGAGATTCTTCCGGGTGCGGTTGATGCCCTGTGGGTGCGCGCATAAACTGCGTTTGAAACCCCAGATGCGAGATTCGAGGCCCCATAAGATGAAGTCTCGTTTGGTGGTTGGGGAAAGTAAAGAAGCAGCTCGAGTGCCTTGACGTCAGATAGGGTTGCTGGATATGTACCGCGCATGTTCAGCGGATCAACCTGAATGAGGCAGCCTCCAAAGTTGGGGCATAATGCATATCCGAAGTGGGCACACAATGATGGATGACGCTACGGCTACCGCGTTTTCCGGGAGTAATTCGGTCGACCTCTGCCGTGACAGAAGTGCTTTTGATCGTAACCCATTGAAACTATGGGCA
>CAYQOQ010000269.1:0-4275 GCA_964419175.1 uncultured Occallatibacter sp. | reverse complement strand
GCGTCGGCGGCATCGAGGCCGAGGCCGCCATGCTCGGCCAGCCCGTCTCCATGCTGGTGCCACAAGTGGTCGGCTTCAAGCTGACCGGCAAACTGCGCGAAGGCGCAACAGCCACCGATCTCGTGCTGACCGTAACGCAAGCCCTGCGCAAGCTCGGTGTCGTCGGCAAGTTCGTCGAGTTCTACGGACCCGGCATCGCCGCTCTCCCCTTGGCCGATCGAGCCACCATCAGCAACATGGCGCCTGAGTACGGCGCCACCTGCGGCATCTTCCCTGTCGACGCCGAGACGCTGCGCTACCTGCGCCTCACCGGCCGCAGCGAAGAGCAGATCGCCCTCGTCGAGGCCTACTACAAGGAGCAAGGCCTCTTCCACACCTCCGGCTCGCCCGAGGCTGAATACACGCAGACCTTGGAGCTGGACCTTGGCGCGGTCGAGCCGAGCGTGGCCGGACCCAAGCGTCCGCAGGACCGCGTACTTCTGAAAGATGCGGCCGCAAGTTTCGAGCAGCAACTCCCCTCGCTGCTCTCTCCCAATGCCAAGCCTCTAGGCACCCGCACCGCCGCCGCATGGCAGCGCAACGCCGTAACCGACACAGCCATCGCCGAGAAGGCCCCGCTGCACGTGACCACGACCGTGAAGGAACGATTCAACGTCGATCCCGATAAGTATCTCGATCACGGCTCCGTCGTCATCGCGGCTATCACCAGTTGCACCAACACCTCCAATCCTTCCGTCATGATGGCCGCCGGCATCCTCGCCAAAAAAGCCGTCGAAAAGGGCCTCACCGTTCCCCCCTGGGTCAAGACCTCGCTCGCCCCCGGTTCGCGCGTCGTCACCGACTACTACGAAAAAGCCGGCCTCCTGCCCTATCTTGAAAAGCTGCGTTTCAACGTCGTCGGCTACGGCTGCACCACCTGCATCGGCAACTCCGGCCCCCTGCCCGCCGATGTTTCGAAGAGCATCGACGAGCACGGCCTGGTCGCCGTCAGCGTACTCTCGGGCAACCGCAACTTCGAGGGCCGCGTCAATGTGGATGTGCGCGCCAACTACCTGATGAGCCCGCCGCTGGTGGTGGCTTACGCGCTCGCCGGCAGAATCGGCCACAACTTCGAAACCGATCCTCTCGGCACCGACGGCGCGGGAAAGCCCGTCTACCTCAAGGACATCTGGCCCACGCAGGCCGAGGTGGCCGCAGCCATTGAGAAGGGCGTGAGCAGCGAGATCTTCCGCAAGGAATACGCAACCGTTGCGGAAGGCGATGCAAGCTGGCAGGGTCTCAGCTTCCCCACCGGCGACGTCTACCAGTGGGAGCCGGACTCGACCTACATCCGCCAGGCACCTTACTTCGACGGCATCACGAGCACTCCCGCTCCAATCACCGACATCCTTGGCGCGCGCGTACTGGCCGTCCTCGGCGACTCGGTCACCACCGACCACATCTCGCCGGCGGGCAACATCAAGGCCAACGGCCCCGCGGGAAAATATCTTGCGGCGCATGGCGTGAAACCCACCGACTTCAACAGCTACGGCTCGCGCCGCGGCAATCATGAAGTGATGGTGCGCGGAACCTTCGCCAACGTACGCCTGCGCAACAAGCTCGCCCCCGGCACCGAAGGCGGTGTCACGCGCCTCTTGCCTGAAGGTGAAGGCATGTCCATCTTCGACGCCAGCGTCAAATACGCCGAGCGCGGCGTGCCGCTGATCATCCTCGCCGGCAAGGAGTACGGCTCCGGCTCTTCCCGCGACTGGGCAGCCAAGGGGCCAAAGCTGCTGGGCGTCCGCGCCGTCATCGCCGAGAGCTTCGAGCGCATCCACCGCTCCAACCTCGTCGGCATGGGCATTCTCTCACTCCAATTCGAACCCGGCCAGACCGCGGAATCCCTCGCCCTCACCGGCGAAGAAGTCTACGACTTCCCCGGCCTGACCGCGCTCCTCAAAGACAAACTCGCCAACGGCCGCACCATCGCCGTGAAAGCCACAGCCTCGGATGGCAAGGCCAAGACCTTCAATGCAATTGTCCGCATCGACACCCCGCAGGAGATCGGCTACTTCGAACACGGCGGCATCCTGCAATACGTGCTGCGGCAGTTGGCGGCGAAGTAACGTAGTTCCAAGAGTCAATGCACGCAACAAAAAAGCCACTCCCGCACGGGAGTGGCCTTTTTGTTGCTTCGATGTATTGCCCTGTCGGCGTTCACCTCATGGAGCTTAACCCTTCGGCGCACTCGACGGCGCAAGTTTCTTCGACGTCTTCTGCTTGGACTTCCGGGCTGAGGATCGCTTGGATTTTGCGGCCCGCTGCGCGGCCTCCAGTTCGCGGGCTGCACTAAAGCGCGCGCCTTCCAGGCGGCTATCGCCCATCACGTGCAGGCGCATGAAGTTCGTCGAGCCGGATTTGGTGCGGGTGCCGGCCACAATCGCGATCACCTCGCGGGGACGGACGTACCCGTACTTCTCCAGCAGGCTTTCGGCGCAATCCACCAGGGCCTCCGTGCTGTTGATCTTGGGGCAGCGAATCGGCGTGGTGCCCCACAGCAGGTTCAGGCGATTGATGGTGATGTCGACCGGGCTGAGCGCAAAGATCGGCGCAGACGGGTGGTACTTTGAAAGCTGGCGGGCCGTCTGCCCCGACTCGGTAAACAACGCGACGCCGCGCAGGTCAAGGTCGTCGGCGGCGTGGGCCGTGGCTTCGCAGATGGTCTCGGCGATGGATAGATGCGCCTGCCGGATGCGCGCTTCGGAGGGGTCCTGGTTCTTGATGTCGCGCTCGGCCTCGGTCACGATGCGGGCCATCATTGAGACGGCTTCCACCGGATACTTGCCAACGGCCGACTCGCCCGAGAGCATCACCGCGTCGGTGCCGTCGTAAACAGCGTTGGCCACATCGGAAACCTCGGCGCGCGTGGGCCGCGGATTCTCGATCATCGACTCCAGCATCTGCGTCGCCGTAATCACGGGTTTGGAGTGCTCGGCGGCGCGGCGGATGATGTGCTTCTGAATGGCGGGAACCATCTCCGGCGGAATTTCAACGCCCAGATCGCCGCGGGCCACCATAATGCCGTCGGCGGCCTCAAGAATCGCGTCGAGGTGCTCGATGGCCTGGGGCTTTTCGAGCTTGGCAATAATCCAGGTTTCAAAGCCGAGCGCGGTCACACGATTGCGCACCAGGCGTACGTCTTCAGCGGTGCGGACAAAGGAGACGGCGACAGCATCGACGCCATTCTTCAGCGCGAATTCCAGATCCTCTGTGTCCTTATCGGTCAGCGAGGGCACGCGCACCGGAATCCCCGGCAGGTTGATGCCTTTGTTTTCGCCTAGCATGCCGCCGTTGACGATATCGCAGGCCACATCGTCTCCATTCACTTCGTGGACACGTAGCTCGATGAGTCCGTCGGAGAGCAGAATGCGCGAGCCTTGCTCGACGTTTTCCGCGAGAGTTTTAAAGGTGGTGCCGACCAGCGAAGCCGTTCCCGGTACCTCGCGCGGGGTAATGGTGATGCGCCCGCCGGCTTTGAGCTGCACCGGCTGGTGATCTTTCAGAGTTGAGGTGCGAATCTTGGGTCCCTGCAGATCTCCCAGAATGCACAGCGGCTTGCGCTCGTCGCGGCTTACCTTGCGGATCAGCTGGATCATTTCCTGCTTCCCCTCGTGAGAGCCGTGGGAAAAGTTCAGGCGAACCACGTCTACACCCGCCCGCACCAGATCGCGGACGACAGATTCTGTGTTTGAGGCCGGTCCCAAAGTGGCAACAATCTTTGCACGGCGTTGAGACGGCGACTCAGTCAAGCTAATACCAGCAAACGACATACGAATGGCTCCAATAAAAAAACGGTTCAGTTGGGGCAAAAGTGCTCTACGGGCTGCGGAAAAACTCCTCCCGGTGAAGGGTACGGGCTTTAGCCCGTACATAAACCCTGCAAAATGAGTTGGGCTTTAGCCCCTGAGGGATGCTTTTCAGGCTCTTCCTTCAAATGAATGCCTTTTTTCGCAGCCTGTCTAGCCAGAAAGCAAACTCAATGGGGAACGACTTCCCTTATTGTACATGGAGGTTTCTCCGCCGTCGTTCATCGTCCTGCAATGAACGGGATGCAATACCGGTTTGGATCCGTTACCGATCTGGTGAATTCGCATCGATCACGCGATCCGCAAATATACGTGCGGATATGTGTTCCTGACGATCGCGATAAAGAACCCCGTTCAGTTCCGCTCCCACCAGCACGCTGAAAGCGGTGATGTAAAGCCAGACCAGGGTGGCGATGCCGGCGCCAAATGA
>CAYQOQ010000268.1:0-4299 GCA_964419175.1 uncultured Occallatibacter sp. | reverse complement strand
CCCATGACCGGCATATTGATGTCGGTGACGATCAGATTGGGCTTGATTCCCGAATTCAATTTGTCCAGTGCCGCCTGGCCGTTGTTGGCTGTCTCGACTTCGAGGATCTGGCCGCCTTCACGCACAATCTTGAAAACGCCTTTGACGAGGTGCGCAACGGGCGGATCGAGATCAGCCCGGAGTTGATCGATCTCACCCTCTCCGCTCCGCTTAGTCTTTTGCAAATTCGAATATTGTGGTCTATTATGCATGTCGAAGTAAACGATAAAGGAACATCGCACTGGATGCCGACAGAGAGCATTTCTCTGCGGCAAAAGGAGCTATAAAGTGTCTTGCATGAACACTGAAAAGAGTTGGCGCGTTGAGAGCAGAACGTTGCTAAAATGCAGTAACTCTCCGTCATCGGCCAGAGACGGAAGCCCGACAAGACAGCCGATAGGATACGCCCTTTTCCCCGCATGTCTTCTGGTTATCTTCTTGTTCCTGCCGCCTGCCTTCTGCCAATCCGCCCAACAGAATGCCTCCGCGGCGACATTTGCTCCGAAAGCGCCGGTTTCGATTCTGTCCCTTGAGGCTGATGTGCCGATGAATTCTCCCATGCCATTGGCCCAGAGGATCAAGAGCGGAATTGTTCCCAAGCGCGGCATGGTCAGCACCGGGTTGAACGGAGGCACACTTATCTCCGGGGATGGCAAGATGCTGGTTGAACTGCCCGGCAATCCGCTAGCTGAGGACGTCGTCTTCCACCACGAGCGGGTGATGCAGCCCTGGAAGATGCCCTTTGAAGCGCCAAAGATCGCGAACGTTTTGCCGGAGGTAAGAAAGTTGATTCTCGCCGGCCACTATCGCGAAGGACTGGAATTGTCGTTTCGGGCATCTACCGCTGTCGGCATGCCGCCCGGAACGATGAATCATAATGAGATTATCCCCCTTACCATGCATATCGATATTCCGCAGGCTGGACATCCGAAGGACTATCTGCGCACGGTGGACTTTGAGAGTGGGGAACTCAAAGTATATTGGACCGACGATCGCGGCGATTGGGTGCGGAAGACATTTGTATCCCGGCCCGACAATGTTGTTGTGCAATACCTGACCCCGCCGGTCGGCCGGACTTTGGATGCTTCTATAACGATCAACACGCCGGATGTATTCGCCGACCCCGACGAGACCAGTAAGGTGAAATACGAGCTGGATTTTGACGAGCACCGGATGATCGTGATCGGTCGTTTCAGTCCCGAGTTTGGCAACATGGGCTTTGCCAGCGTAACACGCGTGGTTTCCGTGGGCGGTTCGGTCCGGATGGAAGGGGGAAAGCTTGCTATTCACGGCGCCAAGTCGGCGATCCTGCTGACCCGTATCGAATGGTTCCAGGACTACAGCCGCGAGAAGGTCGATGCGATGGCCAGTGCCGTGGAGAGTCTGCCAGCGGAATACTCACCTCTGGTCCAGAGGCAACGCATAGTCCAAGCGAAGATGATCGACCGCATGTCCATCGACTTCGGCGGCCACTCGCAGTTCGGCATGTCGTCGGAAGAACTGCTCACCGATCAGAAAACCCGTATCGGTTACTCCCCAGCGCTGCTTGAGCAGTACTTCGACATGAGCCGCTACTGGCTGTTGGCTGAAGGCACGGGAGACTATCCTTCCATCGACGGTCATCTGAACATCAACGTCAACCTGCAAATCGCGCCCGCCGCCATGGCAAATCTACCCGAAGCCAGCGAAACCTTCACGCACTGGATTGAGGGGTTGCTGCCCGATTCCCGCAAGAATGCCGAGAACATCTTCGGCGCGCGCGGAGCGCTCTTTTCCGTACATCCCGATCAGCAGACCGGCGCACTTTACCACTTTGCCTACAACTGGCCGCATCACTACTGGATTTCTGCTGGAGGCTGGGCCTACAGTCCTATCTGGGATTATTACTTGACCACCGGAGACCGCGAGTTTTTGCGCCAGCACATCGTTCCAGGACTGAAGGATCTGGCGCTGTTCTATGAGGACTTTCTCACTGAGACCGATGAGCACGGCAACTACATTTTCGTGCCGTCGTACTCTCCTGAGAACTGGCCCGCGAACACGGATGCCGCGCCCACTGTAATCAATGCGGTTATGGATATTTCGGTCTGCAGGGAGGTGCTGACGCATCTGATCCAGGCCTCGGAGACGCTGGGGACCGACGCCGATCAGGTGCCGAAATGGAAGGCCATGTTGGCGAAGATGCCGCCCTATCTGGTCGATAATGACGGCGCGTTGAAGGAGTGGGCATGGCCGACACTACAAGAAAACCAGGATCACCGCCATGCATCTCACCTTTACGGAGTGTGGCCCGGTGACGAGATCGATCCCGACCGCACGCCGCAACTTGCCAAAGCCGCATGGCTGGCCGACAGGAAGCGCGCGCAGGGCAATGCCTCCGGCCACGGGATTTCGCATCGCGCCCTGGCCGCTGCGCGGCTCAAGGACGACTACCTAGTCAACATGGAACTTAAGCAGTTCCTCGAACAGGGTTACGTCGGTCCCACACTCCGCGGCTCTCACAACCCCTATACCGGGCCCATGCCGGACCAGCAAGGGTCCATTCCCACCATCATGATGGAGATGCTCCTCTACTCGCGGCCGGGCGTCATCGAACTGCTGCCCGCACTTCCTTCCACACTCACCTCTGGCAGCGTGAAGGGAATGCTCGTACGCAGCTTCGCCAAAGTGGACGATCTCACCTGGAATACCGAGACCCGGAGCGTCGACATCACCATCACCTCCCGGAAGGATCAGGACATTACCCTGATCCTGCGTCATGGAATCAGATATATCTTCGCGCCGGACGGCGTTCTGAGGGTCCAACCCAAACCGGATGCAACTACGTGCGTACTGCACCTGCCCCAGGGAAGCCCAGTGACCCTGCATCTGAAAATGGGTTCTCATAAACCGTCGGACTGGGTTTTGAACGTGCCGTCGCTGGCCGCGGTGAACAAGGAATCAGTGCAATGAAAACGCATGTCATTTCAAGGATGCGGAACATCAACTGCAATCGTCTGCTGTCTGTCTTCATGGTTCTGCTGTCATTGTCTGCCCTGCCGGCAAGGGCGGTCATCCGGCTTGCCGCACCATTCGGCGAGCACATGGTGTTGCAGCAGGGTGTTCCAATATCGATCTGGGGCACAGGTTGCCCTGGTGGCGATGAAATCACCGTCTCTGTAGCTGGACAAAGCGTGACCGCGAAATCCGACTGGGCCGGCCGGTGGATGGTCCAACTTGCTCCCATGATGGCGGGCGGCCCATACCAACTGCTCGTCGAGGTCGGCCGCTTCAAGCGGTTGCTCCCGCTGCACCCCACTTTCTGGAGCGGCCTGGCATTGGAGGATGTTCTTATCGGAGAGGTTGTGCTTGCCCCCGCACAGTCCGGCAAAACTCTGGCCGCAACAAAGGAGGGAGCGTCGGAGATTGCCAGCGCCAAGTATCCGTGGATACATATGTATACTCCCCCCGCGCAAATGGTGGGCGATGCGCCGACGGAGGCGGCCGGGAAATGGACCGTGACGTCGCCCGATACAGCAGGTAACTTCTCCGCTACCGCTTACTTCCTGGCCCGCGAACTGTACAACAAACTGCATGTGCCCATCGGTGTGGTCTACAGTTCCGCAAGGTCCGTGTGTCCTCCGTTGCACCTTCGTGTTGTACCCGATTATTGCCCTGCTCACCAGGATCGCTTGCGGTCGGTCCCATCGCTTCTTGAGGCGGCCAGGAAAACTCGCCTGCGCAACTCATTCCATCCGCTGGCACAGCCACTTCGTGCGACCAGTCCGCGGGAACCCGTCGATGAAGTCCAAGCTCCAGGTACGCTTGGGCTTGGAGCGGACGCTGGAGTTGTCGCGCCAACCCAGTTGCCAACCTGACCAACAAGATTCACTCTGCAACCGAGCCCGATGCCTGAGCCGCTGTCGCCGCGTTTATAGGAGACAGAAATGACTAGCCGCAATACTGTTCACTTAACGAGATTTGTGGCATTTTGTCTGAGACAAGGACAGGAGGCCTCAAGTGGCGCGTACGGTAGCGGAACTCCCTCCGGGTACTCGGATCACGGACTACATCAGTCTCGGCGTAATCACCAAGACATTCCTTGTTTCCAGCATTGGTTCGGTGCTTTCCAAGACGGGAACGGCCAGCGTTCGCCAGCGCGATCTGCCGGCGCAGGTTGTTGTCTATTACGTCATCGCTCTGGCGCTGTACATGCAGTCGTCCTACGTATCCCTTCGGGCAAGTCCATTCTTTTCGTAGCTTTTGAAAGATGATTCACTG
>CAYQOQ010000267.1:0-4302 GCA_964419175.1 uncultured Occallatibacter sp. | reverse complement strand
TAACCTATCCCCGGCTACCCAAACCCGTCAACCATGGTGTTGCCCGGGCGGACACATAAAACCGAACACCGCACCTCGTCAACCGTGAGCTTGGCCATACGCATACCGAAAAACGCCTATGTGGAGAGCTTCACGGCGGTTGCGCAATGAATGCCTGAACACAAGCTGGTTCTGGAACCTGTTCGAAGCGCAGCGAAAGATCGCCGTCTGGCACCATGCTTGCGACCCGACCAAGCCCCACTCGGCACTAGGCTGCCTCACACCCTACTAATTCGTAGATTGCTACGTCTGCAAGGAGATTTTAGACCAACCAACATCAAGAATCATCGGCTTTTATAATTCTTTTGCCGGCTTTTCAGGATCGACTAATGTAGCCTCATAGGTCATCTCATGACAGCGAAGTCAGTCATCTGAATGAAAATGCACGCTATCCCAAGGCTTTGGCTTGCATCCACAAGATCCGCGAACGATGAATTCAGTCCCGAGGACTATCTTCCGTGCCGGCTGCTTTTTAGTCTCCGACATTCGCTCGAATAGTGCCTTAGCTGCCCGGTGTCCCAGTTCATGCGCTGGCTGCCGCACCACAGTTAGGCCCGGCGGAATCATTTCGGCAAGCTCGAAATCATCGAACGAAACGAGGGGAAAGTCCGTCAATATCTTCTTCTTTCCTGCGTTGAGCGCGCGCAAAACCCGCATCGTGCAAACCCAGTTGAGGGTAAAAATGGCCTCGACACGGTTGGCACCCGATAGGAACGGCGAGAGAAGCTCTGGAGTTAGATCGCTCTCATGCTGAACCAACAATTCGATCGGTTCTGCTCCTGCGCTCTTTACCGCAGATCGATAACCTGCGAGGCGTTCGGAGCAGGTATACAAATGCGGACGAGCGCCCACGGCAAGAATCCGTCTGTAGCCGTGAGCTAGTAAATGCTCGGTGGCTTCGCGAGATGACTTGCGATTGGTCACAGTGATGGTATCTACTTTTTCGCCTCTGAGCGGTTCGTCGAAAACAACAATAGGTACGTTCTTTGCCTGGAGCAGCTTCAGGTTGCTCTTGCCACTGCTTGCCGCCATCAGGACGACACCATCGATCTGTCGTCTCAGTACAATCTGAAGTTCCGATTCTTCTAAGGCAACGTCTCCCCCAGAACTGGCGAGAATGACTGCGTGTCCGTGCTCTCGGGCTACTTCCTGTACTGCCTGTACAGCGACCGCGGTGAACGGATCAGCCAGATTCGGCACAACCATAGCGATCGCAGCTGAACGTTTCGCCTTCAATCCCCTAGCCAATTCATTCGGTTGATAGCCTAGTCGTGCCATGGCTTCGCGCACGCGCGCGCCGGTTTCGGGGCGAAGCTCAGGAGAGTCGTTCAAAGCGCGCGAGGCTGTCTTCAGCGATACGCCAGCCAATCGCGCCACATCAACCAAGGTTATTGAACTGCTTTTCGTTTTCATTTTCTGATCTTTGCCCTTTCTGGCAAACCGTCTATCCGTTATCTCTTGTGACCGGCTAATCGCTGATACTGGAAGCTAATGATTCCAGACTGGTGTGTTTCGTTTCTGGATATCCGAATAAAATCACGAAGAACTGTATGGCCATAAGAGCAGCGAGGCCCGCGAATGCTTTTGCACCCAAGCTCCTTGCAATCGCAGGGAAAGACCCGACAATGATGGCGTTGGCTACCCAATGGACAGTACTACCGAAGCTTTGACCGCGGGCCCGCACCGGAATGGGAAATAACTCGCTAAGATAGACCCAAACGACCGCGCCCTGCGAAAAGCCGAAGAACACGTTGTAGCCCCACAAAATGATAACTACGGACTCAGCTGGCCAGCCCATGTATCGAATCGCAGGCAGTGCCAAGAGGCAGGCGCCCATGCCCGCCGCTCCGGCTAGCAGAAGCGGCTTACGACCTACCTTATCGATGATGCCCACAGCGATTGTGGTCACCAGAAGGCTAAATGCGGCCATTAGGAATGCGTCTTTCCGCCCGTTCAAACGCCCCGATCCGAGTTCGGCAAAGACATCGAGGATATAGTAAAGAAGTACGTTAACCCCTGTAAGCTGATTAAAAATGGCAATGCTGGCAGCCAGAAGAATTGGCCGAGCATGCCGCCGTGAGAACAGAGCCGATTGCCGTGAAGCCCTGAACTCTTCAAGTGAAGCGGCGAGGCTGGCCTGATCGGCTTCGGGGTCTGCCGACCCCAAAGCTATGAGAGTTGTGCTCACCTCGGCGGAACGTCCCTTAAGGGCCAGCCAGCGTGGGCTTTGACAGGCCCGTAAGAGAATTGCCCCGCACAGAATCGCAAAGACGGCGCCGGCGACAAAAGACCATCGCCATGCCAAGCCGATAGGGAGATGGTGAGAAAACACGAAGCCCAAACCAAATGCGAGCACTACTCCGACACTGACATTTAATTGGAAACTGCCTACCACGCGCCCCCGCCACCGAGACGGAGCAATCTCAGCGAGATATAGAGGTGCGGCCACCGAGATGAGACCGATTGCAACACCTGACCCGAAACGAAAGACTGCAAACTGCATGAAGCTGAACGCAAAGGCAGCCCCAGACGACGCAAAGAAATACAGAAACACGGAGAGAAGTAACGTCTTGCGCCGATCGATCGAATCGGCTATAAATCCAGCGGAAATTGAACCTAGAATGGTCCCGAAAAGAGCGGATGACATGGCCACTCCGAGCGCAACAGGAGAAAGCACGAATTGCGCCCTCAACCCCAGTGTTGCGCTTGAGATGGCCCCAATATCATAACCGAATAGCAAGCCGCAAAACGAGGCCGCAACCACCGAGAGTGCCAACCGTCGATTCATCTCACGGATCTTTAAGGTACTGTTGAGAGAATACCGCATCACTGAATCGTGCGAGAATCATTCTTTGTCTTGCAGAAAGACCGCACCAACTAAGACATCAAGCGCTGAGCTTTGGCTTCCCGCGTTGCCTGCGTCGAATGGCCCAGACCATACTTGCCCGAATTGAAAGTGCGCGCCCTGCGATTGCGTCCATATTGCATCCGCATTGCTATTGATGAAAGACTCAAACACACTCTGAGGATATGCTCGATCTAAAGCAATCAAGTTGCGGACAAAGATGCCCTTAAACTGCACGCCGTCGGCACCGCAGTTTGGCTCGCAAGGGTCGTGCATTATTCCCTTGGCATCGACAAGCGATGTGGTGGCTGCTGTCGCAATCTTCCGGGCAGTCAGTTGCAGAGAAGGGTCTTGGTCCAACTTTGAAAGTTCCACCAGTCCGCCAAGTACGATTCCCTGGTTATAGCTCCAAATAGCCCGCCCGTTGTTGCCACACTGGTTTGCACTGATTTGCCCTTTGCTCGCGCCAAGACCGTCGTTGATAAGGTTCTTGGAATTGATCAGCCCCGACTGTGCGAACCATTTCCATTCTTTATTCGCCCAATTCAGATAGTTCGTGCGATTGCCAGCATCCCGATTTGCCAGATGCGCGGCAACGGAAAGAAATAGTTCGTTCGCGATAGCATTCTTGTATCTGCGATCTTTGCTCCACCATATTCCGCCACCGCAGGTATCGTCCCAAGCGCCCGTCATGTCTGCAAATATGGCCTCGGCCATCGACAGATACTGCTGATTGCCAGTTAGATCGTATCCGTCTATCCATGCCAACGCCCACCAACCCTCGTCGTCGTAATACTTATTCAGGAAGCCAGGGTTGGTCTTTTGCGCAGCAGAAAATGTATTCGCAAGCACCGAGCTGTACTGCGTCGACTTGCTGACACGAACATAATCCACGAGTACAGTTAGAGCATTGGCTGAATTCCACCATCCGGTGGTCTTGTACAGTCCGGTGGTTGGGTCGTACCAGCTCTGTAGCGTCTGAATTCCTCTGGCTGCGCGTTGCAACTGGCCTTGGTTCGGCTCTGAAGGGTTCGTTCCTGCCCCATCGACCCCAGATGCAGAGCTTTTGAATCCCATGAAGATGACAATCGCGGAAACCAAAACACAGAAAATATGCTTTATCTGCCGCATGTGTCTATTCCCTTTCGCCATTATCGCTTAATGATTCCTTCGCCCAAAAGTTCTACAAAACTCGCCATCGGGCTTGTATCCAGCCAATCCATCTGCCCTTTACCTAACTACATAGACATGCCATTCCGAGGGGGGAGAGGACGCGACATCTGCGTCCTCTCCCTCCTCGGAATGGCCGAAGACTTACATCGATCGCAAACGACGGTTAGTCAACAAACGGCCTTGGATCACGAGCTTTGCTTTGGATTACAACCTTAGCGGATCCGATGCCATCCGCTGAGGCTTCA
>CAYQOQ010000266.1:0-4305 GCA_964419175.1 uncultured Occallatibacter sp. | reverse complement strand
TGCGTTGGTCAGACGCTTACGGTTGAACGTCCCGGTCCGCGGGCACGGCAATATAGATCTCGGTGGCCCCTATATCAATCCCCGCCGCATTGGTATCGATGGTGTGCGCCGGTGACAAATGGCCCGGCATGGACTTCTTCCGCCTTGCTGGCATGGTACCTTCCCCTCGGCCATGCCCAGCGGCCCGGAGCGTGCAAAAAAGGTACTCTCCCAAACGGGATCGGCAAACTGAAAAAGTCAGCCGCCGTCACCATGAATCCCAGCACGCGATCCGGAACCATGCTCAAAAACGGGCTGCAACTGCATGCACCAGTGACTCGCCGGCCTACTTGCCGCCAGCATGGACGTCCTTAGAATATCCGCCTCCACATGCTGCCCACATGTTCCTTGGAAAATCCCACCGGCCAACGCCGGTTCCCTGCTCAGAACTGAGTACGGCGACTTGGTCGGAATGCAGCTGGGGTGCCGGTCTGGCCTCCTGCCCTCGTCAGAGGCACTGAGACTGCGGTACAAGCTGTTCGTGAGGAAGCTCGAAGAGCTGGCCTGATCTTCTCATCAGCGTTCCCAAAGGACGGGCGTTTGTCCTGTGGAGACGGATTTCCGTTGTCATGCATCCCGGCCGTTGTCATGCAAAAAACGTCCCAGGGAACAATTTGGACGGAAAATACGGACAACGCGGACGAGGCGGAGATCGCCTAACTTGCCTATTTTCTAAGATTTGTCAATTAAATGAACAAAATGCAATAGTGTATGGCGGAGAGACTGGGATTCGAACCCAGGTTAGAGTTACCCCTAAACACGCTTTCCAAGCGTGCGCCTTCAGCCACTCGGCCATCTCTCCTGCGGGTTTCCGACTGTATGAATTTAACATATTGTGCCGGGTTTCGGCTGTGCTAAAGACGGCTCGACCTGGGGGCGGGGCAAGACTCAATTGGGCCGGGAATGAAACCGTTTACTTTGGTTGAGCGGCTCGTTTATAGTTTCGAGTTGCTCGCCGGTATGGGTTTTGATTGGGTTCATGGCGAGACTTTACGTCGAAAAGGGGATTTCCATGAGTATGATTTCTCGTCGCGATCTGATTTACATGGGGGTGGGACTTACTGCTTCATCGCTTTTGGCGCGTTCTGCGTGGGGGCGTACGGCGGCGTTGCTGGCAGGTACTCCGCAAGCAGGTTCGGCTGAGGCGCTGGCAACTGTCGCGCCGAGGGAGCAGTTGCTTCTTGACTTCGGATGGAAGTTCCAGTTTGGACACGGTACCGACCCGGCGCGTGACCTGGGTTTTGGCATGGGGCAGGGGGATTTCGCGAAGACGGGCGACTTTGCGTTTTCAAAGGCAAAGTTCGACGACAGCAAGTGGCGGGCGCTCGATCTGCCCCACGACTGGGCGGTGGAACTGCCATTTGTACGCGACGAGGAACAGAATTCGCACGGGTACAAACCGCTGGGGCGGCGGTATCCGGAGACCAGCGTGGGCTGGTACCGGCGGGAGTTCGAGATCGGAGCCAGCGATCTGGGCAGGCGGATCACGGTGGAGTTCGACGGGGCCTTCCGTAGCGTGCTGGTGTTTGTGAACGGGTGCTTTATCGGCCGCAGCGACAACGGCTATGCACCATTCCGGTTCGACCTGACGGATTTTCTGAGCTACGGGGCGAAGAACTACATCACGATGCGTGTGGATGCGAGCTTTGGTGACGGTTGGTTTTATGAGGGCGCCGGCATCTATCGGCATGTGTGGCTGACGAAGACCGATGCGCTGCACCTAGGCAAGTGGGACAGCACGGTGCGGGCTTCGGTGGACGGGGACTCGGCAACCTTGAAGCTGGACACGGTGGTTGAGAACCAGGGGAAACAGGCAGAGAGCGCCAAGGTGACATGGAAGATTCAGGACGCAGCGGGCAAGACGGTGGCTACGGCGGAAGGGCCTGCGCAGTCGATTGCAGAGGGCGGATCGACGGCATTTACAGCTACGGCGAGCCTGGCGAATCCTGCGTTGTGGTCGGTGGACGAGCCGAATCTCTATTCGGCGATTGTGACGGTAGAGACGGACGGCAAGACTCGTGACGCCGAGCGCATATCTTTTGGCGTGCGGACGGCGAAGTTCGATGCGGAGAAGGGATTCTTTCTCAACGGCAAGCCGCTGAAGATTCAAGGCACCTGCAATCACCAGGATCATGCGGGCGTGGGCGCGGCGTTGCCAGACCGGCTGCAGTGGTTCCGGCTGGGCGTGCTGCGGGAGATGGGAGGCAACGCGGTGAGGACATCGCACAACATGCCGACGCCGGAGTGGGTGGATGCGTGCGACCGGATGGGCATGATGATGATGTGCGAGACGCGGCAGATGAGTTCGAATCCGGAGGGACTGGCGCAGTTGGAAGCGATGGTGAAGCGTTATCGGAATTCGCCGTCGATTATTCTGTGGTCGATTGGCAACGAGGAAGGGCAAATGCAAAGCGCAATGGCCGAGCAGGGCGCCAAGGTGGGCTCGACCATGGTGCAGCGCTGCCATGAACTGGACCCGACGCGCGTGGTTTCAGCGGCGGTGAACGGGGACAACAAGAAAGGCGTTTCCGACGCGTTCGACGTTATCGGCTTCAACTACAACCTGAAGTTTCCCGATGAGTATCACAAGAAGAATCCGACGCGGCCGGTTTATGGGTCGGAGACGTCGAGCGCGATTTCGACGCGTGGCGAGTACGCGACAAACCCGCTGCGGAATACGGTGAATGCTTACGATTCCGTGGTGCCGTGGGGCGAGACAGCCGAGGAGTGGTGGACGTTCTACGGGACGCGGGAGTGGATGGCGGGCGGCTTTGCGTGGACGGGTTTCGATTATCGCGGCGAGCCGACTCCGTATGGGTGGCCGTCGATCAATTCGCAATTTGGCATTGTGGACATGTGCGGATTTCCGAAGGACACGTTCTATTACTACAAGGCCTGGTGGGGCAAGGAGCCCTCACTGCATCTGTTTCCACACTGGAACTTCGAGGGTCGAGAGGGCGACGAGATTCCGGTTTGGGTTTACTCGAATCTTGAAGAAGTCGAACTGCTCGTGAACGGCAAGAGCCTGGGAAAGAAGAAGGTTCCGCACCTTGGGCACGTGGAGTGGAAGGCGAAGTACGAGCCGGGCGCGATTGAAGCGCGCGGGTTCAAGGGCGGCAAGGTTGCGTTGACCGAGAAGCGCGAGACGACGGGACCGGGCGTGGCGATTCGTCTGAGTGCGGACCGCACGGAGATTAATGCGGACGGCGAGGACGTGGCGATTGTGAAGGTCGAGGTTGTGGACAAGGAAGGCCGCGCAGTGCCGACCGCGAACAACTTTATCGGTTTCAAGGTCTCGGGCGCGGGCAAGCTGATTGGCGTGGGCAACGGCGACCCCAATTGCCAGGAGAGCGACAAGGAATCGAAGCGGTCTCTGTTCAACGGACTGGCGCAGGTGATTCTGCAATCGACCAAGCGGGCGGGCGAGATTCGGATCGAGGCGGCGAAGGAAGGTTGGGACGGAGCGGAGCTGATGCCAGCGAAGCTGACGATTACGACGAAGGAGGCGGAGTTGCGGCCTGAAGCGTGATGAAGGTAGGGAATAGGGAGCAGGGAATAGAAAGGCTTGGCTCTGCTGGTCTGCTTGCTTGCGAAAAATGCGAAAAAGTGGGTCAGCAGGGCGGAAATTGGATGTTTTTGCCTAAGAAATTGACGAAAAAAATCGCGTTTTTTTCGACGTCATGTTTACTGAGTGGTTACTGGTAGATGTTTCTATCTTGTTGATTATGGTTTGGTTAAAAATAGGGTGCCCTGTAATTTGTGCAATTTACAGGTAAAGAAAAAGAGTGGAGGCGTTTTTGAGTCTCGGTTTGGCCTCGATTGAGGGGCATAGGTCGATTATGCGCTGGTGAGGGGTAATTTTCGGCAAACCGCCTATTCGACGGTTACTGGTTCATAGACATCCCACATTGCTCTGGCGAGGATGAAACTGTTGGGCAAAACAGAAACCGCAGCTAGCACCTATCGACATATAGGGAGGGCAGAGTATCCAAGAATAACGACCCAAAATGAGCTGAAGATGCTAGCGGGCGAAGAACAATCGCAGATCCTTCGAGTCCCTTCGCTTCACTACGGTCGCTCCGGACGACAGTCCTCTCACTTATCAAATACTTACATGAGGACTATAGGTGGATATGGCCTGGCGTCCTGTCCCCGAAGTTGTTTGAAAAACAGCCGCAGATCCTTCGACTCACCACCCCCAGGCTGAAGAACGCTTGGGGCCCCGTTCGCTCAGAGGCTGTGACTACATCAAGTTTTCCATTTTCA
>CAYQOQ010000265.1:0-4325 GCA_964419175.1 uncultured Occallatibacter sp. | reverse complement strand
CGGCAATGCCGGTGGAACCGAGGCCGGCGAAGGCTGCCAGAAGGTAGCCGGCATGGGCGATGGAGGAGTAGGCCAACAGGCGCTTGACGTTCTGCTGGCGCAGCGCAGCCAGGTTGCCGACGGTCATTGAAAGCACGGCCACAATCCACAGCAGCGGAGACCAGACGGGGCGCAGCGTGGGCAGCATCTCGTAGATCACGCGCAGCAGCAGGGCGAAGGCAGCGGCCTTGGGCGCGGTGGACATGAGCGCAACGACCGGAGTGGGCGCGCCTTCATACACGTCGGGCGTCCAGACGTGGAAGGGCGCGGCAGAAACTTTGAACAGGATGCCGACCAGCATCAATCCCAGGCCAGTCACAATGAGTGCATGATTTTCGGCGGAGGGCGCAAGGTGCGCGATCTCGTAAATCTGCGTGGTGCCGGTGGCGCCGAAGATGAGAGCTACGCCATAAAGCAGGAAAGCGGTGGCAAAGGAGCCGAGGAGGAAGTACTTGATGGCGGCTTCGGGTCCGCGGGCTGTGTCCTTGCGATAACCGGCCAGAATGTAGGTGGCGATGGAGGAGATTTCGAGAGCGATGAAGACCAGTAGGAGTTCGACCGCGCCGGTGAGCAGGCACATGCCGACCGCGCCGAAGACGATCAGCGCGTAGTACTCGCCCTGGTGATGACTGTCTTCGGGCAAGGTGTCGAGCGAGAGAAGCAGCGCGACCAGGACGATGCCGCAGATGAGGACGTGGAAGAAGACGGTGAAGGCGCTGGTCTCAACCGTGGCATAGAAGCCGGTTCCCTCAGGGAGAGAAAGCTGCCACAGGCTGCTCCACAGAGCGAGCGTGGTTCCGATGGCGGCGACCCAGCCGAGGGGACGGCGCGCCCATCCGGGAGGAAGCGATGCGTCGATCAGCATCACGGCTACGCCGGTGAGGGTGAGGATGACCTCGGGAAGGATGCGGAAGATGTCGGGAACTGGATTCACCGCTGGCCCTCCCCTGGGGACGAAGTCGATATGGACGGAAGAAGCAGGACAGTCGGCGATAACAGGTGCGGTTCCTTCAACTGTGGCGGATGAACGCCGGTTTGGATCGACTGGAGCCAGGGCGAAGGCGCCAGGCCCATGACCAGGATCAGGACAGCCAGGGGCCACACGATGGCCAGTTGACCCGGGCGCAGGTCGTCGGCGGGTTTCGACGTGGCGAGGGCGCTCTCCGGACCGTAGAAGAGGCGCTGAATGAGCCACAGCATGTAGGCCGCGCCCAGGATCACGCCTAGCGCTGCGGCAATTGCCCATCCTTTGCTGACACCGGTGAAGGTGCTGGAGAGGACGAGGAACTCCCCGATGAAACCGCTCAGCATGGGCAGGCCGATCATGGCAAGAGAGGCAAAGACGAAGAAGGTTGCCGTGCGCGGCAGTTTGGCGGCCAGGCCGCCGTAAGCGTCGATCTGACTTGTTGCGTAGCGATCGTAGAGAACGCCGAGCAGCAGGAACAGCGCGCCATCGACGATGCCGTGCGAGAGGATCTGGAAGATTGCGCCTTGCCAGCCAGTGATGGTGAGGCCGTAGATGCCCAGCGTGATGAGGCTCAGATGGCTGAGAGCGGCAAAGGCCATCAGCCGCCAGAAGTCACGCTGCACCAGGGCCAGGCAAGCGCCGTAGAGGATGCCAACGACTGCGAGAGCAACCAGCCACGGAGCCGCAATCCGCGACTGCACAGGGAAAAGGCCAATGTGGAAGCGCAGCATGGAGTAGAGGCCGAGCTTGCCGGCTACGATCATGGCGAGGGCTACGGGAGCTTCACTGAATGTGTCGGCAATCCATCCGTGCAGTGGGAAGACGGGAACCTTGACGGCGAAGGCGAAGAGGAATGCAAGCGCCGCCCACCACAACGGCCAAGTAGGAATCTGTCCGTGGGCGATGAGGATTTGCAGGGTGGTGAAGTCAAAGCTGCGGGTCTGGACATAGAGCCAGAGGATGGCAACCAACAAGGGCGCCGAGGGGATGAAGGTGAAGAGGAAGAACTTGAGCGCGGCTTTGGGCCCGTCTTTGCGGCCGTACATGGCGATGAGAATGGCCATGGGCACGAGCGAGAGTTCCCAGAAGCCGTAATAGAGCATCAGGTCAAGCGAGAGAAAGACGCCGAACATGGCCGTCTGCTGGACAAGGAAGAGCGCGAAGAAGACCTTGCGGCGCTCCTGGATGGCGTTCCAACTGGCCACAATGCCCACGGGGGCGAGCAGGCCGGTAAGGACAACCAGCCAAAGACTGAGGCCGTCCACGCCCAGGTGGTAGAAGATGGCGGGCTTCTCGATCCACAGGCGGCTGACTTCGAACTGGAAGCCGGGCTGCGCTGGGTCAAAGTGCGCAGGCAGGTGGAGCGTAAGGCCGAAGGTGACAAGAGCCGTAACAAGGGCGATCCAGTTGGGCAGCTTGCCACGGTCGGGCGCCAGGGCAACCAACACCGCTCCAGCCAGCGGAAGCAGGAGGATCAAGGTGAGAATCGATTCGTTGATTGCGTTCATTCTCTCAATGCCCCGCCATGCCGAAGTGAATTCCAAAAAGACTAGCCAGGACCGTGGGCCACGGAACCAGCAGGAACAGGAGCAGAGCCGCTGCGCCCGCAGCCAGCCACGCCGCATAGGAGCGCAGATTGCCCGATTGCCAGCGCTGCAAAATTGCGCTGGACAGCATGGCTATGCCGCCGAACAGCCAGGCGATGCCGCCGAGGACGCCTACATCCACGACCCATCCGAGAAGGTATTTGGAAGTGGCGAACAGCGGCTTGACTACCGTAGCGCCATAGAACTCGTCCACGTAGTACTTGTTGGACAGCAGCTTGTAACCGGTGGGAAGGTCGGCGGCAAGAGTTGAAGGAAGCGTGGACTTTTCGCGATAGAACAGGTGGGCCAGGAGCCAGCCCAACAATGCGACGCCAACAGCGACACCGCTCAGGACAAGCTCCAGATGCGGGCTTCCGGTCTCCGCGGTCTTTGCGCTCACTGCAGGAGCCAGGAAGTTGTTGAAGCGCTCGATGCCGATCCAGCCGCCGCAGATGGAGAGGAGGGCCAGAATCAGCAGCGGGCCGCGCATCGACCAGGGGCTCTCATGCGGGTGAATCTCGGGGCTGCGCGATTTGCCCAGGAAGGCCAGGTACCAGAGGCGGAACATGTAGAACGAAGTCAAGAGGGCGGTGACGACACCGACAAACCAGAGGGCTTTGCCGCCGGGGCCTTGCAGAAAGGCCGCGTAGAGGATTGCGTCTTTCGAGAAGAATCCGGCAAAGGGAAAGAATCCGGCGATGGCCAGAACGCCGACGGTGGTGACGGCGAAGGTGATGGGGAGCTTCTTCCAAAGGCCGCCCATCTTGCGCAGATCCTGCTCGCCGCCCATGCCGTGAATCACGGAGCCTGCGGCTAGAAAGAGCAGAGCTTTGAAGAACGCGTGGGTAACGAGGTGGAAGATACCGGCAGAGTAGGCCGCGACGCCGCAGGCCAGGAACATGTAGCCGAGCTGCGAAATGGTGGAGTAGGCGAGCACGCGCTTGATGTCGTTCTGTACCAGGCCGATGGTGGCGGCGAAGAGGGCCGTGGCCGTGCCGACGATGGCGACCACGCCGAGCGTGAAGGGCGAGTGGTCGAACAAGACATGTGTGCGTGCGACCATGTAGACGCCCGCGGTGACCATGGTCGCCGCGTGGATGAGGGCGGAGACTGGGGTAGGGCCTTCCATGGCGTCGGGAAGCCAGATGTAGAGGGGAAGCTGCGCGCTCTTGCCGGCTGCGCCCAGCATGAGGCAAAGCGCGATGACGGTGACCACGCCGCCTGTCCAGCCGGGGTCCTGACCGAGCTTGGTGGCGATTTCGCTGAAGGTGAGCGTGCCGAAGTTGGCCAAGAGCAGAAACATACCAATCAGAAAGCCGAAGTCGCCGATGCGGTTGACGATGAAGGCTTTCTTGCCGGCGTCGGCAGCGGATTTCCTCTGGTACCAGAAGCCAATGAGCAGGTACGAAGCCAGACCCACGCCTTCCCAACCGACAAACATCACCAGCGCATTGCCGGCGAGAACCAGGACGGTCATGAAGAACAGGAACAGGTTCAGGTAGCTGAAGTAGCGGGCGTAGCCTTCATCGTCGTGCATGTAGCCGACGGAGTAGATGTGGATGAGGAAGCCGACGCCGGTGACGACCAGCAGCATAACCAGGGAAAGCTGATCGAGGACGAAGCTGAAGTCGATGTGAAGAGCGGCGGCGTTGATCCAGGCTTGCGGGCAGGTTTCGATCCAGGCAGGCGAACCCGAAACCGGGCCGATTCCGAAAAAGGGCTGCGCAACGCCG
>CAYQOQ010000264.1:0-4383 GCA_964419175.1 uncultured Occallatibacter sp. | reverse complement strand
CACCACCCCCAAGCTGAAAAGCGCTTGGGGCCCCGTTCGCTCAGGATGACAACCTGTGTTTTGCTGCGAATTTCTGAGACAGGACACTAGCCACAAATTTTCAAGAAGCAGATTCTTCGACTTCGCTCAGAATGGCGAGGATGGGGCACCCAGCGGTTTTGACTCGTTGTGTTGGAAGCGGGTTTTGGGCAGGCCCGGATACAATACTTGGATGGAGTTTTGCATTAACCCTGGACGCACTCAGGAATCCTGCGCGGGGCAGGCGGGCCGACGCTGATGAAGAACTTTGTTCGCCTCCTGCGCTATGGGCTTCCTTACTCGCTGCAGTGGCTGCCGGGCGTGCTGCTGCTGGCGGCAACCGGGGTTCTCGACACCTTTCGCGTTCTTCTTTTGCAACCCATCTTCGATCAGGTTTTGCGGCCCGATGCGCCGGAAGGGCCCATCCTTCTGGGTCTGCCCGGCAACCGATGGGGCAACCTGCATTTCGACTTGAGGATGCTTGTTCCTCATTTTCTGCATCAGCACAATGCTTGGAACGTAGTCGCGATTGCGCTGGTTCTCTCGACGCTGGCCAAGGGACTTTGCGACTATCTCGGCACCTACCTGGTGAATTATGCCGGCTTCGGGCTGATCACCGATCTGCGCAATCACCTTTACGAAGCCACGCTGCGCCGTTCATCGAGCTTTTTCCACAAGCACGCTACGGGCTCCATTCTCTCGACGCTGATTAATGACGTGGACAAAGTGCAGACCGCGGTCAGTTCCGTCATCGGCGAGTTCCTTCAGCAATTCTTCACATTCCTCGTGGGGCTGGCTTGCGTCATTGGCCTGGGCGGACAACTGAGTTGGGCGCTGGTGTTGTTCATTCCGGTTGTGATTACGTCGGCGCGCAAGATCGGCAGGGAAGTCAGGACGCGCACGCGCACGGGGCAGGACAAGCTGGCGGAGATTCAGAACATTCTGCATGAGACCGTGACGGGCAACCGGATCGTGAAGGCCTTCAACACCGAGTTGTGGGAGGTTCTGCGCTTCAAGACAGCGGCCCGGCGGCTGTTCCGCGCCAACTTGCGCAATGTGCGTATTCAGTCGATCAGCTCGCCGTTGATGGACTCGATCGGCGCGGTGGCGATTGCGATGTTTCTGTTTATAGGGAGAAATCAGATTCTGCACGGCAAGATGACTATGGGGCTTTTCGGCGCGTTCATCATTTTGCTTTTCAAGCTGTACGATCCGGTGCGCAAGTTCGCGTACTTCTACAACAGCTTCCAGCAGGCGATGGGCGCTTCGTCGTCGATCTTCGAGTATTTTGATACGGAAGACGATGTGAAGGAGAGGCCACATGCGACCACGCTGAAGAAGTTTGTACACGCGATTCAGTTTCAGAACGTGGGCTTTTCGTATTCGACCGAAGAGGGCGAGCACCAGATTCTGCACAACATCGATCTTGAGGTGCGGGCCGGCGAGGTGCTGGCGCTGGTGGGGCCGAGCGGGGCAGGGAAGTCTACGCTGGTGAATTTGATTCCGCGGTTTTTCGACGTGAGCACAGGCGCGATCAAGATTGATGGGAACGACCTGCGTTCTCTCACCCTGGCCTCGCTGCGCAGGCAGGTTGCGCAGGTAACGCAGGAGACGATCCTCTTTAACGATACGGTGCGCAACAACATTGCGTACGGCCGGCCGGATGTGCGGGCGTCGGTGGTGGAGGGGGCGGCGCGCAATGCACTGGCCCACGATTTTATTCTGCGCATGCCGCAAGGCTACGATACGGTGATTGGCGAGAAGGGATTTCGGCTGTCGGGCGGCGAGCGCCAGCGGCTGGCCATCGCGCGGGCCATCCTGAAGGACGCGCCGATTCTGATTCTGGATGAGGCGACGTCGGCGCTGGATGCGGAGAGCGAGTCGCTGGTGCAGATAGCGCTGGCCAACCTGATGCAGGGGCGCACGGTGATGGTGATTGCGCACCGGCTTTCGACGATCCGCCGCGCGAACAGGATTGCGGTGCTTGAGGATGGGCGCATTACGGCGATCGGTTCGCACGAGGAATTGCTGACCACCTCGCCCACCTATCAGAGGCTTTATCAATTGCAGTTCATGGACCAGCCGGAGACGGAGCCAGAGCCTTCGGCGCTACTGATGCACTATTTGCCAGGGTGTGAGCCGGAGCTCGCGACCGGGAAACAGGAGTAAGCAAGACATGCCGATTTATTCGATGACTGGGTTTGCGCGGGTTCAGGCGAGCGTACCGGTGCGCGACGGGAATCAACTGAGCTATACACTGACCGTGAAGAGCGTCAATCACCGCTTTCTGGATGTGCAGTTGCGCCTGCCGCAGGGCATGGACGGGCTGGAGATGGAACTGCGCAAGGTGCTGAAGGATAACCTGGTGCGCGGCCACGTGGATCTGGCGCTTGCCGTCGATCGATCGTCGCAGCAGATTGCCGGCTACAATCGCGAGTTGGTGGCGGGCTACATTGCCGCCTTTGGCGCGGCGCAGGAGGAATACCAGTTGAAGGGCGAGCCGGACTTGAACGTGGCGCTGCGCATGCCTGGGGCTTTGCAGGCCGAGAACCGCAGCGAAGACGACCTGGCTGCATTGGCGGAGAGCGTGCGGCAACAGATTGGGCCGCTGCTGGACGAACTGAAGACAATGCGGGCGCGCGAGGGCGACGCGCTGGAGGCGATTCTGCACGGGACGCTCGACCGGCTGGCTGAAGCGACGGACAGCGTGGCCGAACTGCGGCCCGAGATCGAACAGAGGTACAAGGAGAGGCTGGCGCAACGGCTGCTGGCGGCGACAGGGCCGGAGTTTAACCGGCAGAGGCTGCTGGAGGAAGTGGCGGTGCTGGTGGAGCGGAGCGATATTTCCGAGGAGCTGACGCGGATGACGACGCACATCGGGCATTTCCGCGAACTGCTGGCCGGTAGTGGCGAAGTGGGAAAGAAGCTGGATTTCCTGCTCCAGGAGATGAACAGGGAAGCCAACACGCTGCTATCGAAGACAGGCGGCGTGGGCGGCAAAGGGACGCGGATTACCGAACTCGGACTAGCCATGAAGGCGGAGATCGAGAAAGCTCGTGAGCAGATACAGAACGTGGAATGAGACAGTGGACAGGGAACAGTGAACTGAAACGGGGCGCAGGCGGAAGGGAATAACGACACGTGGCAGGAATTCTTTTTATCATTTCGGCGCCTTCGGGCTCGGGCAAAAGCACGCTGGTGAGCGAACTGCGCAAGCAACTGAGCGCCGTGGACTTTGCGATTTCATGGACGACGCGGGCTCCGCGAGGCTCAGAGGAAGACGGGCGTGAGTACCACTTCACCACGCGCGAGGAGTTCGAGCGCATGGTGGCAGCGGATATGTTTCTGGAGCATGCCGAGGTTTTTGGCAACTTATACGGTACGGCGCGTGCGTCGCTTGAAGAGGCGCGCGTGGCGGGGTACGATCTGCTGCTCGACATCGACGTGCAGGGGGGAGCGCAGGTGCGCGCCAAAATGCCGGAGGCGGTGAGCATTTTTGTTCTGCCGCCGAATCCGAAAGTGCTGCGCACGCGCTTGCGGAATCGCAGCCGCGCCGAGGGCGTTGTGAACGAGGCGGAGCTCTACGGGCGGCTGAGCGAGGCGAGCAAGGAGATTGAGAATTTTAGCCAGTACGGTTATATTCTGGTCAACGACATTCTGGACCGGGCGGTAGCGCAACTGGAGGCTATCGTATTGGCCGAGCGCTTCTATCGCAATGGCGAGGCCATTGCTTACCGTTCGCGAAGGGTGTTGGAGGTGGCGGCGGCGTGCCTGCAAGCGAATGCGCAGGAGCGGCTGAAGCCTGTGCTGGAGGCGTTTGGCATCATTGGCGATTCTCGCCAGCAGGAACTGAACTTCGAGGAGGAATCCGATGACGATTGAGACCAGCTTCGATTCGAACTACCGCAAGGTTCTGGTCGCGGCGCGTCGCGCTCGCCAGTTGCAGAGCGGCTCCCACGCTCTGGTCAACAGCTCGTCCACCAAGGCCTGCCGCATCGCCCAGGACGAGATTGAGGCCGGCAAGATCGCCTACGTCAAGACCGAGGTCGATGTGGTGAAGCCAATGGTGGAAGGCCCGGCGATTCCGATTCTGCTGAGCTGAGAAAGGCAGTGGTTAGGGATTAGCCGGAGAGCGGGCCGCCTCTGTGCGGTTTGGCCGCGCTTAATGGTTGGAGCAACCTCTCCCGCACCGCTAAGATATTCCTGAGTAGGGCTGTGTGCGTCGAAGCTTCCCTCAGTGGCTAAAGCCCTGGCGTATTTTGAGCGATTTGCGGCACGACTTCAGTCGTGCCCTTTCAAAACATCGAGTTATCCTAAAAACAGCAGTTGCTGGTTAGTAGGGTGGATGTTTGGAGGAGTTTTCGG
>CAYQOQ010000263.1:0-4389 GCA_964419175.1 uncultured Occallatibacter sp. | reverse complement strand
GTGAGCAACGTTGATTAGCGTGCTCGCGCATGCGCGACGGAGCGCGGGCCAGCAACAGGAATGAGGTTTCAATGAATTTGTCCCATCTTCGCGGCGCCGTGAGCGAGGGTTCCGCAGTAACGATCGTTGCCTTGGTTCTCTGCCTCTCCGGTGTAGCAGTGGCAGCCACTGATAAAAAGAGCACTCCGGCGCCCGCCAAGCCGGCAGCGCCAGCCAAGCCTGCAGCGCAGCCCGCAAAGCCTGCTGGCGGCGCTGCCGCGGGGCACCCAACAGGAACCGGCGCCGGGGCCACGCATGGACCAACCGCGAACGGCGGCGCCAGCCATGGGCCAACGGCAAATGGCACAGCCAGCCACGGTCCAACCGCCAATGGCGGGACCAGCCATAGTCCCACCGCAAACGGCGCGAACAGAGGCCCGAGCGCCGGGGCCAGAGGTTCAACCAATGTTGCAGGAAAGTCTGGCGGCGCTGGCGCCGCGCACTCGGCAATCAAGAGCGGCCCCGCGCCCAAGGGCAGCAATGAGCACGTCACCAAGAGCGGCAGCGCGGTTCGCACCCGTCCCAACGGCAAGGTAAGCGACGTGCACGATGCCAAGCGCGGCATGGACGTCCATCACGGGCTGACTGGCGGAAGGAGAGTCTCAGTGGAGCGCGCCGATCACAGCCGCGTCGTCGCCGAGCGCGGCCGTCGCGGATACGTGCAGCGCGGATACAGCTTCCATGGCCACGACTTTGCGCGGCGCAGCTACTTCTATCACGGCCGTGCGTATGACCGCTTCTATCGCGGCTACGGGTATCGCGGCGTGTATTTGAATGTCTACGCCCCCGGCTTTTACTATGCACCGGCCTTTTACGGCTGGGCTTATAACCCGTGGGCGGCGCCGATCGCCTTCGGATGGGGATGGGGCGGAAGTCCGTGGTTTGGATTCTACGGCGGTTTCTTTGCTCCCTATCCGGTGTATCCTTCGGCCGCGTTCTGGCTGACGGATTACATCATCTCGCAGGATTTGCAGGCGGCGTATGCGGCGCGCCAGGCGGCGGCCGAGGCGGCGGGTGACGCTCCTGCGGTGGCGGCTGGACAGCCCCTCCTGACGCCCGACGTGAAGCAGCAGATCGCTGACGAGGTGCGGGCGCAGTTGGCCCTTGAGAATCAGGAGGCGTCGCAGAACGCGCAGAATCAGGATGTGGACCCCGGTTCCAGCGGGATTGCGCGGCTGGTGAACGACGTGCAAAACGGCCATCCGCATGTATTCGTGGCCGGAGGTAACGTGGATGTGGTGGACGCAAACTCGGGGACCGAGTGCGCCATCAGCGACGGCGACACGGTTCAGCTGGCCGTTGCGCCTCCCGCGGACGCGACAACTGCGAATGTTGTGATTCTGGCTAGCAAGGGCGGCCAGGAGTGCCCCCGGGCGAGCACCGTCACGGTGCAGTTGGCCGACCTGCAGGAGATGCAGAATCACATGCGGGAGACCATCGACCAGGGTCTCCAGGACTTGAAGGCCAAACAGGGTACAAACGGATTGCCGCAAGCGCCGGCTTCCGCCCAGGCCCCGACGGCTCCCGCGCAGTACGCTGCCGTTGCGCCTCCGCCTGACCCGAATGTGGGCGCGGAGATTCAGCAGGTGGACCAGCAGGGCGACCAGTCGGAAAAGGAAGTCACGGCCGAAGCCTCGCAGGATAGTGGCGGGGCGGTCGCGGCCACACCGGCTCCGCCCGCAACCGTTGCGCTGGGTCAGACTCAGGGTGAAGTGGAGGCGATCCTCGGCCAGCCGGTCAGCAAGGCTCTTCTTGGACCGAAGATCATTTACAACTACAACGGCATGAAAGTCATATTTAAAGACGGAAAAGTCGCCGACGTGCAGTAATGGGCGGGACCAGTGGGCGCGGAGGGAGTTGATGACTCCTCTTCGCGCCCCGGCCACCGGCGCGCTGGCGAGTTACCGCCCAAGTTAGAAGATAGAACCGAGTTTTGCGAACGAATCCAATTCAAGTAACTGCTGTCCTTCAGGCGCGCGGTTGATCTCCGCGTGTTCCAGCACCCAGGTGTCTTTGTGGAAGAGGAAGATGGCGTGCAGGCCTGCGGCAAGGGCGGGGTTGATGTCGCTCTTGGGGCTGTTGCCGATCATCCAACTGGTGTGCGGCGTGAGTTCGTGGCGATGGATCACTTCGCGGTACGTCGCGGGGTCTTTCTCGGCTACTATTTCAACCGCTGAAAAGTGGCTGGAGAGGCCGGAGCGAGCCAGCTTGTCGGCCTGCTCCGCGTGGTTTCCCTTGGTCATCAGGATAAGCCGGTGGCGTGTGGCCAGATCGGCCAGAGTCTCGGCCACTCCGGGGAGAAGCTCGATCTCCTGCTCGGCAATGGCGCGCGCGAAGCCCAGGATGCGCTCCTTCTTCTCTTCGGTCACGGGGGCGGGACTGAGGCGCTCAAAACAGGTGACCAGGGAGCGGGAAAAGCTCGACAGGCCGTAGCCATGGGCCAGGATGGTCTCGCGCTCCACGGCGTTGAGGGCCTTGCGCACCTCGGCGGGCGAGTGCTTGTGGTGATTCAATAAACGGATGAATGCGACAATGGCGCGCTCGAAGTAGACGTTGTTTTCCCACAGCGTATCGTCGGCGTCGATGAGCAGGGTCTGGCCCGGAGCAAATTGCGGCATGGTCCTATGGTAGCGAATCGGGGTGGGTGGACTGAAGTGTGAAATGGTGGATCGTGGTTTCCCACCCATGCGCCCGACCACCCCACGGACGAAGACCTGTCCGCGGGGACCCCGGCAAAGGCGCTTGGATGGGGGCACGGGGCATCTTTGCCGCACGAAGGGGCCGGCCTGGCTCAGGGAGCCGCGGGCAGCGTGTACTCGAAGTCGTAGGAGTGCTTGTCGGAAACGGTGATGGTCATGGTTCCGGCGATGCCTGCTAGCTCGCCTGTTCCCGAGCCGGGCACCACGGTGACCGTGAGATGAAGGGTGCCGCGGTCCATGGCGCCGGTATGTTGGAGGGCAAAGCCGCCGCGCTTGCCGTTGAGGGCTCCGGTGACGTGCTCCATGGCGACGTAGCCGGCAGTGCCCTTGGCAAGGTCGCCGCCCGCCAGCATCTGGCCCTTGCTTGTGGCTTCGAGGTCGCCGTGGAATTGCTTGTCGAGGGTATAGCGGCCGATGGCCGCGCCTCCAGCGGCGTCATCCGGTGGAAGCGGCGTGGTCTTTACGTCGAACGTTCCTCTTGCATGATGAGTCAAGACGGGATCCTTTCTCAGCGTTTTGGATGCTGAAGCCTGGGAATGAGCAGCCTGGACGGCAAGGCATAGACATGCGCAAAGAAGAGCGGTCTTGTGAATGGGCATATTCACCTGATCGGATGGCGGCAGTGAGCAGCCACTTTGCTCCCCATCATAGCCTGCATCGCCGTGGACCGGACGGGTGCTGCCGGTGAATTCACTTGCCGGCGATCAACGGGTTTGGTAGAACGAAGACGGAAACAGAACGGTCGCACGTATCCCCAAGTTGAGGAGAAGTTCATGAGCGCTACGATTCCCCCCGCAGCCTTTCCCCCATCAGGGCCACTTGCCGAGTTGGACCAATGGGACGACTTTGTCCAAGGCCGCTACCAGGAGGGGAAGTCGGAGGCGGAGTTCCGCGTCTACGATGCTGCTGCGACGCCGGGGGTGGCCGAGTTTTACCGGCTCAACCACGAGGGCCAGACAGTTGCTTATGTTCTCGAAAAGGAGAAGCAATACTTCGGCCTGAGCAAGGGGATGAAAACGATATGGGAGGCGGCGGAGTTTCTGAATACGCTGGTGGACAATAGCGATCCGGACACCGACCTGACCCAGATCGAACACCTGCTGCAAACTTCAGAAGCGATCCGCAAAGACAACCACCCGCGCTGGATGGTGCTGACCGGATTTCTGCACGACCTGGGAAAATGCCTCTGCCTCTACGGCGAGCCGCAATGGGGCGTGGTGGGCGACACGTTCCCGGTGGGCTGCGCATGGTCTGAGTCGATCGTTTTTCCGGAGTATTTTGCGGCGAATCCGGACCGGCTGACGCCGGAGTACCAGAGCAAGTATGGAATCTATGAGCCGAACTGCGGGCTTGAGAACCTGCACATGTCGTTCGGGCACGACGGCTACATCGCCGAAGTGATGAAGCCCTATTTGCCCGTGGAGGCGCTCTATATGCTGCGTTTCCACTCGTTCTACCCGTGGCATCGCCATGGGGCCTACGATCACCTGGCCAACGCGCAGGACCGGGCGATGCTCGCGTGGGTGCTGAAGTTCAACCAGTACGATCTTTACTCGAAAGGCCACGCGAAGCCGGATTTGCTTGAGCTCAAGCCATATTACTGATCCGGCCCAGATGGTATGCAACATTTTCAAGTCTTTCTCCGTCTAAG
>CAYQOQ010000262.1:0-4456 GCA_964419175.1 uncultured Occallatibacter sp. | reverse complement strand
CAATGACCCAGCAGAAGCCGCCAAGGAAAGGCCAGAAGAGCATGGGCCGGGCCCTGTGCAACTCAGCGGCCAGGCTGCTTACGCCGCCAAGATTGATCGCAGTGAGGAGGAAGACGGTGCCGAGTTCACCGAAAGTGAAGATGGTGACAAACGACAGTGGATTCATGCCGCTGATATAGGCTTTGCGGTAGGGAATGTACATGGTGCCGAACATGACGCCGGCGCCAATGGCCGCTATGATGCCAATCGCAGCCTTGCCCGGCGTGTCGGAGTGACTCGCGGTGGCAACAGCAAGAATCGATGCCCCACCGACGATGGCAAAGGCTCCGCCCAACACTTTTGACCATTCCTTGATGCCCGAGCCGCGGAGTTCCTTGAAGAGCAGCCATCCCCAGAAGAGTCCTACCAGGCTGTTGGTGTTCCACAGCGGAAAGGCGATGGCGAGACCAACATTGCGCACTGCGAAGATGGTGAGAGTGTTGCCAACCGCCCAGAGCATTCCGGCAATTACCGCCCAGACAATCAGGTGGGGTTTGTCGCGGAGGTCATCGAAGAGGAAGCCGGTGCCTTTCAGCAAAGTGGGGACCGTCCAGCGCGCCACAAAAGCGCCCATGACCATCCCCATCGAAATAATGAAAGGCGAGAATCCCGCGTTGACAAGCTTGGTTGGCGCTTCAGCGCTGCCGAGCCAGACGGCCGCAGCCAAGCCGCAGAATACGCCGAGTTTGTGCAGGGAGAGGGTGGACCGCCCAGGGGCGCCCTTGGCATTGTCGCTCACACGTTCACCTCAGTGTCATCAGAAGCGCGGTACCGAGAATCAATACGACGACAGGCACCCAGAGGTGCACATCGGTGAGGATGCAGAACAGGGTTGACCTCTGCTTCATACTTCGACCTCTTCCAGGCGAACAGGGCGATGCTCGTCGTAGGACTTTCGCGCAGCCATAGCCATGACAACGGGAACGCGCCCATCGATGCCGGTGACGGCGGTCGTCCTCTTTTCAAGCACGGCTTGAATAAAGGATTCGAGTTCCAAGGCATAACTCTCGGTATACCGTTCCATAAAGAAGTTGAGGGGCAGGTCCTTATAGACGGATTTTGCGCTGCTGACGACGGCCTGATTCGGATAGCAATTTTCTATCGCGATTTTTCCTTCGCTACCGAAGATTTCAACGCGCTGGTCATAACCATAGACGGCCTTGCGGCTGTTGTCGATGGTGCCGATGACGCCGTTGCGGAAACGCAGGACGATGAGCGCGGTGTCGAGATCGCCGGCCTTGCCGATCTCCGGGTCAACCATGACGCCACCCGCGGTATAGATTTCCTCTACCTCGTCGCCGATGAGGTAGAGGGCCATATCGAAGTCGTGAATGGTCATGTCCATAAACATGCCGCCGGAGACGCGGATATAGCTGATGGGCGGCGGTCCAGGATCGCGGCTGACGATGTGCATCAGGCTGGGCTTGCCGATTTCGCCGCTCACCACCGCATTGCGGACGCGGGTGAAGTTGGCGTCGAAGCGCCGGTTGAATCCGATTTGCAATTGGACACCGGCGGCTTTAACCGCAGCGAGGGCGCGATCGATTTGGCCGAGACTGTGGGCGATCGGTTTCTCACAGAAGATGTGCTTGCCGGCCTTGGCGGCATCGACGATGAGGTCGGCGTGCGTGTCGGTGGAGGAGCAGATCAGCACGGCCTCGATTGCCGGGTCGGCGATGATTTCCGCAGCAGATGCGGCGACTTCGGGAATGCCGCAGTGAGCGGCCAGCGTTTGTGCGGCCTCGCGGTTTACGTCCGCAATGGCCATAGTCTGCGCTTGCGGCAGACGGAACGCCAATGTTTCAGCATGTACGCGGCCGATGCGGCCAGCGCCAATGATTCCGATATGAAGCTTTTTCTCGCTCAAATTGCCCTCGCAGGAAACGGGTCGAACACGGTTGGTTTCTGAGAGCGTCTTCCATGAACATTTTCTGGCCCGCTTCCGCTCAGATTAACCGGGAGGGAGCGGGCCATGTGACATTGATGAAACACGCGCGAACGATTCAAGAAAAACTGGATTCGATGGAATGTAGATATTCGCGGTTGCGGCGTGCGCTCTCCTTAGGCGTGCCCATGCCGGGCAGGATGTCCTGCTCGACCAGGCAATAGCCTTTATAGTTCTGCGCGCTCAGCCAGCGCAACAGGGCAGCGAAATCCACGCAACCCTTGCCGAGTTCGCAGTAGACGCCGTGACGCATGCCGGTGAAGTAGTCCCACTGTTCGGTGCGCGAACGCTGCGCGACAGTTGGCTCAATATCTTTGAGGTGGATGTACCAGATGCGGTCTTTAAAACGATTGAGAGCCGCGGTCAGGTCGCAGTTGGCTTCGCCAGTGCCGTGGTAATAGTGGCCAGTGTCGAAGACAAGGCCAAGCCGCTGCGGATCGGTCAACTCGAGCAGAGTCGCGATCTCTTCGGGCGTTTCGACGTATCCGGCACAGTGGTGATGGAAGACTGTGCGCAGGCCGGTTTCATCGAAGACCGCGCGGGCAATCTGGTTTGCGCCGGCGGCGAAGGTCTTCCACTCGGCGAGGCTCAGACCGTCTTGCGGGGTTACGCGCCCGGCGATTTTGGTGCGCACATGGTCGGTGCCGTTGTCGTCGGCGAGAACCAGGTACGGCGCCGGTGTTGTAGCCACGGCAGCCAGCAGGCGCGCGGTCTTCACTGCAACGGCCACGCCTTCGGCGTGGGCCGCAGGGTACTTCATCGCTACGGGCACAAACGCGCCCAGCATCACGAGCTTGCGTTTGGTGATTTCATTTTTCAGAGTGGCCGGGTCGGTGGGCATATAGTCCCAGTCGCCCAACTCCGTTCCCGTGTAGCCGGTCTCGACAAGTTCATCTAACATGCGGTCGAACGGGACTTGCTGGCTTGTGTCCTGGTGCTCCAGTGTGCCCCACGAACAAGGAGCATTGCCAACCAATAGGTCTTTCATTCTTTCTCCTTCAAAACTTCCGGCTCCAGTCCTTGGGCCAGCGTTCGATAACTACCTTTGTCTGCGTGTAGAACTCGACGGCATGGTGCGCCTGGGCATGCAGGTCGCCAAAGAAACTGTCTCCCCAACCGCTGAAGGGGAAGGTCGACATAGGCGCGGCAACACCAACATTGATGCCCACATTGCCGGCGCTGACTTCGTAGCGGAAGCGGCGGGCATTGGCGCCGTCGGTGGTGAAGATACACGCCATGTTGCCATAGCTGCGACCATTCACCAGCGCTATTGCTTCGTCGATTGTTTTCGCGTGCATGAGGCTGAGCACGGGTCCAAAGATCTCAGTGCGCGCGGTCTCTGCATCGGGCGGAACCTGATCGAGAACGGTGGGCGAAACAAAAAAGCCGTCTTCGTATCCGGAGATTTTGGGGGCGCGGCCGTCGACGAGAATACGCGCACCATCTTGCGCGCCCTTGGCGATGAGACCTTCGATGCGCGTTTTGCTCTCGGCCGAGATGACCGGCCCCATCTCTACGCCGGCATCCGCGCCATAACCGACTTTGCGATTGGTGGCTGTGACGACTATCTGGTCGGTGAAGGTTGGCCGGGCATCGCCCACGGTGATGGCAACCGATGCGGCCAGACAGCGTTGTCCGGCGCAGCCGAATGCGGAGTCGGCGAGAATGCGCGTGGTCATTTCCATGTCGGCATCGGGCATGATGACGACGGGATTTTTTGCGCCGCCCTGACACTGCGCGCGCTTTCCGTTGGCCGCGGCGCGGCTGTAGATGTAGCGTGCGGTGGCCGTAGAGCCGACAAAACTGACGGCGCGAATTGCGGGATGATCGAGGATGGCGTTGACGGTGTCGCGGCCGCCGTTGACCAGTTGAATGACTCCTGGCGGGAAGCCTGCGGCCTCGATCAGGTGAAAGAGTTTTTGCGAAGTCAGCGGTACGCGCTCGGAAGGCTTGAGCAGGAAGCAATTTCCAGCAGCCAACGCGTAGGGCATAAACCAGAAGGGAATCATGCCGGGAAAGTTGAACGGGGTGATGGCGGCCACGACACCGAGCGGCTGGCGGATCATGTGTTCGTCGATGCCGGCGGCGATGTCTTCGGTGTTGGTTCCCTGCATCATGATCGGCATGCCGCACGCGGTCTCAATATTTTCGATGGCGCGCTGCATCTCGCCCTTGCTTTCGGCAAGGGTCTTGCCGCACTCATCGGTGATGGTGCGGGCGATGTCTTCGATGTTGGTTTCAAGCAGGATCTTGAGTTTGAAGAGGGGCTGAATCCGGTTGCCAACTGGCGTGCGGCGCCACCCGACGAAAGCACGAGCAGCAGCTTCCGCAGCCTTGTTCACGTCGGCGGCGGGCGAGAGAGGAACCTGGGCCAGCACCTGTGTGGACGCCGGATTAAGGACGTTCAGCGTCTCTGCGGCGGTGGAGGGGCTCCAGGCGCCATCGATGAAATTCTGTAACCGTTCAGACATA
>CAYQOQ010000261.1:0-4527 GCA_964419175.1 uncultured Occallatibacter sp. | reverse complement strand
GCAACGACGTGGTCTACGGCGTCTCCGTCGAGGGCGAGAACGTGTGGGTGGCCACAGCAGCTGGCGCCTGCCGGCTCAACCTTCGTACCGGCGAGTGGTCGCTCTACAACGAGCGCAACACGCCGATGATCGAAATCTGGGTCTACGGAGTTTCCGCCGCCGCGGATAAGGTCTATTTCGCTGTGTGGGGCAGCGGGGTACTCGAACTCGATCAAGCTACCGGGCGCTGGGACAAATACGAAGATCCCGACGGCGAGACGGAGTTGGTTCTGTTCAAGGACCAGGGGCTGATCCATGAGATTGTTTCGTCGGTCAGTTATGTGGACAAGATCGTGTGGGCGTCGACGTACTTCGGTAACAGCCGCTACGATGGCCGCTATTGGCACAACTTTCTGACCAAGGACAGCGGGCTGCCTTCCAACTTCACCAACTTTGTAAAGGGCGTTGACGCCAATCGCGCCTGGTTCTGCACCGACAAAGGGTTGGCCTACTACGACGGAACAAACTGGGCTGTCTATCGCCCATCGCTCACCGACGGAAAACCGGAGATGACGGTGCGTGACGCGCAGGGCCGCGTAACGCGCATTCCCGTCACGACAGCTCCGGCCCATAACTACATTCTGGGAATCGACTTTCAGGGCAGCGACATCTGGGTGGCGACAGCCAAGGGGCTGAGCCACGGCGCCCTTCAACAGCAAAGTAATTCAACCGAAGGCAAGGAGAAAAGGCCATGAGCGCACTTACTGAGATACTGGAGACGATTGCACAGGCACCGGTGATAAAGCGTGCAGTGACCAACCAAAACGTGCTCAACGAAGCTTTTGCGTATGCAAAGCCGAGTTCGTTTTCGCGCGGGATGAGGATAGATCTAAACGGGTTGGTAATTCTGCTGATCTCGGGTACAGCGTCGATCGATGAAAACGGCGTGAGCGTCCATGTCGGCGATTTCCGCGCGCAGTTGCAGCGCACGTTTGCCAACATCACAGGGTTGCTCGAGAGCGAAGGATGCACCTGGCACGACATCGTTCGTACAACGTGCTACCTGCGAGACATTGAGCGCGACTACGAGGCATTTAACGAGGAGCGGACCGCTTTCTTCAAAGAGCAGGGGCTCGACCCGCTGCCTGCGTCTACTGGCATTCAGGCCATCCTTTGCAGGCCCGAGTTGCTGATTGAGATTGAGGCCATCGCCATGTTCCGCACGGACAAGGCTCCGGCAGGCAAGGAGTAGCGGCAATGCGCAACGCATGGTTGCTGGCAGCGGTGTGTCTGTGGGCCGCAGGCGGTGCGTCCCCTGTGTCTGGCCAGAACGCGAGCCCAAACTCGCACGGGATAACACACGTCTGCGAATGCGGCGCCCATCCGCCCGCGCCTCCGCGCGATCGCGAAGTGGCGCCCTATGCGGGAGAGCCTCGGGATCTGAGTCCTTATGCAAAGTTCGCATCGCCCTACGATCTTAACTACGTCAGGCCCAATATCTACTCCGGCGCGGGCCGCGATCTGCCGGAGCCGAAGAACCCTACTGAGGTGCGAATCGGTTTTTTCGGTCCCATTGAACACAACCCGGATCAGGTCTTTGGTTTGCGCATGTTGCACGGCGCGCAATTGGCGGTGGAAGAGGCCAATGCCCGCGGAGGCTATGGAGGCAAGCCGTTCCGCCTGATGCTGCACAACGACTACGACAACTGGCAAGCGAATGCGGTTTACGGTGACGATCGGTCTACCGATCCGACGATCTGGGGATCGGCTTCTGACGAAGCTGTAAAGATGATCTATGACGACCAGGATTGGGCTATCTTTGGCTCATTGAGTTCCGAGTCGACGCACATCATTCTGCGGGTGGCGCTCAAGGCTGAGATTCCTGTCGTCAACTCGGCCTCCACCGATCCCACGATTCCCGAGACCTATATTCCCTGGTACTTCACCGATGTGCAGGACGATCGCGTGCAGAGTTACACACTGGCGCGGCGTATCTTTACCGAACTCGGATTGAAGCGTGTCGCGCTTCTGCGCGTGAACAACCGATATGGCCGCTTCGGCGTTTCCAAGTTTCGTGATGCTTCGCGGCGGTTGGGACACCCTGTTGTGATAGAGCAGAAGTTTCTGCCGGGTGACACGGATTTTGCGAGGCAGTTGCAGGTCATCAAGGACTCTCGCGCCGATGCAATCGTTTTGTGGACCGATGAGATTCCCGCGGCGCGAATCCTGAAGCAGATGCGTGCAATGGGAATGAAGCAGCGCGTATTCGGCTCCTATCGCACACTGGGGCCCGAGTTGCTCGATCAGGCCGGACCTGCCGCAGAAGCATTCGAGGCGGTCTTTCCCTACGATCCCTCGCGCAACGATCCGCTTTGGGTTGATTTCAACCATCGCTTTCAGGCCCGCTTCCACGAGCAGCCGGAGCAGTTCGCGTCACTGGCCTACGACGCGATGAATGCGCTGCTCGATTCCATTTGCAAGGCCGGCTTGAACCGTGCGCGCATTCATGACGCGTTGGCCGACATCGAGCAGTACAAAGGCGTCACCGGACCCATGATCTTCGATCCCAACCAGAAGAACGTTGCGCCAATGTATTTGGGCACGGTGCATAACGGTGCCATCACATATCGTGTAGCGACAATGGACAAGCAGCCCGTGGCGCAGCCCTCCGCTGGTATGCAAGTGCCAGTGGCCCCGCCGCAAACACCCTACGCACGGGTGGGCGAGGACGGAGTAAATTACGCGGGGCCGCGATCTGACAATTTGCTGCCGGGCCCGCCTCGCGTGGTCTTCTTCGGACCCAATGCAAAGCAGATTGTGGAGTCAGCCGAAGTGCTTGCAGCGCTGCAGGGTGGACCTGGAGGCGGACGCAAGTGGACGCTGCTGCCTGTGGAGAGCGGTCAGAACTGGGGAGCTGCCTCGACACAGTTGGTTCATGCGCTGGTGGACGGGCATGTGCTGGCAATCGTAGCTCTGGATCGAGATTCCAGCCACCTGTCAGAACAGATGGCGCTCAAGTTCTTCGTCCCTGTGGTGGCGTTGAGCAACGATAAGTCGCTCACCTCGGCGAATATTCCTTGGATTTTCAGGATGGCGGAAGGAACCGCTCCCGCGGATGCGCTTCGACTGCTGGAACAGGCGGCAGCCCGTGATGGTGCAAATCCTCAGCAGGTGAGAGATGTTCTTGCTTCAGGAAGAACGATCTCTGGAATAGCCTTTCAGGCTACAGGAGAGATGCGCCCGCATTGAGCTCCGCAACTTAATAAAGACAGAGAGCTGGAGAAGTGAAATACGGGTACATTCCTGCTCGTTCTTTGCCGTAGAATCGTCAACAGCGTATCAACGCAAGGGACTGCCGCTTTCGGCCTGCGTTTTCCAAACGGATTGCAGGAAGCGAATGAGAGTGGTTGTCGGCTAAGGCAAATCCTGTGTTCGCATCAGTCCAGGGGGGATATAGAGTGAGGTGCAATTTGATTTCGTGCCGCCAAGCAAGAACGAGCCGCGACTTTCAGAAGAGAGGAACTGCCCCTCGGGTCCTTCTCTTGCTTCTTGTTTTTGCGGGCGTGTGGGGCTTTCCCTTGCAGGCACATTCTCAGGCCAACAAACCCGAATCCCCTTCCGTCGCGCCAGCGCAAAGTACACCAAAATCGTCTCCTGGCGGCGGGATGGCGAATGCGGGGCCCCAGGAGTCGCAATTCGACAGTCAACATCGCCCGATTACTGCCGGCGGGTTCGTGAAGGACGGCCCGATCATCTTCCAGGATGTCGCGGCAGCCGCGGGCCTGACAAGCTGGCATCACCAGGCGGGCACCCCGGAGAAGCGGTTGATTCTTGAGGCCAAGGGGCCGGGCGTATGTCTGTTTGACTATGACAATGATGGCTGGTTGGACATATATCTTGTCAATGGTTCCACTTATGACGCTCTTGCAGGCAAGGCCACCCCTCCTCACGCGGCTCTGTTTCACAATAACCACGATGGCACCTTTACCGACGTGTCGAAAAGCGCAGGGGTAGAAAACGACCGGTGGGGTTACGGCTGCGCGATTGGAGATTTCGACAATGATGGCTGGCCCGATCTTTACGTGACAAATTACGGCAGCAACCGCCTGTACCGCAATAATCACGACGGCACATTTACCGACGTTGCCGAGAAGGCCGGCGTAACGATCGGCACATGGTCCACAGGCGCCACCTTTGGCGACTACGACGGCGATGGGCGTCTGGATCTTTTTGTGGACGGCTACGCGCAGATAGACCTGGCCAATCCTCCACTCTCCGGATCAAAGGCTGTTGGTTATGAATTGTGTCAGTTTCGGGGCATCGGAGTTATGTGCGGACCGCGTGGCCTGAAGGGCGAGCATGACCACCTCTTTCATAACAACGGAGACGGAACCTTCACCGACGTCAGCAAGAAGCTGGGCGTCGACGATCCCAATGGATACTACGGACTCGGCGTTCTTTTTGCGGATGTAAACGGCGACGGCAAACCGGATCTGCTGGTGGCAAATGATTCCACACCCAACTATCTCTATATGAATAAGGGGGACG
>CAYQOQ010000260.1:0-4603 GCA_964419175.1 uncultured Occallatibacter sp. | reverse complement strand
GGGGAATGAAGGCCTTTCCGTTGAGGCCGATGGTGCGCATGACGCGGTCGGCAATCAGCGCGGCACGGGCAAGGTAGCCTGTGTCCTCAAGAACACCGATGAACAGGAACAGCAGCAGGATCTGGGGCAGAAACACCAGCACCGAAGAGATGCCCTTCCACGCTCCGTCCAGCAGCAGCGACTGCAGCCAGCCTACTGGCAACAGCGGCCGCACAAGTTCACCTAGAAGCGCGAGAAAGTTGCCAAAGACGTCTGAGAGTGGCTGCCCGATGGAGAACACCACCTCGAAGACGCCGACCACCACGATAAGGAACAAGAGCGGTCCCCAGATACGGTGGAGCAGAACATTGTCGATTTTGTGCGTATTCTCAACCGACAGAGGGGCGCGATAGCCTGTCCGCCGGCTGACCTGCGCCGCCCACAAGTGCGTGCTGGCTGCATTGCCGATCACCGGCAGCCCGAGCGGCTTTGCGGCTTTGCGCTCGGTTTGCTGGTTCAGGAAGAGCGGGACAGCATCGATGCCGGTTCCATGTACGGCGCTGATTTGTGCCACCGGCGCGCCCAGTTCCCGGGCCAGTTTGAGCGTGTCGATGTGGCCGCCGCGCTGCTCCATCAGGTCGCTCATGTTCAGCAGAACCAAGGTGGGCAGTCCGACGGCAAGCACCGGCGCGGCCAGCATCAGCTGGCGTGTCATGTGGAGCGAATCCAGAACCAGAAGAACCGCGTCCACCTTGGGAGTGCCAGGCATTTTGCCGCGGAGGACGTCGATCGAGACGCGCGCGTCTTCGGAATAGGGAGTGAGCGAGTAGATGCCGGGCAGATCAATGAGCGTAAGGTCTTCGCGTCCGACACCTGCCATCAGTCCGAGCCGCTGTTCGACGGTGACGCCGGGGAAGTTGGCTACCTTTTGCCGGAGGCCGGTCAAGCGGTTGAAGAGTGTGGATTTACCTGAGTTTGGCGGACCGATGAGCGCAACCGTCTTTAACGCCCCATTGGGCGGAGGAACGGCAGGGGGAACAAAAGGGGGAGGGGTGCAGCAAGAACTACTCATCCAGCAGCCTCGGCCAGTTCAGCCACCTCGTGGGATTCCGGGGATTCAGTATCTTCGGCCACCGGTGGCTTTACTCGGATAGCCTCGGCCGTCTCGTGGCGAAGAGCGATCTCCATCCCGTCCACGCCGTAAACCGTGGGGTCGCCCGCCGGGGCGCGGCGCAGGGCCGTTACCAGCGCATCGGGGACAAAGCCCATATGCATCAGGTGGTTCTGGACGGATTCAGGCAGGTCGAGGGCCACCAGGACCCCACTCTCACCCACGTTCAATTCGCTAAGTACACTCACCTGCCGGACTCCCGGGGGCTGCTTGAAAGTCAGCAGCCTGGAACTACGACCGTTCTGGTCGTAATTTAGTATACGGCCTTTTGCCTCCGGCCCGCAAACTCTGGGTATGAAGTCTCTTGTAGGGAAGATTTCCACCGCCTGACCTCCAGGAGGGCACAGCTTTCCTGGCATCGCCAGTTTCTCGATTTCCCCCCTGGCGGGTCCTCTGTGCTTTGTATCGGAACGATGATTCACTTTTATCAGGGCGTGTTTCTATTGATAGTGACCCAGATCACACTAGTCGAACGCTCGTTCCATTGCGATTCGCCTCAGAGCAGTGCTACAAACGAACCATGAACGCCAAGGAGTTCCGTGCGTCGCTGGTCGAGGAAAACCCTCCCTTGGGGTTGTCCGCTCCGCTCACTGCGCTCTGGTGGGACGCGAAAGGGGACTGGACTCGCGCGCATGGCCTGGTGGATTCCCTTGAGACACCGGAGGGCATGGCGGTTCACGCCTACTTGCATCGCAAGGAGGGTATTGCGTGGAATGCCGACTACTGGTATCGGCGAGCTGGCCGTGGTTTCTACCGGCCCGAGCTTGAAGGGGAATGGGCGGCGCTGGTGGAGAGTCTGCTCGGAGGGTAGGCGGCACCTGGATCAGCTGACAGCATATGCCTCACCAGCCATGCAGGCATTGCCGTTTGTGTTTTTTCGCCTTCAATCCGAGGGGGAAATCGAAGGCGATTGGGCGGCTGCTGCCAAGCGATTTTGTACGTGGCGGCAAACTTCCGTTGTTTCGTTTGGGAAATAGAGTTCATTATATGAAATACATTTCATAATGTGGGAATAGCAACCCGCCCTGTGTCCCGCATCACTGCCACTTTCTAGCGCCTCAATCGACACTCACCCTAGCGGTTGATCAACCCTGTGCCGCGCTATGAGGCAAACGGAATGAGTGAAGAAAAAGCAGCGAGCAAAATGGTAATTCTTGATGGGAACGAGGCTGCCGCCTCGGTTGCCTATCGTCTCTCCGAAGTGGTCGCCATCTACCCCATCACCCCATCGTCCCCGATGGCCGAGTGGGCCGACCAGTGGCGCTCCGAAGGAAAGAAAAATATCTGGGGCGCATCGCCCATTGTGGAAGAACTTCAGAGTGAAGGCGGCGCCTCGGGCGCGCTTCACGGCGCATTACAGGCGGGTGCATTTGGAACCACTTTCACCGCCTCCCAGGGCCTGCTGTTGATGATCCCCAATATGTTCAAGATTGCCGGCGAACTGACCCCGGCCACCATGCACGTGACCGCCCGTACGCTGGCCACGCATGCGCTGTCGATCTTCGGCGACCACTCCGACGTAATGGCCTGCCGCTCGACCGGCTGGGCTATGCTTGCCTCGAACTCGGTCCAGGAAGTTCACGATCTGGCGTTGGTCGCACAGGTCGCCACGCTCGAATCGCGCATTCCGTTCATGCATTTCTTCGATGGTTTCCGCACCTCGCATGAAGTAGGCAAGATTCTTCCCATTTCGGATGACACGATCCGCGCGATGGTGGACGACAAGTTTCTTATCGATTTCCGGCAGAACGCTCTTAGCTCCGACCGCCCCATCCTCCGTGGCACGGCGCAGAATCCCGACGTGTTCTTCCAGGCACGCGAGGCCTGCACTCCGTACCACAATGCCGTGCCGGCGATCGTACAGTCGGTGATGGACCGCTTCGCCGCACAGAGCGGCCGCGCCTATCACCTTTTTGACTACTACGGCGCACCCGATGCCGAGCGCGTGATCATTCTGATGGGTTCGGGCGCGGATGTTTCCGAAGAAGCTGTCGATCTGATGGTGAAGCAGGGCGAAAAGGTTGGCCTGCTCAAGGTGAGGTTGTTCAGGCCCTTCGATGCGAGCGCATTTATCAAGGCGCTGCCGTTGACCGTCAAGTCCATTGCCACGCTCGACCGCTGCAAGGAGCCCGGCGGTGCAGGCGAGCCGCTCTACCAGGACATTCTGACTGTGCTGGCCGAGAATGCCTCCAACCTGCCCTTTGCCGCGATGCCGAAGGTGATCGGCGGACGGTACGGCCTCTCCTCCAAGGAGTTCACTCCCGCCATGGTCAAGGGCGTCTTCGACGAGCTGACAAAGCCGGCCCCGAAGAACCACTTCACGATCGGCATCAACGACGACGTAAGCCACTCGAGCCTGGACTACGATCCGGACTTCTCGACCGAAGATCCGAAGACCGTTCGCGCGCTATTCTACGGTCTTGGTTCCGACGGCACAGTGGGCGCCAACAAGAACTCGATCAAGATCATCGGCAGCGAAACGCCGAATTATGCGCAGGGCTACTTCGTGTACGATTCGAAGAAGTCCGGTTCGATGACCACGTCGCATCTGCGCTTCGGGCCCAACCCGATCCGGTCGAGCTACCTGATCACGAAAGCCAGCTTTATCGCCTGCCACAACTTCAGCTTCCTGGAGAAGATGGACGTTCTTGAAGCTGCAATGCCCGGCGCGGTCTTCCTTCTGAACTCGCCCTACTCGGCTGCCGAAGTCTGGGACAAGCTACCCAAGAGCACCCAGCAAAGCATGCTGAACAAGAAGATCGAGTTCTATGTGATCGACGGCTATTCCGTAGCTCGCCAAGCCGGCATGGGCACGCGCATCAACACCATCATGCAGACCTGCTTCTTCGCGATCAGCGGCGTACTGCCTCGCGAAGAGGCGATCGCCCAGATCAAGAAGTCCATTCAGAAGACCTATGGCAAGCGCGGCGAAGCAGTCGTTGCCAAGAATTTCGCCGCCGTCGACCATGCATTGGCCCATTTGGAGAAAGTCGAGTTGCCGACCACCGCGTCGTCGAGCTTCGATCTGATTCCATCCATTTCGCCCAATGCGCCCGAGTTTGTCCGCAACGTGCTCGGCCAGATTGCGGCCGGCAAGGGAGATCTGCTCCCCGTCAGCGCAATTCCTGCCGGCGGCACCTTCCCGACAGGCACGGCACAGTGGGAGAAACGCAATATTGCGCAGTTCATTCCCGTGTGGGATAAGGACCTCTGCATCCAGTGCGGCAAATGCGTGATGGTTTGCCCCCACGCCGTGATTCGCGCCAAGGTGTACAGCGCGGAGCTGGCCGAAAAGGCGCCCGCGACGTTCCAGTGGGCCAAGCCCAAGTGGAAGGGCATGGAGCAGGATCACTATACGCTCCAGGTCGCGCCTGAGGATTGCACCGGCTGTACGCTTTGCGTCGAGGTTTGCCCGGTGAAGAACAAGAGCGACGCCAGCAAGAAGGCCATCAA
>CAYQOQ010000259.1:0-4618 GCA_964419175.1 uncultured Occallatibacter sp. | reverse complement strand
AAAACAAAGACGTGGCGAGGATGGGGCACCCGAACATTGTTGGTATTTATTTGCCGAATCAATAGCTACAAATCTACAAGCGGAGCAGCGCGAAGGCTACGATGGTTTCACCTTTGGCGGGAATCTCGCCTAGGAGCTTTTCTTCGAGATCGTGAGGAACGGGCATTTCGCAGGCGGCGACTTCGGCCTCGGTTGCGCCCACGAAGCAGAGTTCGCAGTGGCCGAGAGCGTTGTCAGCGCCGGCTTCGATGCGAACCGGTGGGCCGAAGACGCGGCAGGTCATGGGACGCCACGCATACACGTCGCAGCGTCCGGAGGCGGGGTCGAGGGCGGGACAGGGAGCATCGTTGGCGTAGTCCTCGAAGCGCTCTTGCTCCGCATCGGATTCGCCGAGCTGGCCTGTCGACCGATTGCCAGGAAAGGCGGGGCCGTGCTCGTCAATCCATGCATGTGCGCGACGCTCGATCTCGGCGGCCAAAAAGGGATTTTTGAGGCGGAGGACGGCCATTCCAGCGGCGAGACGAAGGGCATCGAGTTCTCCGATGGCGAATGCACCGTGGCAGCACTGTGTGCATCCTGGGCGGCAAACCAGCCACGCACCCGCCCGCTGCGCGGCATCGGCCAACGCGGCATCCATAATCTGCACGAGTTCGCGATCACCCGTCGGAAGACCCATGCCGCCAAGGATACCGGATTGGAGAGCGGGCTAGAGCGGTTTCGATTCAAGTGCTGCCATTTGAAGATCATGCGAGGTGGCATTTTCTTGAGAAAAATGCCACTCGGCGTCTACGTTTCTGTAAAGAGAAGAATCGAAACCGCTGTAGTGGGCTGAGTCTGAAGTTCGTCGAAGTACAAAAGCAGATTCTTCGCTTACCACCCCCGAACTGAAAAACATTCGGGGCCCCGTTCGCTCAGAATGACAGCCGATGTTTTGTTGAGGATTTTAGACTCATGACACTCGTGTGCTGTTACCTGCAAACCTCGGACAAGGCGCTTGCATGTGCTGTGACTTAAGTCCTATTACGGAAAGTTATTGCCGACTAGTGTTGAGCATGGAAGGATGCCATGTCGACTTTTCCCCCATCCCCGGCTGATCACGCGGCGGCTAAACAGAAGAAGGTTCTGGTGCGCCGGTCGACGCCGGAGCGCTCGCAACAGGTTCGGCGCGCGGTACAGTTCGCGTTTCTCTTGCTAAATGCTGCAATCGGCGCGCAGTTTATTTTGTGGGTTCGGTACTTTGAGAGTGGCGGAACAGCGCACTACTTTGGACGGCCTGCGGGTGTGGATGGGTGGTTGCCGATCGCGGGGCTGATGAACCTGAGATATTTTCTCGCCACGCGGCGGATTCCGGCGATTCATCCGTCGGCGATGGTGCTGCTGTGCGTCTTTCTGCTGGCGAGCCTGCTGGTGAAGAAGGCGTTCTGCTCGTGGCTTTGCCCGGTGGGGACGGTGTCGGAATATTTGTGGAAGCTGGGGCGCAAGCTGTTTCGGCGCAACTTTATTGTGCCGCGCGGGCTGGATATTGCGCTGCGCAGCCTGAAATATCTGCTGCTGGCTTTCTTTGTGTTTATTGTCTTCACCATGCCTGTGGAGGGTCTTGGCGATTTTTTGGCGGCTCCGTTCGGGATTATCGCTGACGTGAAGATGCTGAATTTCTTCCGGTACATGGGCGTTGTGGGGATTGTTGTGATTGCGGTGTTTGTCGTGCTGTCAGTGTTCATCCAGAATTTCTGGTGCCGGTTTCTTTGCCCGTATGGGGCACTGATGGGGATCGTGTCCGCGCTGAGCCCGGTGAAGATTCGGCGCGATGCGGAAGCATGCATCGACTGCGGAAAATGCAACAAGGCGTGTCCGTCGCAGTTGCCGGTAGACAGACTGGTGCAGGTGAGGTCGGTGGAGTGCACGGGATGCATGGAGTGCGTTGCGGCGTGCCCGGCGGAGAATGCGTTGCAGATGGCGCTGATGCCGCGGGCGGCAGCGACGGCGGCCGCTCGGTGGAGGCGACGCGCCTTGACGCCGCGGATGGTTGCGGCGGTGCTGGTGGTGGTGTTCTTTGGATTAATTGGGGCAGCGCGCGCGACGGGGCATTGGCAGACCAATATCTCGCGCGATATATACATGCAGCTTGTGCCGAACGCGGAGAACTTTAATCACTGAGGCGGTTAGGGAAGCTCTGCTTAAGTTCCATTCCACGTCGACCATTCCCTCAGGGGCTAAAGCCCGCTTTCATTTTGCAGCATTTACGGCACGGCTGAAGCCGTGCCCTTTCAAGACATCCACTTAATCAGATGTTCCTTAGGGCGCGGCGGTGAGCAGAGCGCTGAGGCCGGCCTTGTCTTTCACGACGATTTGGCGCGCGTCTACATCGAGCAGGCCCTCGGCTTGCAGGCGCATCAGGTTGCGGGAGACCAGTTCGCGCACGGTGCCGAGCTGGCTGGCTAACTCCTGATGGCTCACGGGTAGTTGGAATTCGATTCCCTGCGGAGTTTGTTTGCCCTCGCTCTCGGCGAGACGCAGGAGCAAGGCGATGAGGCGCTGGCGAATGGTGGTGAAGGAAAGCTCCTCGATGATGCCCACGAGGCGGCGGAGACGCGCGCCGACCATGGCGAGCATCTTGAGGGCGACCTCGGGATGCTCCATGCAGAATGCCTGGAAATCCTGACGCGAGATAAAGGCGATCTCGACATCTTCAATTGCCATGGCTGAGGCTGGGTAGCGCCCGTTATCGAAGACGGGCAGCTCGGCTACCGACTCGCCCGGCTGGTTGATGGCCAGCACCTGCTCGCGGCCGTTAACCGAGGTTTTGAAGATGCGGACCTTGCCGCTGGCGATGATGTGGAGGCCGTGGCAGGGCTCGTCCTCAGAGAAGAGCAGCTCGCCGCTTTTGAAATGCTTGCGGACAGTGCGCGCCGCGAGTGATTGAAACTCCGCGCGAGAGAGGCTTGAGAGCAGCGCGGTTCTTTCGAGGATGGTTACGAGATCGGGGCGGGCTGGACTCGTGCGACCGGGTGCCATGAGGAAGAGTTTAGCGCACGGCAAGGAATCCTGGCTGCGCGGTTATGGGTTCGCCTGATAACGCGTTCCCTCGGGGGCTAAAGCCCACGGTGATTTTGATGGGTTGTATCGACATATAGGGCGGAGAGAGCGTTCAAGAAAAGCGATTCCAAAAGAGCTAAAGACGGAGGCAGGCGAAAAACAACAGCAGATCCTTCGACTCACCACCCCCAAGCTGAAAAGCGCTTGGGGCCCCGTACGCTCAGGATGACAGGCCTCTTATTTATCAAGTATTTACACGATACCTATATGTCGATACAGCCTAGGTTGATGTACGGGCTAAAGCCCGTACCCTTCAGCCTGCGTCATTCGCGGCTGCAGGTTTATTGTTTCCAAGTGACTAAAGTCGCTGTGGTGCAGACGGGACTTGCTTAAGGTGAGTTCAGGAGATCATTATGACTAACCTTGCACAGACGGTTCGCGAGATTGCACTTGAGCAGCCCCACTCCATTCGCGTGTTTGAGCGTTTCGGGATCGACTACTGCTGCGGCGGGCGCATGCCGCTGGCCGAAGCGTGCGCGGGCAAGAAGATTGCGCTCGATGAAGTTGTGGCGGCGCTTAAAGCTGCAGCAAGCAGCGCAGCACCTTTGCCGGTTGACTGGTCCCAGGCTTCGCTGGGGACGCTGATTGAGCATATTGTCGCTACGCATCACGCGTATGTGAAGAGCGAGTTGCCGCGGCTGGCGGTGCTGGCCGAGAAGGTTGTGAAGCGGCACGGCGATACGCAGGCGCATTTGCCGGCGATGCAGAAGGCGCTGGCGCAACTGGACGAGGAGCTGATTCACCACCTGGGGAAGGAAGAGCACGTGCTGTTTCCTTATATCGCTAAGCTGGAAGCGTCGTTGACGTCAGGCGGGGCGCAACCGGAGGCTTGCTTTGGCACTGTCTCTCATCCCATCGCAATGATGACGAGTGAACACGATGCGGCGGGGTTGCTGCTTGCGGAGATCCGTAGGCTGAGCGGCGACTTCGCGACGCCTGTTGGAGCGTGTCCTACGTATCTCGCCTATTATGCCGGGCTGAAGGAGTTTGAGCAGGATCTGCATCAGCACATTCATCTGGAGAACAATATTTTGTTTCCGCGGGCGATTGCGATGGAAGCGGCGACGGTGGGGGCGGCGGCCTGAGGCTTGATTTGTCTTGCATGCTGCCGTTGAAGAAAGGCCCGGGCCTGAAGGCCGTGTTCATTGCCACTCTTTCCGGGGGTTGAAACCCCCGGCTCCCTCCGATTCACGGCGCGGCTAAAACCGTGCCCTTTCAAAGCACATTCTGTTTACGGATTCTTGACAGCGGATCGAATGCATTAGACGAGTTTGCGGTCCCAGGTTTCTAGGATTCGCTTGAATTCGAGCATGAACTTGCCGGAGTCTGCGCCGTCGATGAGGCGGTGGTCGAAGCCTAGGCAGTAGTACTGGACCGAGCGGATGGCGATGCTGTCAGCGCCTTCTGCGTCGGTGAGGACGACGGGCTCTTTGCGAAGGCCGCCGATGGCGAGGATGGCGGACTCGGGCTGGTTGATGATGGGGGTGCCGAACTCGCCGCCGAAGACGCCGGAGTTGGTGAG
>CAYQOQ010000258.1:0-4693 GCA_964419175.1 uncultured Occallatibacter sp. | reverse complement strand
ACCGCCTGCTTCGTCATTCTCTGGGGAACGCTCTTCCCCATCCTCTCGGAATACGTAGTCGGCAACAAAGTCACCGTGGGCGCGCCGTTTTATAACCGCGTAGCCATCCCCATCGGCCTGTTCCTGCTCTTCCTCACCGGCGTCGGCCCGCTGCTGCCCTGGCGCAACACGTCTCTGAAAAGCATCAAGCGCAACTTCGTGCTGCCGGTCATCGCTCTCTGGGCCACGGTCATTGTCTGCTTCGCCGTCGGTGTGAATCCGTGGAAGGGTGGCGCATTCTCAACCGGCGACTTCTACGCAATCGTCTCCTTCGCAGTCTCCGCCGCTGTCATGACCGCCATTCTCTCCGAGTTCCTTCGCGGCGCGGGCGTCATCTCCCGCCAAACAGGCCGCAATCTGTTTTACGCCACATGGTTGCTCACCCGCCGCAACACCCGCCGCTATGGCGGATACATCATTCACATCGGTGTCGTCATCGTCGTCGTCGGACTGGCAGGCGCAGCCTTCAATCAAAACCAGGAGAGCGAACTCGCTCTCAACGACAAGCTGATCATCGGCCCCTACACGCTTGTTCAAGTCGGCGCCACCCAGGACTCGAACGACAACTACAACTCCGAATACGCCATGCTCGATGTCTACCGTGACGGCAAAAAGCAGTTCCAGATGACTCCCGAAAAGCGCGTCTATCTCGCCAGCAATCAGCCGCAAACCATGGTGGCCATTCACTCGACTCCAGAGTGGGATCTCTACGTCGTCTACGAAGGCACAAATCCCGACACCAGCCAGCCCATCATAAAGGCATACCTCAATCCGCTCGTCGGCTGGATCTGGGCCGGCCTGGTAATCCTCGTCTTTGGCACCTTCGTCGCCCTGGTTCCAAGCCTCACCCCAGCCACCGCCGCTCTGCGCGTACCGGCGACGCGTCCGGCCCCCACCGAGCCGGAGCTCAAAGGAGGCCTGTAATGGCAACTCCGTTGCGTTTTAGGTTTTGGTTTAGAACAATGCAGGGTGAGTCTGGTACAGCGCCGGGTGCCCTATCCTTTCCGCGCCTTTTGCGGAAAGGATGGGATAGCAGTAATCTCCCCTCCCGAACCGGAACCGCATCCTTTTGGTTTAAGTCCGCGCAAGCGCTCCTGCTCGCCGTAGCCGTCTGCTTCTCGCTCGGTGCAAACGACTCCAGCGCCCGCTATCACGACCTGAACCACCGCCTCATGTGCACCTGCGGATGCTCGCAACTACTAGGCGAATGCAACCACGTTGGCTGCACCGAATCTGGTCAGGAACTCGCCGAACTGCGTACCGACATCGCCTCCGGCATGAGCGACAAGGACATCTTCTCCGCCTTCAGCGCCAAGTACGGCGCAACCGTGCTGGCCGCACCCAGCACGCATGGATTCGACCTTGTTGCGTGGATCGCTCCCTTCGCCGTCTTCGGCGCCGCGCTGCTCGGCACCATTCTCCTCATCCGGCGCTGGGCCGGTATCGCGGGCGCCAAAGCACAGGCCGCCGCACTCGAACCGCCAATCGATGACCCAGCCGACCGCGAACGAAAAGAACAAATCCGCCGGGAGACCGGCAGCGACGGAGGCTTTTAACAGCCATGACAGAAACCCAAGGCTTGATCGCCGGACTCTTTCTCATGTTCGCCCTGCTGGTCTACACCTTCTGGCCGGAGAACGTCTTCGCCAGCCAGCGCGAGAAGACCCGTCTGGACTACCTGGAGGAACGCAAGGAACAGCTCTACGAAAACCTGCGCGACCTGAACTTCGAATACCGCGCCGGCAAGTACCCTGAAGAAGACTTCAACGTCCAGCGCACGCAGCTTGAAAACGAGGCCGCTCAACTCCTCGCCGAAATCGACCACCTTCAGCAGGCTTGAATTCATTCAAGTCTGTCATCCTGAGCGAAGCGAGTCGAAGGATCTACGGTTGCTTTTTTTTACACTCCTCATCACCAGCCAACGCAACACCCATAGGACGCCCTCAAAAGATGAACTCGACAAAACTTACTCTTGCTTTGAGCCTTCTGTTCTCTGCCGTTCTCGCGCAGGCCGCAACCGTCACCGGCACCATCACCAACAAAACCACCGGCAAGCCAGTCGCTGGCGATACCGTGGTGCTCGTTGACGTGCAGGCCGGCATGAACGACGCGGCCCACGCCACCACTGACGCCCACGGACACTATTCGCTCACCGAGCCAGGCAGCGGCCCTTACTTGGTCCGCGTAACGCATCAGGGCGCCGGCTACTTCATTGCCGCGCCGCAGGGTGGCGCGCCCGGCGACATTCCGGTCTATGACGTAGCCGCCAAAGTCCAGGGCGTCTTCATCGAAGCCGATGTCATCGAAGTAGAATCCGATAACGGCCAGCTCAAAGTGAACGAGCGCTACTTTGTCCACAACACCAGTTCCCCGCCCGTCACGCAATGGAGCAAGAAATCCTTCGAGCTCGTGCTGCCCGAGGATGCAGTCCTCAACGACGTCGGCGCGCAGCGCCCCGGTGGTTTGCCCACCAATGCCAAGCTCGATCCGGACGGCCCCAAAGGCCACTACTCCTTCAACTTTCCCATCCAGCCCGACAACGGCGACAAGAATACGCTCTTTCAGATCAGCTACAACCTGCCCTACAGCAGCGGCAAGTACACATTCAAGTCCGTACTCACTCTGCCGGCCGATAACCTGGCCGTGCTGATGCCCAAGAGCATGACTTTAGCCGCAGGTGCAGGTGCCACATTCAAGTCCTTGCAAGAGGACCCAGGCATCCAGACCTTCCTGCTCAAAAACGCCGTTCCCGGCAAGGCCATCGAATTCACAGTCTCCGGCACAGGCTCAATGCCCCGCGAAGCGCAGAGCACCGGCACCGCCCAGACGGAAAGCATGCCCAGCAGCCAGCCCGGCGGCGGCATCGGCACTCCCATCAACACACCCGACCCGCTCTCCAAATACAAGTGGTGGATTCTCGGCGCTCTCGCTTTGATGCTGACTGCCGCCGCAGCCTTCCTGCTGCGCAAGCCTGCAACCACAGGTGCAGCAGCCCCGACAGTCGAAGCCGTCAGTACCTCCACTGCCTCCGCGCCCGTCAGCGCAGCCGCCTATCATCCCCCCGCAACAGCGGCCGGCAAGAACACCGCCTTGCTCAGCGTGCTCAAGGAAGAACTCTTCACCCTGGAAAGCGAAAAGATCTCCGGCACCATCACCGCAGAAGAATACGCGCAGATAAAAGCCGCCCTAGAAATCGTGCTGAAGCGCGCATTGAAACACAACTCCTAGCTCTGAAGTATTTCGCGGGCGCTGAAACTGCGGGTACCCCAGGTCCCGCTTTTGGGACCTGGGGTAGGATAAATTTATCCGGTCACGGTACTTGAGGCTGATTTTGAAAACTCTTCTCCGCACTCTTCTCTATCTCGCGCTCATCGTCTGGCTAGGCGCGGAAATCTTCTTCCCCATCGTTGCCGCCATCACCTTCACCACGCTGCGCCCTGACACCCACACCGCCGGCACCATCGTAGGCCAACTGCTGCGCATCCTCCACGGTATGGGTCTGGTCTCAGGCGTGGTCGCACTCGCTCTGCTGGCTCTTGCTCCGGCCTGGGGCCTCTACAAGCCGCGCGCGGTGCTGGCGCCCATGAGCCTGCTCGTGCTCATGATCGCCTTCACCGTCTTCTCCCAGTTCGCCATCATTCCCTCCATGGAGCGCGACCGCATGTCCGCCGGCGGAGCCATCGAAACGGACGACCCCTCCAACCCCGTCACCATCCACTTCAACAAACTCCACAGTCGCAGCGAGCTCGTCGAAGAGACCATCCTCTTGCTGGGCATTGCGACCGTGGTACTGGTTGCGCGGGCAGAGACGGGTAAAAGCTAGTGTCCTGAGTCTGAGGTTCGCATCAGAATTATGCTGTCATCTTGAGCGCAGTTTGGCCTGCTTTTAGGCCAAACGGAGTCGAAAGATCTGCGGTTGCTCTTTACTCTTATGTCACGAACTTCTGACTCACCACACTAGGGACTGTTCCCTCTTCCCTGATCTCACTTCTCTGTTCCTGTATCATCGTAGAGGCCCTACTGTGCCCATCCCGCCCTGACAGGGCCACAACAGGAAGATCATGAAAACCGGAATTATCGGCCTGCCGCAGGTAGGCAAGACATCTCTGTTCAAGATTCTGACCAAGGCCAAGCTCGAAGAGCGCGCCCACTCGCGCCAGGAGCACATTGGCGTGGCCCGCGTCCCCGACGAGCGGCTGGAAAAGCTCTCGGCCCTCTACTCGCCCAAGAAAACCACCTTCGCCACGGTCGAATACGTAGACGTAGCCGCCATCGGCCAGGAAGCTCTTAAAGAAACCGCCTTCCTCGCCAGCCTGCGCCAGGTCGACGCCCTCATCCACGTTCTCCGCGCCTTCGAGGACGACGCCATCCCCCACGTCGGCCCCATCGATCCCCTGCGCGACATCAAAAACGTCGAGTTCGACCTGATGATCAGCGACCTCACGCAAGTGGAAAAGCGCCTCGAACGCCTCGAAAAAGACCTGAAAAAAGGTCGCACCAGCGACCTCGAGCGCGAGCAGGCCCTCCTCATCCGCTCCAAAGAAGCTCTCGAAAAAGAACAGCCTCTTCGTGAGTTGGAGATGACCAACGAAGAGAAGAAGCTCATCAAGGGCTTCATGTTCCTCTCGCAGAAGCCCATCCTCTACGCGCTCAA
>CAYQOQ010000257.1:0-4722 GCA_964419175.1 uncultured Occallatibacter sp. | reverse complement strand
CGGTTCCTGGCCCACAGGTTTCGGGCTCACAGAGTTTGCCCCCGCAGATTGATAAGATCGATCCGCCGGGCTGGTTTGCGGGGCTCCCTGACCCGATGCTGCTGGTACATGGCGACGGCCTGAAGCAGGCACAGTTCACGATAGGCGGCACAGGAGTAACTCTCGATCACACGCAGGCATCGGACAACGGGCATTGGGCTTTTTTGTGGTTGAAAACCGGCGACGCCGCGGCGCAAACATTGTGGGTGACGGCGAGCAACGGCCAGGGGCAGGCGCGCCATGCTTTCGAGTTGGCCGCACGCTCGCACGATCCGGACGCGCACCGCGGGTTCTCGTCCGCCGACGTCCTCTACCTGATCATGACCGACCGCTTTGCGGATGGGAATCCGGCGAACAACGAGCCCGGCTACAATCGCGCTGCACCGCGCGCCTGGCACGGCGGAGATTTGGCCGGCATCGAGCAGCACCTGGATTACTTGAAGGAACTGGGAGTTACCGCGCTGTGGACTACGCCGGTGGCTTCGAACGCTGGAATGCGGGATTCCTATCACGGCTATGCGGCCACGGACTTATACGCGGTGGACCCGCACTTCGGCACACTGGATGATTACCGGCATTTGTCCGATGCGCTACACACCAAGGGCATCAAGCTGGTGATCGACCTGGTACCCAATCATCTTGGCGTAAAGCATCCGTGGGTGCTGGACCCGCCGGCTCCCGAATGGTTTCATGGGACGCTCGAAAATCATCGCGGAACGCAGCACAATTTTTATGCCTTGGTGGACCCGCACGCTCCGCGGCAGGCATGGAGCGCGATCACGACGGGCTGGTTTACCGACGCCATGCCCGACCTGAACCAGGAGAATCCGCTGGTCTCGCGCTACCTGATCCAGAACGCGCTATGGTGGGTTGAGACGGCCAATCTGGATGGGATTCGGCTGGATACGTTTCCCTATGTGGACCGGGCTTTCTGGCACGATTTTCATGCCACTCTGCACAGCGTGTATCCGCATCTGACCACGGTAGGCGAGGTGTTCAACGGCGATCCGGAGGTGACTTCGTTTTTCGCCGGAGGAGTGGAGCATCGCGGCATCGACACCGGGCTCGACACGCCGTTCGATTTTCCGGTGTACTCCACGCTTCGTAACGTCCTGGCTCACGGCAAACCCATGACGGAGCTGGCCAAAGTTCTGCGTCAGGATGCGCTTTATCCGCACGCCGAGCGGCTGGTTCCGTTCATCGGCAATCACGATACGACGCGCTTCCTCACGGAAGCGAACGGCTCGGTTCCCAAGCTCAAGTTGGCGCTGGGCCTGCTGGCTACTCTGCGCGGCATGCCGCAACTTTACTCCGGAGACGAAATCGGCATGGCGGGCGGCGACGATCCGGACGACCGTCACGACTTCCCCGGCGGCTTTGCCGGGGATGCGCACACCGCCTTTACCAAGGCGGGCCGCACCGCTTCGGAAGAGGGAGTCTTCGCGTGGACCTCGGGCCTGCTGGCTTTGCGCGCGGCGCATCCGGCATTGCAAACGGGAATCGAACAGAATCTCTTCGCGGACGAAGACACGTTTGCGTTTGTACGTTCGCCGGATGGTGCAGGCTGCACGGCAGGGAATGCGACCGATCGATTGCTGATCGTGGTGAACAAGGCGGAAAATGCCAAGGTTATCGATCTGCCCGTGGAAGAGACAGCGCTCGCCGGGTGCGCACACCTCCAGGCTGTTGCGCCGCAGACTGGAACGGTTCCAGAGGTCAGTGGGGGCAAGTTGCATATCGAGGAGCCCGCGGAGTCCATGACGGTGTTCGAGGTGCATTGAGCTGTGTCTTCTTCATCGGGCAAGTGAAATGCCCGCGGTTAGTATGGACTTCCGAATGGACGCGCTGAGATTGGGAGCAGAAGGACAGTTGGCGCCACTTTCTCTATCGAGGAGATTGTCAATGTTGATTGCATGGCCGGGATTGAAGCATTGGAAGAGTGCGGCGGCGCTGTACCTGGCTGCTGCCGTTATGGCTGGATGCGGGAGTGGGGGTGTTACCAGCACGCTGCCCGCAACGACGCCGCAGGCGACAGCGCCGGCGCTCTCCGTGCGTGCGGGGACGTATACGACATTGCAGAGCGTGGCGCTTTCAGATGCGACAGCCGGGGCGACGATTTATTACACAACCGACGGCACTACGCCGACGACATCTTCGCCCGTGTATACGGCGCCGATTCCTGTGGCGACCACCACGACGATCGACGCTCTGGCCGTGGCCGGCGGCCACACCAACAGCAGCGTGGCCTCGGCGACTTATACCATCGACTTTCCCGCGGCTCCGCCGATTCCGGCGATCGCCGATGTCCACCAGGGATTTATCTACCAGATCGTGACCGACCGCTTTTTCAATGGCGACGCCAGCAATGACAATCCAGCGGAGAGCCCAGGGATGTTCGACCCGAACGGGTTCACCAATCCATCGGATTGGCATCTCTATTGGGGCGGCGATCTGGCCGGCATCCAGCAGAAGCTCAACTATTTTAAATCGATGGGCGTGGCGGCCATCTGGATTTCACCGCCGGTGGATAACATTCGCGTGAACGCGGGTTCGAGCAACGGGGAGACGGGCTACCACGGTTACTGGCCGCGCGACATGATGCAGATCGACGAGCATTTCGGAGACGACCAGAACACCTGGGCGGCCTTCGACAGCCTGGTAACGGCGGCGCACGCGGACGGGATCAAGGTCTTTGTCGATTTCGTGGCCAACCACACCAACCCCATCGGCGCCGGCGAAGACGGATCACTTTATAACAACGGGACGGCGGTTACGACTTACTCGACCGATACGGGAGTAACTTCTTACTATCATCACAACCCGAACGTGAGTAACTGGAACGATCGCTACCAGGTGCAGTATTACACGCTGGAAAGCTTGGCGGACCTGGACCAGACCAATCCGTGGGTGGACCAATATCTGAAGACTGCCGTGACCGGGTTTCTGGCTCACGGGGCTGACGGCTTCCGCTTCGATGCCATCAAAGATGTGAACTGGGGATGGGCTTACAGCCTGGAGAACACCATCGCCAACTGGAGCGGCCCTTCGACGCTGCCGGCGGCCACGGCGCGGCCTTTCCTCTTCGGCGAGTGGGGCGGTGGTTCGGGCGATGCGCTCTATCCCGATTCAGTGAAGTTCTCCAATAACAGCGGCATGAATTTGCTGGACTACTCGCTCTATTATCAACTGGCCGATGTCTTCGGAAGCAATAAGAGCTTTCACGAGATCGATAACGAACTGACGCTTGAGGATGCGGGCTCATCAAGCAGCACGGCGCAGCCATTCACCCAGCCCAACGACCTGGTAACCTTCTTCGACAATCACGACAATGCGCGCATCATGACGCTGGGCGCGGACCAGATGGCTGTGAAGCAGGCGATGAGTTTCCTGCTCACGTGCCGCGGCATTCCGGTGCTCTATTACGGCGATGAGCAATACTTGCACAACGATACGGATGGCGGCACCGACCCGTATAACCGCAACGCAATGACCCAGTTCAACTCGACCGACGCGGTGCTGCTGGTACAGTATCTCGCAGCTCTGCGTGCGGCCAATCCAGCGATTGCCTACGGGACGATGCAACAGCGCTGGATCAACGACGATGTCTACATCTACGAGCGGCAACTGGGGACGAATGTGGTTCTGGTCGCGATGAACAAGAACGCGTCGACCGATCAGGCCATCAGCGGCCTCTACACTTACCTGCCTCCGGGAAGTTATACAGACTATCTGGCCGGGACCATGGGCGGCATGGGAGTTACAGTTACGGGCGCGGCGGGCAGTAACAACCCGGCGACCAACTTTACCCTTCTGCACCGCAGCGTTTCGATCTGGGTTTCAGCCGGAACGCCGGCGCCCTCGATCGGCAGCGTCACTCCGCGCGTTGCCAATCCGGGAGCGACAGTGACCGTTAGCGGAGCCGGTTTTGGCGCAACTGCGGGGGCGGTGAACTTTACCGTTGGCGGCACAACCGTGGCGGCAACGGTGAGCAACTGGAGCAATGGCCAGATCACCGCGGTGGTTCCGGCACTTGCCGCGGGCGCAGGTACGGTGACGGTGATGCAGGGAACCGCAACCTCCAACGCAGCCCCGTTTACGGTGAATACATCGAGCCTGATTCCCGTCAACTTCAGCGTCACAGGCACACCGGCGCTGGCCAGCACGGATGTCCTGATGCTGGCAGGGAGCGTGGCGGAGCTGGGCAACTGGGCAACCACGTGGAACGACGCCATCGGCCCAATCACGATTCCGGCCGCGGGCAGCGGATTGCAAACTGTATCTGTGCCGGCGGGAGCCGCAGTGCAGTTCAAATTCCTTGTGCTGCACAGCGATGGGACGGTCACCTGGGAGAACGGCGCGAATCACAGCTATGCCATTCCCTCGACGGGCGTGGGTACGGCGGCGGTGCGCTGGCAGAACTAGGACTCTGGCCGCGTGATTTCGTACCTTCCCACCCTTGCGGCAAAAACAGATACGCCGCAAGGATGGGGCACCCACATTGGTACAACAACCAGCGGTCAGAGACCAGTGCAATTCCCGAGATGGACTTATGTTCCACCCTTGCGCCGGAAGAAAAGCGCAAGGGTGGAGACACGCAGCTTCTATAACTCAGCTATTGGCGCACCACTGCGCCGCTCTTCATGACAAAACTTACGTGCTCTACCGCGGTGATGTCGTCGAGAG
>CAYQOQ010000256.1:0-4770 GCA_964419175.1 uncultured Occallatibacter sp. | reverse complement strand
TGGGACAATGGCTACCTGCTCCACCTACTGGGAAAATAAGATGCGTTTGCCCTGCAGTGCTGGTTGAGAATGTGGACAAGCCCGCTGAAACCATGAATAATCACTGCAATATTCTTTACATAGAGGGATTGGACATGGATGAGCAAGATCCACCGGCCGAAATCGAGAAAGAGCTAGTTGAACACGCTCTTTCCGATGTTCTGGATAGCCCAATCTTCCGGTCGAGCAAGCAATGTCAGCTCCTGCTCCGTTATATCGTGGATCACAGTCTGGCTCGGCAAGATGACCTCCTGCGCGAGCGCGTCATTGGTGCAAGTGTCTTTGATCGCCCACCGGATTACGACACCGGCAATGACCCGGTAGTTCGTGGTCGTGCGGCCGAGATTCGCAAGCGGTTAGCCCAGTACTACATCGACCATCAGGAGGATTCGGCAGTACAGATCTCGATTCCAAGTGGGTCGTATCGGGCAGTGTTTTCGCGCAATCATCGGCCGCACTCGGCAGCGCAGCCCGACGGAGTCGCCGAAAATTCGGAACACTCGGACATCCTGCCGTTTCCGGTGGCCCCCGAAGCTGGCGGCGCGACTGCTTCGGCAGAAATCATTGGAGCAAAACCCCAGATACGGCAACCTCTGCTCAGGTCCTGGGCCCTGTGGACCGTTATGATTGCCACGTTGGCTGTTTTGGGCGGTGGTTGGGCGTTTCAGCAATGGCAAGCGGAAGGACGCAAGCACCTTTTTGAACAGTTCTGGGCACCGTTCTCCAAGAGTTCAAAGCCGACACTCATTTATATAGGTACGAGTCCTTCGCTGCGCCTCTCACCCAGCTATTTGGAGAATTATCGGGCAACTTATCCTGGGTTGACTCCTCCTCCTGGGACTAACATCGACCTTCCAACAACCGGAACCATCTCCACCTCGGACCTGATTCCCTACAATGGCTCCATCGGCTTCGGCGATGTGGCGGCAACTGCACGAGTCGCCTCGCTGCTCATGAGTCTCGGGCAAGATTATGACCTGCGGTATGGGAGCGATATCAGCATTTCGGACATGCGGTCCGCTCCTGTCGTGCTCATTGGCGGCTACAGCAATTCATGGACACTAAAGGTCACACACGATCTCCGCTACACCCTTGAGGACGGAGAGCGAATCGTCGATAACAAAGACAAATCCAAAGAGTGGAAGAAGATGGTCAATCTCTCAAGTGTGCAGCAAAACGACTACGCAGTCGTTTCACGCCTGACAAGCTCCAACACAGGTGGTGTCGTTCTTGTGATTGCTGGAATCCGCGGGTCCGGTAATCAGGCCACGGCCGATTTCCTGAGCGATCCGCAACAGTTGGAAAAGTTGCTCCAGACTGCCCCTTCAGGATGGGAAAGAATGAACATGCAGGTCGTGCTGCAGACAGAAACCATAAATGGTGTTCCCAAGGGCGCCGATGTTCAGGCAGTTTACTACTGGTGAGTCCCTTCGCCGTCTGGTTTTTGTGCCATCAAAGATCAGGCTCGGCCGTTGTGATCTGAAGCAAACAGCCGTGGCAACCCTCAAAATGCGATTCCCGATTCACCGTCCATCGAGGTAATGTACCTCCCTCCCTCGCGCGCCTTCTCGTACAGAACCCCGGCAAAAGCAGCTGATATGAAACAGTTTGCCGCCTCTCCTGCTCACCTGCACCGTAATTTACCTTACATGGCTCTCCGTCTTCGATTTCTATTTAGGTCGGCTCTGAACCAGACGCTGCCTCTGAGCAGGTATGTGCTCATCGAAGCGAATTGACTGGAGAAGGAAAAGGAGAAAGCTCAAATGAGTTATGTGCAGGAGGAAAAGCGTTATGAGGGAACATTGTTTAGGCGGTGCGGCCGGTCCGGGTTGGTTTTGCCTCTTGTGTCGCTTGGGCTTTGGCAGAACTTCGGAGGCACAGACGTCATTGAGACCGGACGCGCAGTCATCCGCCGGGCCTTCGACCGCGGCGTAACGCACTTCGACCTTGCGAATAACTATGGGCCACCTTATGGATCTGCGGAAGAGAATTTCGGCACCATCCTCCGCAAGGACTTTCGTGGTTTGCGGAACGAACTGGTGATCTCGTCGAAGGCCGGCTACGATATGTGGCCGGGACCGTACGGGGTGGGTGGTTCGAAGAAGTACATGCTGGCGTCGCTGGACGAGAGTTTGAAGCGCATGGGGCTCGAATACGTAGATATCTTTTACTCCCACCGGCCTGATAAGGACACGCCACTGGAAGAGACCATGGGAGCGCTGGTACAAGCCGTCCATCAGGGCAAGGCTCTCTATGTGGGCATCTCAAGCTATAGCCCCGAGAGGACCCGCGAGGCGGCTCAGATTCTGAAAAGCATGGGAATATCCCTCCTCATTCATCAGCCGTCGTACTCGATGCTAAACCGCTGGATTGAGCAGGGATTGCTGGCCACACTGGACGACCTGGGTGTTGGTTGCATCGCGTTCTCTCCCTTAGCGCAAGGCATGCTGACCGACAAGTACTTGAACGGCGTCCCAATTAACTCCCGCGCAGGCGCGCGGGGATCATTCGCAAAAGAGCTTCTCAGCGAAGAGAACCTGAAGCGAGTGCGGTCGCTGAACGAGATCGCCCGCGGACGCGGCCAGACGCTGGCGCAGATGGCGATAGCCTGGGTGCTGCGCGACGAGCGTGTAACAACTGCTCTCATCGGTGCGCGGAATGTGGATCAATTGAATAACTCCCTCGATGCGGTGAGAAATCTTGAATTCACAGATACCGAGCTAAGGGAGATTGATAATCATGCTCGGGATGGTTCGATCGACATTTGGAAGGTTGCTCGGGACAAGATGGCTTGAGGAAAACTCGCAGAGCCGAAAGGGATGGTTATATTTGCGCAATCGCCGGTCCCCGAGACTGGAACGCAGTGGGAAGAACCCCATCTCTATGTAAGTGAAGGAGGGCAGATGATCTGACAATTGAGAAGTAACATCATTCCGTAGAGCAGATGGCCGGGGATTTAAAGCAGGCTGATGTCAGGGCAGTCTGCGGCCGAACTGATACGGAAGTCGAACCCGCTACTCAGATCAAGTCACTGGCTCCGTTCAGTTCAACGTGCGCAGATCACCAGATTGTTGAGACCAAGAACTTGGGACAACCGATGATAATCCCCGTTACCATGAATTGAGCCTCAGGAGTTTGTCGGTCATAGCGTTTTAAACGAGTCCGACCCAGCAGTTTGCGGGCAGGTAGTCGAACTGGGGCGCGCAGGCAGTGATTCGGTTGGCGGCTTATAGCGAGGTTTCAGTGCGGTTTCGCGTAAAACGGTGCCTTTCCCCGCCGTTTTATGCTATTTCCAGACCCCAACCGGCACGGAACAGCTTGAGCAGATTGCTCACCGCGCACACCAGCTTCCACTCGCGGCAGACGTTCTGCTTGCCGCGCAGGCTGAAGCGGCGAAAACCGCGTTGTTCCTTGATCTGTCCAAAGACCGGCTCGACGATCGCCTTGCGCATCTTGTACACCGCGCGTCCAGCTTCGCTTTGCAACTTGCTGCGCATCGTCTCTTTCGGCGATGCATCCGCGGGCGGCGGATCGTTGCTCGTCTCCACCGCGTCGCTATGCTTGTCGCGGCCCGTCGCCACGTATAGATCAACGTCTTTTACTTGCTCATCGGTTACATTCGCCTCACTGAAGTAGCCCGTGTCGGCGCTGACCTTCTCCGGCTCTCCGGATCGGTGAAGTTGCGTTGCGCCGTATCGTCCGGCTTGGCTTGCTCCGGATCATGAGGCTCAGGTTTACGACCAGGTTTCTTTTTGCCCGTACGCTGCTCTTCTTCTTCGCGTTCGGCCAGCTTTTGCTCGGCCTCTGCGCGTTCCTGCTCGGCTTTTTCTTTTGCTGCCTGCTCAAGCGCCTTCTTAGCCTCGCGGATTTTTTGCAACCGGCTATCACGCCGCTGCAACTCATCGGGAAGTTCGTCGCCACGCCGGTCGTTGCCGTATTGCGCATCCTCTTCGGCATCGGTCTTTTCCGCGGCGGCCATCAAGGCTTTTACCTCCCGATCAAGTCGCGCCTCGGTCTCGTTCATGCGCTTGTAGCTCATTGCCTTGTGCTTGCTTGCATTGGCCTTGATCTTGGTGCCGTCGATGGCCACGTGGCCAAGCTTCACCAGACCGGCTTCCGCGCACAACAACAACGCCTGCTTAAACAGCCCAGCCAGCGCATCCAGATGCCGCTTGCGAAACTCCCCCAACGTAGAGTGATCGGGAGCTGATCGCCGGAGAGGAAACGGAAGGCCACGTCCTCGTAGGTGCGCTTCTCGATCTTGCGCGAGCTGTAGACGCCGTTGGCATAGCCGTAAAGCAACAGGCGCACCATCATCTCCGGCGCATAGGCCGCCTGACCGCGACCATCCTTCTCCTGATACGACGTGTAGATCGCGCTCAAATCCAGCGCCGAGGCCACATCTAAAAGAAAGCGGGCCAGGTGGCCCTCGGGAAGCCAATCGTGAAGCGACGGGGAAACAGAAGCGTCTGGTTGACAGTGTCAGCAATGAAGGTCTGGCCCATGGCTCGAACTTAAAACAGAACCTGCTGCCCTCGCTGTAGCCTCCGTCACGAATCTATTCCCGACACACTCCTGATATGGAGTGACCCTGTCAACTCCTGCGAATCCATGGGGTTGTTTTTGCTGTTGCCGTTGCTTTTTCCTTTTGTCGAGCACAGAGCCAGCAACAGTCGGGGCAGGTTTGAGCGACGATTGATCAGTCTGATATTCGCGGGTCGGAACCGCATA
>CAYQOQ010000255.1:0-4787 GCA_964419175.1 uncultured Occallatibacter sp. | reverse complement strand
GGCTCTTTGCCCAGGACACCAACCAGTCCAAGGTCGAACAACTGCTGGCCGGCCGCCTCTATCCCGTCCAGTCCATCGCCGACAAGGCGCTGTGGACCGACCGCCCGTTGCAGTAGGTTGCGGTAGTAGCAATAGAAAAGGCGCGGCCAAGGCCGCGCCTTTTCTATTGCTGTTGTCATCCCAAGCGGAGTCGAAGGCCCTGCGGCTGGTTTTGCCGCACTCAATTACCTGAGCTATTCTCCTACTCCGCCGCCCGCATCTTGCCACCCGGCAAGAGTTGAAACAATCTCCCCCGCCACAGGATCCGGCTGCCCAGGTAGCTGGCCGCCCAGAAGCAGAAGCCCATCAGGTCGCGCACCGGGTAAAGCGCCAGCAGGCCGAACCAGCTTCGGTCGCCGACCGCAAGACGGCCGACTACGACGGAGAGCGCAAGGCGCGTGACCACACTCCAGCCAAAGAGCGCAAGGCCCCAGCCTGCGTGGCCCAGCGCCGCCGCAGCCGCCCAGGCCAGCAAGCCAAAGGGCAAACTGAAGGTCAACGCGGTGCCGAAGTGTCCCCGGGGCCGAGAAAAACGCGTGGACTTCATCCAGCGAACCTGGTGCATCAGCGAGGAAACGAAACTTGCATTGATGACCATGTGGTCGATGGCGTGATGGCTCAGCACCACAGTCTGGCCCAGCTTGAAGGTCTCGTTGCCCAGGATGAAGTCGTCGGCGCAATAATCAGCCGTGACGCGGAAGCCGCCCATTTGCCGGATCGTCTGGCGGCGAAAGGCCATGGTCGGTCCGAGCACGAACTGCATCCCTTCCATGGCGCGCACCACCAGCACTCCGGCCGTCATTTCGACAGACATGCCCACGGCCTCAAGCCGCGCCCACAAGCCACCCTCGGCCGCCACGCCGCGATAGGGGCAGCACATGGCGCCGACTCGCTGGTCAGCAAAAGGGAGCGCGACGGCGCGCAGATAATCGGGCGTCACGCGCACGTCGCTGTCGCTGATGACCAGAATTTCGTAAGCCGCCACGGCCTCCATGGCTTCCATCGAGGCAACTTTGGCGTTGATGTAGTCGGGCTGACCGCCGGTGGAGAGGAATTTCACCGGGACATGCGGATAGCGCGCCGCCACGCGCCGCGCCGTTGCCAGGCCCGCGTCGCCGGCCGAGCGCGCACAGAACAGGATCTCGAACCGCGGGTAATCCTGCTCGAAAAATGTAGCCAGGTGAGCGTCAAGGCCGGGCTCATCGCCGTGCACCGGCTTCAACAAGGTCAAGGGAGGCGTAAACCCCGGGCGGGCTTTCAGAGCGGCCAGCGCCCGCCGCCGTTCGCCGAGGTAGCCCGGCACCGCCGCCAAGACCAGGCCCGCAAAGACCGTAGACGTAATCAGGCCGAAGACGGCCAATGCAAGAAGAGCGTACGACATGCAGGTATAAGGATACCTGCAAGGAGACAGCAGCGGGTTGAGGATTTCTCAAATTGGGAGGTTTTGTGCCGGGCGCGAAATCCCGAGCCGGGCCAGGCCGCCTACGGTTTGCGCGCCGCCGGCCTGGGCACCACCGCAGGCTTGCGCATGGGCACAATGGCCCCGGCGGAGCTGGGCGCATTCTGCTGGAAGCGGGCCAGCATCTCCGTCCGCACGTACTCGACAAAGCTCTGCATCTGCCGGTTCATCTCTTCCATGCGTTCGCGCATCTGGAGGATGATGGCGATGCCGGCGATGTTGACGCCCAGGTCGCGCGCCAGATTGAGGATGAACTCCAGCCGCTCCAGGTCTTCGTCCGTATAGAGCCGCGTGTTGCCCTCGGTGCGGGACGGCTTCAGCAACCCCTCGCGCTCATAGAGGCGCAGGGTCTGGGGATGAATCTCGTACATCTCGGCGACCGCCGAGATCATGTACGCGCCTTTTGATTTACGTCTTGCCGTCATGGGTTTTCCGATTCAGCTTACCTTAACTGGCACGCCAAGTGCCTCTGACTCCGCCCGGAAAGCTACACCTTGTCAAACAGCGCCACGCGCGGATCCTGGTTGTTCAGCTTGGCCAGCTCGCGCATGATCTCGCGGCTGCGCTCGTCGTTCAGGTGCGGCACGATCACTTCGACAGTCACGATCTGGTCGCCGCGCTGGCCGGGACGCTGCGCCTTTTCCACGCCCCGCTCCCGCATGCGCAGCTTCTGGCCGCTCTGCGTGCCGGGAGGAATCTTCAACTGCGCCCGGCCGTCGATGGTGGGCACGTCCACCTTGGCGCCCAGCGAGGCCTCCGGCACAGTCACCGGGACGGTTACATGAATGTCGTCGCCCACGCGCGTGAACACCGGGTGCGTGCCGGTTCGGACGATGAGGAACAGGTCGCCGGCCGGGCCGCCATTCAGCCCGGAGTTGCCCTTGCCCTGCAAGCGGATACGCTGCCCGTCGCGGGTGCCGGGCTTGATGCGAAACTCGACCGCCTCAGTGCGGTTGACCACTCCCTCGCCGTGGCAGGTGGCGCACGCGTTCGCGGTGCGTCCCGTTCCGTTGCACATGGGACAGGGAATGTTGAACTTCATCCGCCCGCCCATCTGCGTCACCTGGCCCGTGCCGCTGCACTCCGTACATGGCATGGGCCCGCCCATCTGCGCCTGGCCGTGGCAGGTGGGGCAGGTCTCCTGGCGATGCACCTGGAGACGCGCCTGGCCGCCGCGGATGGCCGTCCAGAAGTCCACCGTGGCCTGGTATTCGAGGTCGGTGCCCGGCTGCGGGCCGCGCGGATGCTGCGGCTGCTGCGCCCCGGAGAAGATGCCGGAAAAAATGTCCTTGAAGCTGCCCCAGGACGAAGAGCCCGCGCCCGCCTGCTGGCCCCCATGGTGTTCCGGCCCGGTCTGGAACCCGGAGAAATCGAAGCCTCCGAAGTCCACCGGCGTTCCCCCGCCAGCACCCTGCTGCCGCGCATAGGCCTCAGCCTGCGCCGGGTCGATCTGGTCGGAGTAGAAGCCCAACTGGTCGTACACTTTGCGCTTCTTCTCGTCGCTGAGGACGTCGTTGGCCTCGGAGATTTCCTTGAACTTCTCCTCGGCGCGCTTGTCGCCGGGGTTCACGTCCGGGTGATAGCGCCGCGCCATCTTGCGAAAGGCCTTGCGAATCTCCTCCGGCGTGGCCGTCTTCTTGACGCCGAGCGTGCCGTAATAGTCTTTGTTCTGGGTCGTGGGCATGGTCTGTATGAACTCGTTTCCTGTTTACGCGCTTTGCTTTCTTTCCGTCCGCTTCACCTTGCAGCCGGCGAGGCCGATTACGCGATCTGCCTGGCCTTAAGCTCTCCGGTCTCAGTTCGCGGCGCCGGAAATATCTCTACCTCAATTTGGGCCGTCACTTCCCGGCTGGCCAACGCCAGGTCGTAGGACATCTGCATCTTCATCCAGAAATCCGGTGTGGTGCCGAAGTACCGCGCCAGGCGCAGTGCCGTATCGGCCGTAATCCCCCGGCGTTTCCGCACAATCTCCGAGATCCGCGTCACCGGTACACGCAAGGCAAGGGCCAAAGCATTAGCCGAAAGTCCCAGCGGCACAAGAAAATCCTCACGCAAGAACTCGCCAGGATGGATCGGCACGCCCCTCTGCTCGTGTTTCCGCGGAATGCTCATGGCCGCTTCTCCTTAGTAATAGTCAACAATCTCCACATCCCAGGCATCTTTGCCATCCCAGCGAAAGCACACCCGGTACTGGTCATTGATGCGAATGCTCCACCAGCCCTCCCGGTCGCTTTTCAGCTTCTCCAGCCGGTTGCCGGGAGGATTCTTCAAATCCTCAATCGCCGATGCGAAGTCAATCGCCTGCAATCGCCGTGCCGCAACGCGCGCGATGTTCGCCCATCGCCGGCTCGTTCCGGTCAAATAGACCGCTTGCGTTTCTTCGTCGGCGAAGGACTGGATCATGCTTAACGTTTATCGTAACACGGGAAACGCTAAGCGGGCAGCTTCATGGTCCTGGCGCCAGACGGGGATGCGTCAACACCAAGCAGCTCTCTTCGCCGCTGGCAAGAAAGGCGTGAATGCGTGGAGCTGCGTTGCGCAGAACAAAATCGACGCGCGTGGTGGTGCAGTTACCGATGCGCAGCCAGATAACTTTGGGCGGGCTGCCTAATAGAAAACTTCTTTGCGCGAAATCGGAGTCTTTGGAGACGATGGCGAACCCGTTGGCCAGGGCGTACTCCCAGACCTCGAGGTCCGTCACTCCGCGCAATCCGCAATCCCGGAGATGGACTGAACCGGGATAGAGGTCGGAGAGGGCCGGCGCAAGACGGGGCGATAGATTCTCGTCGAGCAGGAGTTTCACAACGATACGATCTCGAACCTGCGTTCGGTGTCTGCCGCGAAGGCCAGGCAGGCGCGGATGTCGGTCTCGGTGAGATCGGGAAAGTCGGCCAGAATCTCCGCCTGGCTCATCCCGGCGGCCATGTAATCCAAAACGTCGTAGACGGTGATGCGCAAGCCGCGAATACAGGCCTTCCCGCTACGCTTGCCGGGCTCGATGGTGATGATCTTCGAGTAGTCCATGCAATCTCCACTGTCCGCCGTTGTGTGCCCAGTATAGGCGGGGCTTGCGTTGTGCGCAAAATGAATCCAGCCGATTACGCCGTGGTCTCCTCGATGCGCTCGTAGAACCGTAATCCTTCGTGAAGTAACGCAAATGGTTCCTTACCTGGAGAGTTCTGCGTCAGGACTGGTGGAACTGCAATTATGAAACCAAATGCGGCAAGCCGCGAGAGCGTGCTTTTCAACCCAATTTCGTCTGATCCGGCGCGCTGGCTTGCGACTCCCT
>CAYQOQ010000254.1:0-4801 GCA_964419175.1 uncultured Occallatibacter sp. | reverse complement strand
GTAGGCTTCGGGCTGGTAGTAGTCGTAGTAGGAGACGAAGTACTCGACGGCGTTGGAGGGGAAGAACTGCTTGAACTCGTGATAGAGCTGGGCGGCGAGGGTCTTGTTGTGGGCGAGGATGAGGGCGGGACGGTTGGACTGCTCGATGACCTTGGCCATGGTGAAGGTCTTGCCGGAGCCGGTGACGCCGAGCAGGACCTGATGCTGTTCTCCGGCGGCGAGGCCGTTCATGAGCTCATCGATGGCGCGGGGCTGGTCGCCCTTGGGTGTGTAGTTGGTGACCAGTTGAAAGTCCATGGATAGATTATACGGCAATGGCGAATGTTTGGCGAAGAAGATAGCGAGGGCGGCAAGCTTTATCGGGTTCGGGAGGCTCGAGTTCAAAAATGACTGATTGCGGCCCCTAAAGGTGCTTCGGAGGGCAATTTAGGGCAAGAAAACCGTTGAAAATGCGCGAAAAATGACGTCATGTTTACTACTTATACACTGGACTGCTCTTGTATTGCATTGATTATGAATGAGTTATTTTTGTGGTGCACCATAATTTGTGCAATTGACGGGGAGGGGGGTGGGGGTCGGCCCGCTCGAGAAGCTTCCCGGTTGAGTTCATGCGGTTTGCCTTGGCGTGGCCTGTACACATTTGGATAGAAGATCCCATGTATCGATTGTGCGCTTTTGGGTGGTAATTATCGGCACGACGTTGGGGAATTCCAGGGGCTCCTGTTGGTGGATGATCGGTTCCCATAAAGAAACTAATATTCTCGCGATTTCCCTCTCTGACTCAGCTTTTTTCTTCTAGAACCGAAGGGCTCATTAGCGAGGGTAGCTATGAGATCGACGGTTCGAGGGATTGAAGGGGCAGGAATTCTCTTGTTGGGTGGAGTCATGTTGATGGGCATGGCGGGCTGCGGCGCTGTCAATGCTCCTCCGATTACCCCCAACACTGTCGGAATGGACGCGGCGCAGTGGAACATCCTTTATGGGTCAGGGATGCCGTCGCATCCGGCGGCATCGCAGCCGGGATGGCAATTCGACATGCCCGCCGCTCCGGGGTCGGTGCACTATGTTGTGGTTCCTTTCAACGCGACGGAGGACCTGACGGGAAAGACGCTGACGATTACTTTTCGCATGGTCTCGAAGGAGCCTTTGTACAACGCGAACGTGGAGACGGGGGAGTCGGGTCCTCCGAGTTTCCACTTATTCCTTGAGCATCAGAACGACGACTTCACGAACCAGTACTACCGCTGGTGGTGCGGCGAGGGCGGGTATACGCTGGGGACCCAGGACAACGAGGCCATCACCTTAAGCTGCCCGCTGACGTACACGTCATGGTCGAGCGTATATGGCAAAGTGGACCAGACGCAGTTCACGGGCACACTGAAGAACCTCGGGGGTGTGGGTGTGACGTTTGGCGGCTCGGGCGGGTGGGGGCACGGGGTGAACCTGGTGGGCGGCACGGCCCAGTTTCAGGTGCTCGATGCGAGCATTGATAGTTCTGCTCCGACGGTCACCGGTGTTTCCGCGGGGCAATAAGTGGATTTGGGATTTGTAGCGGCGGGACGGCGGGGGAATCGGCAGGCTTCGAAGCTGGTCTGTGGTATCCCAGGTGCCCAAAAGCGAGGCACCTGGGGCACCCGGCGTGTAACGACCACGCGTCCCCTGCCTCATCTTCGTTTCCCTTTCGCTATTAGAGCAGCTTGCTAAGGGATACGTTTTGCGGGGGCAAGGTCAATATTGTGCGCTATATGTCGATGCAGGCTAGGGGATGAATAGAGGCGGAGGCAAGTATTCTACGCAGCATGTGCGTCGAATAAGGGGATTATTCGACGCACATGCTGGTTGGCTACCAGGGGATGGGTTGGCCGAGGTGGAAGAAGCCGCCGGTGGGGCCGTCGTCGGGGAGGGTGGCGAGGGCGGCGCTGGTTTTGGCTCCTTCGGCTAACTCCATGGGGGCTTGGGGACCGCCCAAGTCGGTTTTTACCCAGCCGGGGTGGGCGGAGTTGACTTTGATCTTGGTGTCGCGGAGTTCGTAGGCGAGGTGGACGGTGAAGGCGTTGAGGGCGGTTTTGGAGGCGTCGTAGGCGAAGGTCTTGGCGTTGTAGATGGGGGATTTGGAGTCGGAGTGGAGGGTGAGCGAGCCGAGAATGCTGGAGAGGTTGACGATGCGGCCAGCGGGGCTCTTGCGGATGAGGGGGAGCAGGACCTTGGTGAGAGCTACCTGGGAGAAGAAGTTGGTTTCGAAGACCTGGTGGAGCAGGTCGGGCGGGACGTCGGCGGCGCGGTGCTCAGGGCCTGTTCCGGGAAAGGCGCCACCGGCAATGCCGGCGTTGTTGACCAGGATGTCGAGGCGGCCGTACCTGGAGTTGAAGTAACCGTAGGCAGCCTGATGGCTGGCGGTGCGGTTGATGTCGAAGAGCAGGACGTCGGCGTCGGCACCGGCAGCGCGGAGTTTGGCAAGGGCTTGCTCGCCCTGGGTGAGATCGCGGGATCCGATGACGACTTTGATGCCGGTGAGGCCAAGTTCAAGGGCGGTCTGGAAGCCGAGGCCACGATTGCCGCCGGTAATGAATGCAATTTTGTGAGACATAAAGGGACTTTCTCCTATGGGGTTTGATTCGCGGGGCACGGGAAAGGGTGCTTGAGAAGGAACGGGGCTGAGTTTTAAGAATAGTACGTTTTGCTTAGACCGCCGCAAACATAGACACTTTCAAACCGTTCCAAGTTGGTATTGAATTGCCTGAAACCTTCCCTCGGGGGCTAAAGCCTAACTCGTTTTTCTGGGGTTATGTACGGGCTGAAGCCCGTACTCTTCAGCGCAGTCCAGTTTTTTGGACAGATTCTTAGATCGAGAAGGTGTAGGCGGGGAGAGTGCCGGTTTCCTCGGCCATGCGGAAGAAGCCGCGCATGCCTTCAATGCACTCTTCGTCGAGATCGTAGTGGATGTTGGTGGTGAGGTAGGCGCGGATGGTGGCTTCGGAGATGGGGATCTTTCTGGACCATTCGGCGGCCAGCGCGTCGATGTTCTGGAGTCCGTGGATGCGGGACTGGTTGAGGTCTTCAAGGACTTCCTTATCCAAAGGGCTGGGCAGGGCTTTGTTCAGGGGCGCGGCGGCCCAAACGGCGGAGACGAAAGGGAGGCCGGTAAGAGAGCGCCACTCGTGGGCGAGGTCGTGGTAGACGAGTTCTTCGCCGGTGCGCTCGAAGCGGTTGGAGCGCTCTTCAAGGGCGTATAGGGCGGGGTCGCCGATGACGATGGCGGCGTCGGCCTTTTCGAGCATGGAGTCGAGGTCGGCGGCCATGGGCAGGAAGGGAACAGCGGGGTTGCCCCACTTGTGAAAGAGGATGCGGGCGTAGGTGACGGTGGTGCGGCTTGCCGTGTCTGCGGCTACGGAGCGGAGGCCGGCTATAGGCTGGCTGGCGCGGCGGACCAGAAGCAGAGAGCGGACTCGGCCCTTGGAGGCGATGGTGGAGCCGGGCAGGATGCGCAGGCCGGGTGTGGTGGCGAGTGCGGCGATGGGGATGAGGCCGAGGTCGGCGGTTCCAGCGGCCAACTGGGCGGCGCACTCGAAGGGGCTCATGCGGGCGATCTGGTAGCGGAGGGCGAGTGAGGCGTCGAGGGGCGGATGTTCGAAGTCCCACATGAGGGGCGCGGGATTGAGGAAGTTGATAGCGGCAATACGCAGACGCGGGCCTTGCACAGTATTCACCCTCATTAGAGTACCAATGTTTTGTTAAGGATTCGGGTGGGGTACCGGCGGCGGTACTAGGTTGAACTTGACAGGTGGTGCAGACGAAGGTAATGTGAGCGCAATTACCTTTGATTGCGCATTTGGTTTCTTGTGAGGAAGCAGGAGTGTGCAATTTTGAGACACAATTGCGTACCCTATGACAACTTTGACTGAAAAAACGGCAGTTACGCCGTCGCCGGCGAGCAATGTACCGGTGTGCGGAGAGGATCGGCTTGCCTGGCTTGCGCTGGCGCTTTCGCCGGGGCTGGGTCCAAAACGGATTCTGGATGCGATGCGGGGGCTGGAAGCGCCGAGCGAGATCTTTCGTTTGCCTCTGACGGCTCTGGAAGGGCTGCGGTTTCCGGCCGCGGCGGCGCAGTTTGTGTTTGACGGCAAGGCGCGGGCGGCGGCCGAGGCCGAATGGGCGCAGGTGACGGCACAGGGCGCGACGATTGTGAGCTTCGGCTGCAAGGAATATCCGGAGCGGTTGAAAGAGATCTACGACCCGCCGCCGGTGCTTTGGGTGCGGGGTGACCTGGCGCTGCTGAGCCGGCCGTCGATTGCGGTGGTGGGGACGCGGCATCCGACGCCTTACGGGTCGGGGATCGCGGAGATGCTTTCGCGGGACCTGGCGGCGCGGCGGCTGCTGATTGTGAGCGGGATGGCACGGGGGATCGACTCGTGCGCGCACCGGGGAGCACTGACGGCGCGAACGCCGACAGTGGCGGTGTGGGGCACGGGGATCGACGTGGTGTATCCGAAGGAGAACAAGAAGCTGGCCGAGGAGATTCTGGCCGGGGGTGGGGCGATTGTGAGCGAGCTGCCGATGGGGACGTTTCCGGCGCCGCAGAACTTTCCCCGGCGGAACCGGATTTTGAGCGGGCTGAGCGTGGCGGTGCTGGTAGTGGAGGCGAGCGAGAACTCGGGAACGCGGGTGACGGCGCGGTGCGCGGCGGACCAGAATCGGGACCTGTTCGCGGTGCCCGGGAACGTGACGAACAAGGGATCGTGGACGCCGAACACGTTGATAAAACAGGGGGCCAAGCTGGTGGCGACCTGGGAGGATGTGTGGG
>CAYQOQ010000253.1:0-4854 GCA_964419175.1 uncultured Occallatibacter sp. | reverse complement strand
AGCGGGCTTTTCCATGCCCGTCTTTTCGACGATTCTCACTCACTCGGCTTTTCTGGCTCTCCTGGTAGGCCTTGCCGTTGGAAGACACTATGTGCCCTTCTTCGGTTTGATCCGCATCTTTATTCCGGCCTTGGCCCCGTTTGAAAGTACGTGGCTGTTCAGCGGCGGCATGCCGAAAAAACAAGTCCCGCAGGAAACAATCGCTGCCCCAACAGCCGCCTCCGCCAACCAGGACCAATCCACGACCGTCGTCTCAGCCCCACCCGAGGCCGAGTACACAGCCGACGAGCACACCGCCTGGATTCGCTATCTAACCCACCCGCGCCGGGCGTTTCGCAAACCCGGACTTTCGGTTGCGGACGAATTCAAACTATGGCAAGCCGCCCGCGCCCAATACCGGGCCATCCTGGCTCAAAACCAGTCCTCCACCAATTGATCGCCTCCGGAACAACTCTGTCTCCGGAGGCAGTCCGTTCATCGGGCCCTAGGCTGTATCGACATATAGGTATTGCGTAAATACTTGATAAATAAGAGGCCTGTCATCCTGAGCGAACGGGCCTCAAGCGCTTTTCAGCTTGGGGGAGTCGAAAGATCTGCTGGTGTTGTTCGCCAGTGAGCGTCTTCAGCTCTTTTGGGCCGTTATTTTCGAACGCTCTGCCTGCCCTATATGTCGATACAAATTAGAAGGCATCCGTAACCACCGCCGGAATCTCGATCGAAACCAGCGTCCCCCGCCCCGGACTGCTCACCACGTCGAACCGCGCCTGCGCACCGTAGAGAACCTCCAGCCGCTCCTGCACGTTCTTCATGCCAATCCCCGCCCCGCCGCGCCGAAGCGCCGAAGCCGGCCGGTTGCCCATGCCCACGCCGTCGTCCGCCACCTCAATCAGCACGCGGTCCCCCTCCAGCCGGCTCCGCAACGTAACCGTGCCGCCATTGATCCTGGGTTCCAGCCCGTGCTTGATGCTGTTCTCAATCAGCGGCTGCAGCAGAATGCTCGGCACCATCACCTCCAGTGTCCGTGGATCGATCTCCTTTTCCACCTTCAGCTTGTCGGCGCCAAACCGCACCACCTCGATGTCCAGATAGTCGTCGGTAAAGCGCAGTTCGTCGCGCAGCGGAACATACGTGTCGTGATCCTTCAGAAGCGCTCGCAAAATGTTCGCCAGCTTCACCGTCATCTCTCGCGCCAGTTCCGGCTTGCTGCGCACCAGAGATGCAATGGAATTCAGCGTATTAAACAGAAAGTGCGGATTGATCTGCCGCTGCAGCGCGTCCAGCCGCGCCTCCAGCAGCAGCCGCTTTTGTTCTTCCAGCTTCAGCTCGATGCGCAGCGCGTTCCACACCTTCAGCGCGATCCCCACCACCATGGGTGCGCACAGCCACACCAGCACCTGCAATCCGGCGATGTTTGTGTTCAGCGCAAACAGCCGGTGCGGATAAACGCGCGCCAGCCATTCGCGGCAAATCTCCAACGCCACAATCAAAAACAGCATCAGAATCTGCCGGTCAATGCGCGGCTTGCGCAGGTTGCGCCGCACCCAGCGCCACAAGCTCAAGTCGATGAACGGCGTAAACGACCAGATCTCGTCCATCTCCACAAAGCGGCCGAGCAGCCCCGCAGCCAGCCCCAGCGCGGCATTGAACGGCAGCGCCAGGTACTCATGATGCAGCACGGCCGGAACCGACAGAACGGCCCCGCCCAGCATCGCCCATCCCGGCCCGACCAGAAGGCCCAACAGAATGACGGTCTCAAACGAAACATCGGCAGCCAGAAAATTGGGCACCTTGGTCCGCACCCACACACCCAGCGTCAGCGGCACCAGAAAAAAAGCCACCAGCGCCGCCGTCTGCCCCTGGTTGCGGTGCTCGGCAAACAGCAGCTTCTGGAAGACGCGCGAGCGCGCCAGCGCACTGGCGACAGCCGCGGCCACCCCAAGCTTCACCAGCAGCGTGATGATAATGAGCGTATCCGTCACCCTATCAATGTACCGCGCCGCCGTCCTAAACATCCAATTGACAAGGAGTTATTTCACCGGCCTCTGGTGTCCAGAATCTCAAGCTCTCATCAAATGTTGACTGTCATCCTGAGCGTAGATTGGCGCGTTTTCTGCGCCAACCGTAGTCGAAGAACCTGCGGTTCGGGATCTCAACTCATGCAACGATCTTCTGATTCAATACGCAGCACGTACCATCCTGTGACAGACAACGCGGCACTCCCACCGCCCGCAAAGTAAAATGAACCTATGGCATTTGAGAGCGTAAAGAAGATCGCCGAAGCGGATTTCCCTACCCGTTGGGGAGCCTTCCGCATCCTGGGCTTCGAAGGGCAGCCGGTTGAGCCACCCGCCTGCGAAGAGGCACCCTCAGGCGGCAAAGTTGAACCCGAAGGTCTCGTAGCGCTGGTCATGGGCGATATTCACTCCGCCCCCCCGCTGGTCCGCATCCACTCCCAATGCCTCACCGGCGACGTCTTCGGCTCCCTGCGCTGCGACTGCCGCCTCCAGCTTGAGATGGCCCTCGGACAGATCAGCGAAGCCGGCGCAGGCATCCTGCTCTATGAGCAGCAGGAGGGCCGCGGCATCGGCCTCATGGCCAAGCTCCAGGCCTACGAACTCCAGGACCATGGCCTCGACACCGTCGAAGCCAACGTCGAGCTAGGCTATGCCGCCGACTGCCGCGCCTACGAGCTCCCCGCCGAAGTCCTCAAGCTCCTCGGCGTAAAAGCCGTCCGCCTGATGACCAACAATCCCGAAAAGGTAGCCGCCATGGAGTCGGCCGGCATCGCCGTCACCGAGCGCGTCTCCGCAGAAGTCGAACCGCAAGAGACCTTCGCCGCCTACCTAAAAACCAAGCAGGAAAAGATGGGCCACATCCAGGACCTCGACCCCGACGCCCTCGTCACCGAAAAGCAGTCGAACTAGTGGTGTCAGCCAAACAGATAGTCGTTAATGTTTTGAAAGGGCACGGCTTTAGCCGTGCCGCAAAGACAGCAAAATCAGATGGGCTTTAGCCCCTGAGGGATGTTTCTCTCCCACATCTTTCCAGAGCCGCTGGACAGAGACTACCCCCGCAGCGCCCCAATCACCTTCGCCGTAGTCACCACCTGCCCCACATGCCGCTGCGTATGGTCCGCCACATGAATCAGCGCCCCGCCAATCGACGTCGGCAACTGTTTCCGCCCCACCCCGCGAAACGTATCGAAGTTGGCCGTAGCCAGCACCCGCACCCGGTCGCCCGCATTGCTAAACGAGACCTCGACCTCCGCCAGCAACTCCGCCAACGTCTCGTCCCCGCCCTGCTCGCTTTTGAGCGCCGTCAACTGCTCTGCCGTCAGCTGCTTCCCCTCCGCATAGCACAACAGCCGGTCCACCGACCCCGCAATGTGCCGCAGATGAACCGCCACCGAAGGCAACCCCAGCGGCCGCGCATGAACCTCCGCGTCGCTCAGCCCTTCAGTCCATTTAGTGATGTCGTCCAGCGCCAGATCCAGCGCATGAAGAACCGCCCGCCCCACCGCCGGAACATCCGCGTAGGTTCCGCGCATCCACGGCTCAACGTACGGTGCAGGCACAGGGGAAGTGCTCATGGGCTCATTTTCCTTCAGTTGGCGCTTTTCACCCGAACCACCGTAATCTTCTCAAACCCCTCTTCAAACACCGGCGGTTTCAGCTTCTCCGCCATCTTGCGCATGATCTCTTCGCTCACCGACCGGTCCCGTTTCCGGTTCCGCTCCAGGCACACGTCCAGCGGCACGTCGAAAAACACCGCCTGCACCTCGTACCCGAAGCTCTTGGCCATCTTGATCCACTGCCGCCGCTCGTGGGTCGACAAATTCGTCGCGTCCACATAGTTCGCCGGCATCCGCGCAATCAGCCGCGCCCGCAACAGCGACCGCAAGGTCGAAAACACCAACCCCTGGTAGCGCTGCTCCTCCACATCGTCGAAAAGAATATTGCGCAGCAGATCGCTCGACAGCGGCGTAATGCCCCGCCGCCCAAACCAGGTCGTCTTGCCCGACCCCGGCATTCCGATCGCGAGCACCACAAAGCCCTTGGGAGCCAGCGGCGAACGCTCGGCGTCCTCGGCCTCCGGCGCATGCGCAACCGGCATCTCTGGCTGGGTCTCAAGCTCGAAGCGCCCCGAACCTTCCGGCTCGTTCCATTCCTTTCGTGCTGGACGTTCCGGTCGCGGCGCACGCGGCGGCGCGGCGGGTCTGGCAGCCGCCGCAGGCCGGCTTTCCTGAGGTCGAGCGGCGCTCGGTTGCCTCACCGGCGCTGCCGCCGGCGGGTCGTCCGGGTAGAACGGAACTAGCGGAGCTGGTTGATTCGATGGGAGTTCCTGGCCAATTTTGCCTGTGGATTCCGAAGTATTAGGAGCGTGTCTTGAACGTCTTCTCATGCCTGCTTGAACACCTTCGTTGTGATACCGGAATACCACACCAGCACCGCGCCCTGCAAATGCTGTGCACTCCATCACATACACTCCCGCACCAAGAGAAGCATCCTAGCGATGAGCGGTTGGGCATTGGGAAACCGCATCCTGAATCGGGATTCGGAAACCAGCAGCGGTGGCTATTTTTCGTCTCTGCGCCCTTGCCGGTAATGGTACGATCAAGAGTTTGGTAGATTCGCCTTCTGGCATACTCCAGACGCACATTTTCCTAACCTCAAACCATAGCCTCACCGACTACTAAGGAGAAATCGAACATGGCAGTAAAGGTTGGTATCAACGGCTTCGGCCGCATTGGCCGCAACGTTTTGCGCGCCGCGCTTGGCAATAATGAGATTGAATTCGTTGCCGTCAACGACTTGACCAGCCCGGCAACGCTGGCCCACCTGCTCAAGTACGACT
>CAYQOQ010000252.1:0-4956 GCA_964419175.1 uncultured Occallatibacter sp. | reverse complement strand
GCATCCATCGCCTTCACCATCTTCTGCGTCATCACCTGGAAGTGATACCCCATCACCGCCAGTGTCATCGCCGGGCCCACGCAATGGCGATACCGTGTAGCCACCGTGAGCACAAATTTCCAATAGCTCCACCGATGCCGCCCAAACACCCCTTGCCGCACAATCGAAGTCACAAACGCGCGTGCATTGGCGCGGGTAAGCCACTGCTGCCTGGAACTTCGTTCTCCAGACCTCGGCCCAGACTTCGGCTGTGTCCTGCTCAGATAGAGCTTCACCCGCTCGTAGTAGGCCTCGCAGCTATAAATTCTCTTCAACACCGAGCGGTAGCCCTCCACCAGTTTCGCCGCGTCCATGTTGGGCAGAAAATTCAGCTTGTCCCCCGTGTTGTCGCCCCCGCCCGCGTCCAAAATCCGGCCCTCGCGCCGCAGCCTCCGAAACAACTGCGTCCCCGGCATCGCCTGCAGCAGCCCCACCATCGCAATCGGAATCCCGCTCTTCTCAATAAACTCCACCATGCGGTCGAAAATGTCCTCGCGATCGGTGTCGAACCCCAGAATGAATCCGCCCATCACCTGCATTCCGTAGCTCTGGATCGTCGCCACGCTCTCCAGCAAACTGCGCCGCGTGTTCTGCAATTTATTGGCGGCAATCAATCCCGACTCATCCGGCGTCTCAATCCCCAGAAACACCGAGTTGAATCCCGCGTCTTTCATCAACTGCATCAGCTCCGGATCGTCGGCCAAATTCAGCGAAGCCTCCGTATTGAAGTCGAAGCTGATTTTGTACTGGCCTCTCCACTCAGCCAGAGCCACGCATAGCTCCTTGGCCCGCGCCTTGTTGCCAATGAAGTTGTCGTCCACAATGAACACTGCCTCGCGCCAACCCGCCGCGCGCAACTGGTCCAACTCCGCCAGCACCTGCGCCACAGCCTTGGTCCGCGGCCGCCTCCCATAGATCTCAATAATGTCGCAGAACTCGCAATTGAACGGGCACCCGCGCGAGTACTGCACCGCCATCGTCGAGTAGCGATTCATCTTGATCAAGCTCAAGTCCGGCAGCGGGCTCGTCGACATCTCCGGCCGTTCCGCCGCCTGGTAGCTGGCCTTCGCCACGCCCTGTTCCAGATCCAGCGCCAACTGGCGAATCAGGCTCTCCGTCTCGCCAATCACCACGTGATCCGCCTTCAGCTCCGCCGCCGGCAAGCTGCTGGCAATCGGGCCGCCCACCACCGTCCGCAGCCCGCGCGCCTGGCATCGCTCCACAATCTCCAAAAGCGACTCGCGCTGAATATGCATTCCGCTCAGCAGCACCACGTCAGCCCACGCCAGGTCGCCGTCCCGCAGCCGCTCCACATTCGTGTCTACCAGCCGCTTCTTCCAACTGCCCGGCAACAGCGCCGCCACCGTCATCAGCCCCAGCGGAGGCTGTGCCGCCCGCTTGCCAACAAACTTCAGCGCATGTTTGAAGCTCCAAAATGTCTCAGGGAATTCCGGATAGACAAGCAACGCATTCATGGGCCACCTGTTGTCAGGAGGAGTCGCTGCTATGCGAGCACAATCGGGAAGTTTAGGCCGCGTCTCCCCAATGGAGACACCTACGGCCCCGCTCGGTGCGGCAAACTGATCCGGTGCCCATTCTCCCACCGTCCGGCGGCCAATTCCGTATAAAACCGAACACTTCCCCGCGAATGCCACGATAAACAGCGGGTGCCCAGAGCCTGCCCTGAGCGAAGTCGAAGGGTTCCGATTTTGGGACATGGGAATCGATGCACTTCTCCTCGCCCACCCTCGCGACGTTTTTGTTTTTGTCGCCAGGGTGGGTTCGCATGCAACCCACCACCTCGCAGGAACCGCCAGCGCCCCCCACCCCGCTATAATCGATCCATGCACTCCACCCGCCAACGCGCCCTGACCACTCTGCGTCTCATCGCGGCCCGTGCAGCGGCTCCGGCCGCCTAGACCCGTTCCATCTCATCCCCCCAAATCTCAAATCACTGTTTCCGCTTCAGGGACCCCGTGCCTCTGCATCCTCGCCGCCGCACCCTCAACACCTTTACACTGGAGTCATCATGGAAGAGTTCAGCCGCATTCAGCGCCTACCTGCTTATGTCTTCAACATCACCGGCGACATGAAGATGGCCGCCCGCCGTCGCGGAGAAGACATCATCGACTTCGGCATGGGCAACCCCGACGGAGCCACGCCCAAACACATCGTCGACAAGCTGGTTGAGGCGGCGCTCAAGCCGCCTACGCATCGCTACTCGGTCTCCAAGGGAATCCCGCGCCTGCGCAAGGCCATCTGCAACTGGTACAAAACCCGCTACGACGTCGATCTCGACCCCGACACCGAAGCCATTGTCACCATCGGCTCCAAAGAGGGCATCGCCCACCTCTGCCTTGCCATTCTCGACTCGCGCGACACGGTGCTCGTGCCCAACCCCAGCTACCCCATCCACATCTACGGCCCCGTCATCGCCGGAGCGCATGTCGTCAGCGTCCCCGTCCACGACCAGGAACAATTTCTCGCCCAGCTTGAAGACCTCATCCCGCGCATGACCCCGCGTCCCAAGGCCCTCATCGTCAACTTCCCCTCCAACCCCACCACGGAGTGCGTCGAGCTGCCCTTCCTCGCCCGCCTCGTCGAGCTGGCCCGCGAATACGGCTTCCATCTCATCCACGACCTCGCCTACGCCGACATCGCCTTTGACGGCTACAAGCCTCCCAGCGTTCTCCAGGTCCCCGGCGCCAAAGACGTAGCTGTCGAGTTCTTCACCCTGTCGAAGAGCTACAACATGCCCGGCTGGCGTGTCGGCTTCATGGTCGGCAACCCGGTCCTGGTCTCGGCCCTCGCCCGTCTCAAGAGCTACTTTGACTACGGCACCTTCACGCCCATCCAGGTGGCATCGATCGCCGCTCTTGAGGGCCCGCAGGAGTGCGTCCACGAAATCTGCGAAATCTACCGCAAGCGCCGCGACGTACTCGTCGAAGGCCTCAACAAACTAGGCTGGCCCGTCGCAAGCCCCAAGGCCACCATGTTCGTTTGGGCGCAGATTCCGGAGCAGTACCGCAAGCTCGGCTCTTTGGAGTTCTCAAAGCTGCTGCTAACGGAAGCCAAAACCGCCGTCTCCCCCGGCATAGGCTTCGGCGATTACGGCGACGGCCACGTGCGTTTCTCGCTCATCGAAAACGAAGAGCGCACACGGCAGGCGTTACGGGGAATCAAAGCGATGTTTGCGAAGGGGTGACGAGAGGGCCGGGGGATTGCGAACATTACTTTAATGGGGGTTAATGCCCTAGATGTGTAATGGACAAGGCGTCGCTCTGCCGATAAGGTTCATAGTTGGGTTCTGGTAAATCGGAATTGAGGCTATGGGTACTGAGTAGGATGTGTTACTTTTGTTAGCAACCTACGGGGCCGGTACATTTATGTGACCAAGAGTGCTGCGAAAACGTCTAAAGGGAAGGACAGCGATAGGCTTCCGGCGTGGCGTTTCATTTTTACCGAGATTGTAGCGCTGATCAGGCAGTTTGGCAGCACGGTCGTATGGGCATGTGTTGTTTTGTACTTGATCCACGAGACCGCGGAAACTGTTAAGGCATTTGCGGGACGAACGTCGGTTGCAAATATCATCGTGGATCTGGCTGCTCACTTGAACGCTACCGTGACGATTAGCGTCACTGTAGCAGGCGTAACGAGTCTGCTATTGGCCTTGGAGCACAAACGCCATAGAAAGACACGTAAGAGATTGACGGGCCGCATCACTCAGCTTGAGCTCATCATCGACCCCAACCGCTCTTCAAGCCAGCTGACAACCGAAGGAACGACACCTATCGGAGACCTCTAAATGACCGAATTACAGATCGCAAATGTTCTCCAGCTCGTAGTCGTTACGGCTCTGTCCCTATTTGTTTTATTTAGGGCGTTGCCCACATATCGCGTTGATTCTTTCCGTCAGAAGATGTTCTGCGTGCGTGATGAGTTGTTCGATTTCGCAGTTCAAGGAAACGTGTCGTTCAATGACCCTGCATATGTTTTGCTTCGGCAGCAAATGAACGCGCTGATCCGCTACGGACACCAGTTGACCGTCTTCCGCATGCTCATGACCAATGTAATCAACACTGTCTCCCAAAAAGGTCCGAAGACCACTTGGAGCGCTGTTTGGGAACCGTCGTTGGAGAAGATCAATGACGAAGAGGTCAGGGTTCAGTTGAAGCGATACCATGAGCGGGCTGTGATGATCGCGGTAAAGCATTTACTTTGGGGATCCCCTGTGCTGTGGATACTGATGCTTTTAACCGCGATTTATCTCACGCTACAGGGTGCTGCGACAGGATTACGCCAGATATTGAAGACAGCGGCCAAAATGGTTCTGGTGGGCCCCCTCGATAAAAGACACATCGAAGAGGAAGCCTTCGCGGCGGCGGCCTAAGATTTGGAACCATTGGCCTAGTCGTCGAGCGCCGGCTGCCCCGGGTCTCGCTTTCAAGACCTGGGGCAGCACACTCAACCTAAGAAAACATCCCGATCAAACTGCTGTTCCTCGGGGATCTGCACCGCGGCTTTTCTCTCTCGCCCGCCCTTGCGCCAAGTCTTATAGTCCGCGAGCACTTCCTCTTCCGAAATTCCTTCCGCGGCCAACATCGTTTGCATCCGCGCGGCAACTTCCCGCAGGGCATCCCGCTCGCTGTCGCTGCGCGTTGGCCGCGCCGGAATGTAATAGCCCACCGTGTCCCCATGCCGCGTAATAGCAACCGGCGCGTCCGACTCCAGCAGATAGCTGGCAAGCTTGTCGCGAAACTCACGAATTCCAACCCGGCTAGTCCCCATAGGCGCCTCCGTTTTTGTGTACACAAGTGTACCATAAGGTGCGCAAATCTTCCGTGCCAAACAGTCCCCCCCCGCAGGGCCGACGCATATAAATGTCCATAGCTTGCTATATGCAGGGAGCGGGAAATA
>CAYQOQ010000251.1:0-5036 GCA_964419175.1 uncultured Occallatibacter sp. | reverse complement strand
AGCCGACCTGCGGTTTAGGAAACCGATGCTCTATCCAACTGAGCTACGGGGCCACGTTCTTAATGCTAACCGCTGAATCATTTTACAGCTAGTCGAGCGATCGTCGCTTGGGATGGGGCGTCTTGCATCCCTTAGTATTGAGGGACGGCGATGAACTCCGACCTTTGTGTATCTTCTCGATTGCTTTCTGTCATGCTCGTAGTGGTTGCGTGCCTTTGCTTTGGATTTGCTGGCCTTGTTGCTGCGCCGGCGCAGACGGAGAAGCCCGCACCGGTTGCGAAGTCTCACGCTGTTTCTGGCGCTCAGGCGGAGGGGCGCACGATTCCGGCGCTTTTCGTCAGCGATATTCATTTCGATCCTTTTCACGATCCGGGCAAGGTGCGGGAGCTTGCCGCTGCTCCGGTTGCGCAGTGGCGGTCGATTCTTGCGGCTCCGGCTTCGGCTAATCAGCAACAGGCGTTTGAGGCGCTGCAGCGGAGGTGCAACGCGCGCGGCGTGGATACACCTTTCGTACTGCTGCGATCAAGCCTGCAGGCGATGCGGGTGCGGCAGCCTGACGCGAAGTTCATGACGGTGAGCGGAGACTTGATGGCTCATGGGTTCACGTGCCGGTATTCAACTCTGTTCCCAAAGTCGACGCCGGGCGAGTATCAAGACTTTGCCGTCAAGACGCTGAGCTTTGTAGTGGGCGAACTGCGTGCTTCGTTTCCGGACATGCCGGTGTATATATCTTTGGGCAACAACGACAGCGGTTGCGGCGACTATCAACTGGATGCAGGGAGCGAGTTTCTTGCGCAGGCCGGAAGGGTGTTGGCGGAGGGCCTGCCTGCTTCGGAGCGGCAAGAGGTTGCTAAAGAGTTTGCGGAGGGCGGCTACTATAGCGTGACGATGGCTGAGCCGATGCGCGCTACGCGGCTGATTGTGGTGAACGATGTATTTCTTTCGCCGAAGTTCAGCACCTGCGGCGGCAAACAGGACTCGGCAGCGGGGGACGCGGAGATGGCGTGGCTGGAGCGGCAGTTGAAAGAGGCGCGGGAGGCGGGACAAAAGGTTTGGGTGATGGGGCATATTCCTCCTGGCATTGATCCCTACTCGACGGCCGCGAAGTTTAGGAACGTTTGCGGAGGGCAGGCGCCGGTGATGTTTCTGGCGTCGGACAAGATGGCGGACCTGATGGTTGATTATGCCGATGTGATGCGGCTTGGGGTTTTTGCGCACACGCACATGGATGAGGTGCGGCTTCTTGAACCAGAGGGCGGGGAAGCGAAGGCAGGACATTTGGCGGCGATCAAGATGGTCCCTTCGATTTCGCCCGTGGATGGAAATAACCCTGCATTCACAGTTGCGCGGGTGAATCCTGCTTCGGCGATTCTGGAGAATTACGACGTGGTTGCAGCATCGAATCAAACCGGTGTCGCAACGGCCTGGACTACGGAATACGATTATGCAAAGACCTACAATGAGGCGGAGTTCTCGTCCTCAACGGTGAAGAAGCTGGTGGATGCATTCAGAATCGATGGTGGCGCAAATACGGCGGCGAGCAAGGCATACATCCGCGACTATTTTGTGGGTGACATGTCCATGGCACTGACGCCGTTCTGGCCTGAGTACGTTTGCGCTTTGGACAACCACACAGCCAAGGGATTTTCCGCATGCGTTTGCTCGGGTGGCAAGTAACCGAAGAGCAGGGGGTCTGCACGAATGTCTTCCAAAACGATTATCGAGCCGTTTCGCATCAAGAGTGTTGAACCGATTCGCTGGACCAGCCGCGAGAAGCGGGAGAGCCTGCTGCGGGAAGCACACTACAATCTTTTTCTGCTGGCGGCGGACGATGTGCTGATCGATCTACTGACGGATTCGGGCACGGGCGCGATGTCGACGCACCAGTGGGCCGGGGTGATGGAGGGCGACGAGAGCTACGCCGGCAGCAGGAGCTTCGTTCACTTCAAGAGTTCGATTCAGGACATCTTCGGCTACACGCATGTGATTCCCACGCACCAGGGACGGGCGGCGGAACGGATTCTGTTCAACGTGATGTGCAAGAAGGGCGATGTGGTGCCGAACAATACGCACTTCGACACGACGAGGGCCAATGTGGAGTTTGTGGGGGCGGAAGCCGTTGATCTGCAGATTCCCGAGGCGCGGCATCCTGAGACGGTGCTGCCGTTCAAGGGCAACATGAATGTAGCGGCGCTGGAGGAGTTGATTGCCAAGGTTGGGAGCGAGCGAATTCCGCTGGTGATGCTGACGGTGACGAACAACTCCGGTGGCGGGCAGCCGGTGTCAATGGAGAATGCTAAGGCTGTTTCGGCGGTGTGCCACAAGCATGGAATTCCGCTCTACTTCGATGCCTGCCGGTTTGCCGAGAACGCGTATTTCATCAAGCTGCGCGAGCCGGGGTATGCCGACAAGACGCCGAAGCAGATTGCGCAGGAGATGTTTGCGCTGGGCGATGGGTGCACTATGTCTGCGAAGAAAGACGGCATGGCGAACATTGGCGGCTTTCTCTGCACGAACGACGAGATTCTTGCGCGGCAGGAGCAGAATTTGCTGATTCTGACCGAGGGCTATCCGACGTACGGAGGCCTGTCGGGACGGGATCTGGAGGCGGTTGCAATCGGCTTGCAAGAGTCGCTGGAAGAGGACTACTTGCGCTATCGGATTGCGTCGACAGCTTACCTTGGCAACCATATTGCCGAACATGGCGTGCCGATTGTGCAGCCGCCGGGCGGACACGCAATCTATATCGATGCGAAGGCGTTTCTTCCGCACATTCCGGTGGAGCAGTTTCCGGGGGTTGCGCTGGCCGCGGAGCTGTATCTTGAAGGTGGCATACGGTCGGTGGAGATTGGCAGCCTGATGTTTGCCGGAGCCGCACAGATGGAACTGGTGCGGCTGGCGATTCCGCGCCGCACGTACACGCAGAGCCATATCGATTATGTTGTCGAGATTATCTTGAAGGTGTGGGAGCGGCGGGCGCAGATCAAGGGGATGCGGCTGACTTACGAGGCGCCGTTCCTGCGGCACTTTACGGCGCATCTTGAGCCGATGGACTGAGCGCTATTCGTGGCCGATGGCGATGACGAAGTAGTTGGCGCTGGTCTCGCCGACATTCTTCAGGCCATGCATCACGTTTGATGCGGCGAAGACGACTCCGCCGGGGCCGACGCGCTCGGGAGTGCCGTCGTTGTCGAAGTCGAGCGTTCCCTCGCGAATAAGCATGAGTTCGGAGTGATGGTGCTTGTGCGCTGGGTGCGGCATATGGCCGGGCAGAAGCGTGGTTTCGTGCATTTCGACAGCCTCGCCTGTGGGCAGCACGCCTTGCAGAACGGGACGCGTTTCGCCGTTCGGACCTTTTTTTACCTGCAATTCGTCGAAGCGAAACGTGCGCTGCCTGGAGAGTACATTTTCAGCAGGCGCGGTTGCCACGGCAGTCGATTGGGCTTTGGCGGGCAAGGCGGCAGCCATGGCGGCAAAGGAGGAGAGGGCTACGCAGAGGTCGCGGCGGTTCAGGTTCGTCATGGAGAAAATGCTACTACGCGGAGCATGGGGTGGTGTCCAGCAAGTTCAGGAATTTCGAGGGGTGCTGTGGGACTGGTTGTCGTTGTGAAAATCCTGCGCGCCGACGGCGATTCGCTTTTGCGTTCGATAGACGTTGGCGATGGCGATGGTCCAGCAGGGGAACAGGTCGACTCCGGGGACGAGCTTGGCGAGGAATGAGGGCAGAAACTCCCAGTGCCAGCCGAGCAGATAAGACAGGATGGCTGCCATGGCGAGGTCGAGCGCGTCGTCGGCGGGAGAGGCGGCTCCTTCGACAACTAAAGGGAAGATGACGAGCTGGAGCAGGTCGGCGAGGATCGCCAGGATCATGGCGGTTCGGAGGCGCGGACCAGCGGAGATTTTGATGGCGTCGGGGGTCGTGCCGGGTTGCTGATTCCAGAACATGACTGGGTTTGATTGTACGGCGGGGGTGAGGATGGCAGCCATTCAACGGTGGCAGGTCATTTTGAAATTGCAGTCCCTCCGGGGCTAAAGCCCAACTTTATTTGTTGGATGTATGTACGGGCTGAAGCCCGTACCCTTCAAACTTACCAACCACCCGCTAAACTGGACAGATGGCAAAGCGAATTGGTGTGCATCTTGGGACGGCGGGCGGAGCTTCAAACGCCGTAGAGCGGGCGCGGGAGATTGGCGCGAATACACTTCAGATTTTTTCGTCGAGCCCGCGGATGTGGCGCGCGCCGAAGGTGGACCCGAAGCAGGCCGAGCGGATGCGGGAGCTACGCACGAAGCTGGATGTGGGGCCGCTGGTGATTCATACGAGCTACCTGGTGAACGTGTGCAGCCAGTCGGATGAGGTGCGCGAAAAGAGCGTGGTGGCGTTTCGCGGCGAGATTGAACGGGCGCTGGTGCTGGGGGGCGAGTACCTGGTGCTGCATCCGGGGTCGTGGAAGGGGCTGACGCGGGAAGAGGGGTTGAAGCTGGCGGCGGATTCGATTACGCGGGCGATTGACGGACTGCCGTGGCAGGGAACGGGGTTCCATATTTTGATTGAGAACACGGCGGGGGCGGAATTTTCGCTGGGGGGCAGCTTTGAGCAGGTTGCGGAGCTGGTGACGCGGCTAAGGGCGACGGCTCCGGTGGCGGTGTGTCTGGATACGTGCCATACGCATGTGGCTGGATATGAACTGGTGAGCGGGGAGGGGTACGAGGAGACAATGGCGAAGGTGGCGGCGACGATCGGGTTCGAAGCGGTGCGGGTGTGGCACTGCAACGATGCGAAGGCGGCGCGGGGATCGAAGCTGGACAGGCATGAGCATATTGGGCAGGGAACGATGGGGGTGGAGCCTTTTCGGCGGCTGCTGAACGATGTGCGGTTTCAGAATGCGGCATTTATTGCGGAGACGCCGGTGGATGAGCCTGGGGATGAGGAGCGGAATGTGCGGGTGCTGAGGAGCCTGGTGGAGTAGGCAGGCTGCGAAAAAAGGCCTGTTTCTGGCGGAAAATCGTGAAAAGCATACCTCAGGGGCTAAACA
>CAYQOQ010000250.1:0-5040 GCA_964419175.1 uncultured Occallatibacter sp. | reverse complement strand
AGAGTCCATCACATATCGCACGCTGTTTACAGGTGCGTTGGTCAGACGCTTACAGAACCAGGACATATGACATGCGGTCTGAATCATAACCGGCGTCCGAAGGCAACACGCCCGGGTTGATCGCGGCAAGCCGCGCTTGGATGACGGAGAGGCCTGGCACCGCGTTTACGTCGATCTGCTGCGTTCCCATCGATGACCTCCGCATCCACTATCGCCCGCTCCCGCAGTACGGTGGTGCAGTCCGGCACACCGGAGGGAGGCCCGTTTTCTTGAACAATCATCACGGATCCGCGGGGAAGGATCTGCCTCAGTGGAAACGTGGAGCAAGTCATACTGGCCGACAACAAGAGAGGTGGCACACGTGTCGCACATGTCTCTGCCGCTGGGTTGTTAGATTACTGAGGGTTAGGTGAAGGGGGAGACTGACGGGGGTTCAGTACCTGATGTTTCCCTGAAGGCCCGCAGGTTGGCCTGCAATGGGGCACACAGATGTTCGCGCACAACACGGCCGCCGGTATCGGCATTTAGCCGAGCGCTGGCTTCTGAGATATTTGGCTTATCAGAGGCTAAATCTCGCCGCAGAGAGCAGCTTCGAAGCTCTTTGCCTACGGGCAGAACATCGATCGAAAGGGATCCGCCGGATTCGAGTTCAGAGAATCGCGGGGAATTATCGGGAAACTGAAGCAGGCAGAGAATTCTCTCCGGCATCCTTTACGCGCAAAGATCCAGAAAATCGGCCGGAAATGCGAGCCTAGCAATAAATTATTGATTTTAAAGACTCTATGACGGACGCGAGCAGGATTCGAACTGGCGGTACCCATTTGAGGCGATAATCTGCAAGTTTCCCCCAGAATTCGGGCCCATATTCGCCAGTTTGGGCGGCGGAGAATTTCCTCAATTATTCACTGAAGATTCGCCTTTCTCCAATCGACGTTTCGCCGGTAAATCTGCTCCGAATTAGTCCCTTCTGGCCGCTGAATCTTTGTTGTTTTGATGCGCAGAGTTTCGCTTGACTCTTCGCCTAAACAGAGCGGGAATGGACATGCCACGAAGGAGGCAAGTCCATGGAGCAGTGCAAGATAACCCAACCAAAACCCACCAGACAGCAGAAAGTTGACCGACTTTTGGAACAGCTGCCGACAATGGAGCGGAAGGAGCTTCTGAAGCTTTGGCACAATCTCTTCGACCGTGTTCCCTGTCCGGCTCTGCGCCGCGAAACTCTGATCCCGATCCTGGCCTACCGCATTCAGGAGAAGGCTTTCGGCGGGCTCAAGGACTCCACCGTCCGCAAGCTGCGCGAGTTGGCCGAAGGACATGCCGGTGATGCGAAGTCTGTTCAGACCAGCTTCCGGCCCAAGTCCGGCACCCGCTACGTCCGCGAGTACGCAAGCAAACTGCACGAGGTCACGGTCCTGGATACCGGCTACGAATATGACGGCACCATCTACCGAAGCCTCTCCGAGATTGCGCGCGCCATCACCGGCACCCAGTGGTCCGGGCCGGCTTTCTTCGGTCTGAAGCGCAGGGCAAGGAGCGTGGCGGCATGAGCAACCGAGTTCGTTGCGCCATTTACACCCGTAAATCCTCGGAAGAAGGTCTCGAGCAATCTTTCAACTCGCTCGATGCTCAGCGCGAAGCCTGCGAGGCTTTCGTCAAGAGTCAACAGCACGAGGGTTGGCGGGCCATTTCCACCCATTACGACGACGGCGGCTACACGGGCGGCAACATGGACCGGCCCGCGTTGAAGCAACTGATGGCCGACATTCACGCCGGCAAAGTCTCGGTCGTGGTTGTTTACAAGGTTGACCGGCTCACTCGCTCACTGGCAGACTTCGCCAAACTCGTCGAGCAATTCGATAAGTTCAACGTCAGCTTCGTCTCGGTCACGCAGCAGTTCAATACCACGTCCTCGATGGGTCGCCTCACGCTGAATGTCCTTCTATCCTTCGCGCAGTTCGAACGCGAGGTCACCGGCGAGCGCATACGTGACAAGATTACTGCCTCGAAGAAGAAGGGAATGTGGATGGGGCGGCACTGTGCCGCTCGGATACACGGCCCAGGACCGGAAACTCATCGTCAACGAACCGGAAGCCGTCACGGTGCGCACCATCTTCAATGAGTTTCTGCGCCTAGGAAGTGTACATAGCCTTCAGGACTGGCTGCGCGAGAACGACATCCGCAGCCGGCGTGGCGAGCACTTCTTCCGAGGTCCGCTGTATATGATGCTCCGCAATACGCACTATCTCGGCAGGATCAAACACAAGAAGGAATCCTATCCCGGCGAGCATCCGGCTATCATCGACCGCGAAACCTGGGACAAGGTTCAATCACTGCTCGACGCTAACATTCAAGGTAAGCGCCGCAAGGTGCGTGCCACGAAAGAGAGTCTCTTCACCGGCATTCTTTTCGATGCTGCAGGTACACTCTACACGCCAACCCACGCCAACAAGAACGGTCGCCGTTATCGCTACTACACCTCGCAGGCCGTCATCAAGAAGATCGAAAAGAGCAATGGCCCAACTCGCATCCCGGCGCATGATCTCGAAAAGGCTGTGATTGATCGCATGCTTGAATGGCTGCAAACGCCCGCCGATTTACTCGCCTCGCTTCGTGACGAAACAACCGTGGCACCAGAAGGTTTCTTCGACCGCATCATCGCACAATCTGCTGCGACGACGCAGAGTTGGCGAGATCGCATCGTCGCGAACCGCACGCAGTTTCTGAAGATGGTCATCGAGCGCATCGTCATCCAGCCAACTCACGTCGAGATCCGCCTGCGCGTGCCCGCGCTGGTCAATGAGATTCTTGGTGGCGGTCAGCCTGTAATCGACTTCCTACCATTCGCTGTGGTCGAGTGCCCGTTTTGCCACGTTCAGCAGGGCCGTGCTCTACGTCTCGTCGTCGGCGACACGAACATCACGACCGACGCCAGCCGCCAGGCAATCCTCAAAGCCATTGCCCGCGCGCGCTGTTGGTACGAGCAAATCACTGTAGGCGAAGCTACGAGTATCGCGCGACTTGCCGGTATGCACCATGTTTCTCCCCGCTTTATCCGTATGCAGATGAAGCTGGTGCAACTCAGCCCGCTGTCAATCGAAACCCTGATGACCCGGCCCGACACGCTACCTCTCTCGCTCGATGACCTGCTCGTCTCGATTCCGATGGACTGGCGCAAGCAGTTGCTCGGCCTGCCGGCAAAGTCCGCATAACGAGCACGCCAATTCTTCAATCTGCCAACTCCTCAAGCAGCTAACGGGCTGCTTGAGCTTTTCCGAAATATATTCCGCAACGTTCAGTCCAGATCATGCAACTGCCGAAGAGTCAATTTTCTCCGGTCCCATTCCGTTTCGAAAGGGAACCGCCGAAATTGCCAACAGAGAAGTGCCGACAAATCTGCGCAAATCGGTCGCGCTGGAGAACGCTCTCCAGTTCCATCACGATCAGAAAACCTGCAAATTTGCCGGGAAAGTCAAAGATAACACCGGTTTGTATCTCGTAAGTTATTGATTATAAATATAGATGGCGGAGAGGGGGAGATTCGAACTCCCGGAAGCCTTTCAGCTTCGTCCGCTTTCGAGGCGGGTGCATTCAACCACTCTGCCACCTCTCCGCATGTTGTGAATCTACGTCTTCTACTTCTTCTTATTGTAAAACGACATCATCGCTTCCACAGCGCGATCATCATTGTCTGGCTGAAGATGCGAGTAACGCATCGTCATCTGAATTGATCCGTGGCCTAAGAACCTGGAAACCACAGCAATTGGCGTTCCACCCATCACCCAACGACTTGCGGCCGTGTGCCTCGTAGCTGATTTCCAAGTCAAGTCTACCAGACCCGCAGCTTCGGCACAGGGGTCGAACCAGTAGCGTGTCTCCTGAAGGGCGTCTCCATTCAGCTGTGAGCAGAGGGGATCGCCCGGCCGCTTGCCGGCGGCCAGCTTCTCATAGGCAGCGATCGCGATCGGAGACAGGGGCACATACCTGAAGGGGGAAGAGTTCTTTACCTTCTTCTGCCGCACAGTGAACTTGCCAGTGTCAGGGTTGAAGTCGCCGACTCGTGCCCTTAGAAGTTCGGAGGTTCTTGTACCTGTGTGAATGCCCAGCTGCATGACCGGAACGTATTCAGGGAATCGTCCCTCCACGACCGCAGTCAACTTGGCTTCCTCAGGGCTCAGGAACCTGCCACACTCGTTGTCTTCACGAAGCCGCTGGATTCCGGCGGCGGGGTTCAAAGCGAGCTTTTGGTTGTCGACCGCTACTCGGAAGACCAATGAGATGGCAGCCTGATACCTATTGCGGCTGGCAGGCTTCCACTTCCTCTTAGTTGCTTCTGCTGACAACCAGTCTATGACCTCGGACTTCGTGATTGTAGAAGCGGTTCTTTTGCCGAAGTCGGCCCGCACGTGCTCCAGCTTAAGCTCCAGGTCATGGGCGCTGTAGGCATCGTTCTGTGCCTTGGCATAACGCACAGCATCGTCGATCAGGTCGGTGAACAGCACAACCTTCTTGGCGACGATCTTCTCCGGAAGCTTGCCTTCGAGCTTCTCGTTGTGCCTCACGGCAGGCAACTTGATAGCGTTGCGCTTCGAGCCTGCCTTCTCGCGGCGCGGCTTGCCATCAGCTCCGGTAAAGCGGATCCAGAAGATCTTGGAGCCGCGGGGCGTTCGTACACTCCGCGGGGTAGCTGAGAATTGGCTTTAGTTGGCATCGGCAAGCCTAACGAGCTGAGGATTCTCACGATTGACTTTATTGCGTGCATCCTGCGTTGGTATGATCTTGCCCTTTTCATCTAGACAGAATTGGGACGTCATGCGCTTGTGATTCCGGCGGGCACTGTCGCGGACATAGGAATAGTCGATTAGAGTCTGAGCCTGGGCCAACCTGTACAGCTCGCCAGCGGCTTCATCGCGCGTCTTAGGTGCCTTCTTCTCCACTGTGGTGTCATAGGTTCCTCTCCAGATCACAGTACGACTGATTCAAGTAATCCTAAAAACGGCAGTCACCCTACCAGCAGCGCACAGGTTTCGAGGAGTTTTTGGG
>CAYQOQ010000249.1:0-5054 GCA_964419175.1 uncultured Occallatibacter sp. | reverse complement strand
TTCCGCAGCCGAGCAGCGCCATGCGCACGGCGGAGTTGGCCTGGTAGCCGAAGGCGGCTTTCGAATTGAGTAAGAGCATTCCGGAAGCGAGTCCGGCTGTGGTTTGAATGAATTCCCTGCGCTGCATGCGGTGCCTTTCGTTGTCGAGTCTGGTGTTGTCGAGTCTTGTGTTTTTCTCTCGCTCCGCGACTGCCCTCAGGCGAGCACTTCGCGCAGGATGCCTTCGAGGTAGATCTTCTCGTTGCGCACGTCCTCAATCTGCTGTGGACCGGAGGTTTCGCGCTCGATGGTGATGGCGCCGGTGTAGCCGATGCTGTGCAACTTGGTGAATACTTTCTTGAAGTCGACCAGGCCTTTGCCGATGAGCACTTCCTTGCCGAGTTTGCTGGGGTCGGTGGGCCAGAGGCCGTCCTTGGCGTGCACGCTGCGGATATGGGCCCCCAGAATGTCGACCGCGTCGACCGGGTTCGCCTTGCCGTAGAGAATCAGATTGGCGGTGTCGAGGCCGACTCCGAGGTTAGGCAGTGCCACATCGTGCAGCATCCGTGACATGGTGGTCGGCGTCTCCTGGCCTGTCTCCATCAGGAAGTTCTGGCCGTTCCCCTGGCAGTGCTGAGCGACGGCGCGAATGGCCTCGACGGCTCCTGGGTAGTTGGAGTCGGCGGGGTCTTCAGGGATGAAGCCGCAATGGCTCTGCACCTGGGGGATGCCGAGCAGCCTGGCAAAGTCCGAGACCTGGCGCAGCGCATCGATGCGCGCCGCGCGTGTGGCAGGCGGCACCAGGCCGATGGTCGAGGGGCCGCGCAGAAAGTCCCAAACCAGCGGCTTGGGGCCGACGACTTCGACGGTGGTGGCGACCAGTTCGTACTTATCGAGCAGGCCGCGAAACTGCGTGGCCAGCTTCGGCGTGAAGTGGCCAAGGTAGTCATCGAGCGATAGAAAGCAGTTGGAAAAGCCCATATCGCGGACGCGCTTGAACCGCTCCTCGGGCGTTGCGAAGGGCTTGATGAGGAGTCCAACTGCCATGGGCTTGAGCGAAGCGACCGTTTTCTGGGCCAAAGGGGCCGGAGCCTGGGCACGAGCCGCGGGCAGCGTCTCGGCAAGAACGACCGCCGCTGCGGTCGCGATAAATTCTCTACGATCCATAGAAGAACCTCGTCTGCATTCTCCGATTCACGGGCTGCGTTTGGCAACTCATCGCAGATTCATGGGCATACGAGACGGACGCTGGCAGCTGCTTCCGCATTGCAAATTCTTCCCTATCGTAAGTTGAATTTACTTCGCGGGCCGACGTTGAATTTTAACGAAAGGCGGCTTGACATCTGAGGAAAAGTGGGTCAGTATTTTCACAGAAGGCACCTGATAAGAGATGCACACGGCCAGGTTTGCGGGTATCGTGCACAGTCGGTAGAATCTGGCCCTTATTGATTCCCCTTTGTTTCGATCGTAGATTTGGTGCGTCCTTGGGCCGCGCGGGCGATGGGGTTTCTCTCTCTCTGAGTGTCGCATCCCGGCGCATCCATCGCTAGAGAACGTTCGGCAGTGAAGTGAGCGGCAGACGAAAACGGATGCGCGACCGGCTACGTCCAAATGACAGCGATTGAAACTTGGGTTGCCCATTTTGCCTGGTATTAACTTCAAGGGGTTCAAGCCGGTTAAGTTGCGTGCTGGAAGTGTGTCCAGCAGTTTCCCTCCGGCGGTAGGAGATGTGTCTGGACTGGACTCCCTGAACCGAGCTATTGCTCGATGCGTCCATGGAGGGATAAGCGATGTTGGTGAAAGCACAATACGACGGGTGCCGGGTTTCGGGTCTGTATGTTGGCGTCAACAATGCTAAGCGTTATTTTTCCAAACGCATGGCGGCCATCGAATTGCAGTTGGACCATCTGCGCATTGAGTGCGGACTGACGCCTCACTTCTGGGATGGCCAACCGGAGATTCACGATCCCCGCCTGTGCGAGTGGCTGGAGTCAAAGAACTTCCACGAGAGGCCGTGCCGAACACCGGTTCCTCTGGCGATGATTCCGGCAGGCAAGAACTCGTTCAAGCTGGCATCTTTCACCCGGCGCGGAAATGCCAGGGTGAGGCGGGCGCCGGCAGCCGCAGCACAGGGCCAGCCCGCTTAGCTGCCGCGTGCACTGGCGGCGAAATCAGAAGGTCGCGCTCAGCCCCTGGCCGGTTTACCAAAGACGATCGAGGAGGTTTCGATGAGAATGGTTGATTCCATGCAAACGGCAAAGAGCCGCGCAGCCGATGCGCTGAAGGCAGTGCTTCACCAGATTTCTCAAATCAAGGTCAGCGGCATCGACATCGACTCGCCGCGCCCCGATCTCAAGATTGACATTCTGGCACATCTGGAAGTGCTCGGCCACAATCACACACTGGTGTGCAAGGTAGAAGCCAGCGGCCGGCCCGAACACGTCCGCGTGGCCCTGGATGAGTTGCGCGGGCGGCACGATACGCTTGACGGCAATACGACGGTGGTTTTTATTGCGCCTCGCGTTTCAGAGGAGGCGCAGGCGCTGTGCAGGGAGTGCCGGGCCGGCTTTCTCGATCTGGAAGGAAATGCGCGCATCGACCTGGGCGAAGTGTTCATAGTGAAGCGCACCCTGCCGCCTTTGGCGCGCAAGCTCCCGGTCTCCATTTCCCGGCGGGTAGAAGCGCAGCTTGCAGGGGTCGCGTAGAGCCGCTTACAGCTCCAGAATTACGGGCATGATCATCGGGCGGCGGCCGGTGGTCTTCTGGATGAGGCGCTTCAACTCCGCACGCACCTTTTCCTTTACCATGCCGTAGTCCGCCTTCTGCTCGGCGCTGAGGCTGTCCAGTGTCTTCACCACAACCTCGCGCGCCTGGTCGGTAATATCGGCGCCGCCAAAGCCGCGCATTACGACCTCAGGCTGCAACTCCACCTTGCCAGTGCGTTTGTTGATGGCCACTACGGCCAGCACAACGCCGTCTTCAGACAGAATGCGGCGGTCGCGAATCACAAGGTCTTCAACCACATCGATCGACGAGCCGGAGTCGATCATGATCCGTCCCGCGGTCACCTTGTCCTTTTTGCGCGCGTCGTTCTTGTCGAGCTCGAGCACATCGCCGTCTTCAATCACCATGGCGTGCTCCACCGCGCCGGTCTCCATGGCAATCTGCGCATGCTTGCGGAGATTGCGATAGTCGCCGTGCACAGGGATGAAGAACTTGGGCCGCACCAGGTTGATGAGCAGCCGCAACTCGTCCTGGCATCCGTGACCGCTGACGTGGATGAGGCCGCTGGCGCCGTCGTCGCAGATGACGTTGGCGTCGCGCCGGTAAAGATGGTCGATGACGCGGAAGATGCTCTTCTCGTTGCCGGGAATAATTCTGGAACTGAGTACAACGGTGTCGCCTGGATCGATCTTGGCGTGCTTGTGATTGTCGACCGCGGCGCGGCTCAGTGCGCTCATGGGCTCGCCCTGCGTGCCGCTGATGAGCACCATCAACTGCTCGGGCGGATAGTCGCGCATCTGGCCGGGCTGGATGACGAGACCCTGCGGGATGTCGATGTAGCCCAGGTCCTGCGCAATCTCGGAACTCTCCATCATGGAGCGGCCGACGATTGCGACCTTGCGGCCATGCGCGCGCGCCAGCTCCATCGCAATGCGGATGCGGTAGATGGAGGAGGAGAAGCAACTGAAGAACAGCTTCTTTTTGGTCCGCGAAAAAATCTCGTCGAGGCGGGGAATGACGGCGCGTTCACTGGGCGTGTAGCCGGTGCGGTCGACGTTGGTCGAGTCCTGCAAGAGCGCCAGCACGCCGCGCTTGCCGTACTCGGCAAAGGTGTGCAGGTCGAAGGACTTGCCATCCAGAGGCGACAGGTCGATCTTGAAGTCGCCGGTGTGGATGACCACGCCCACGGGAGTTTCAATGGCCAGCGAAACGCAATCGACTAGCGAGTGCGTTATGTGGATCGGCTCGATGGTGAACGGACCGATGGTGAATTTTTCCTTGGGCGTGATTTCGATCAGCTCGATTTCGTCGAGCAACTCGTGCTCTTCGAGCTTGCCCTCGACATAGGCCAGCGTGAACTCAGTGGCGTAGACGGGAACCTTGATCTCGTTCAGAATCCAGGGCAGGCCGCCGATGTGGTCTTCGTGGCCGTGCGTCAGGATAATGCCGCGCACGTGCTCTTTATTCTCGATGAGGTAGGTGATATCGGGAACTACGATATCGACGCCAAGCAGCTCCGACTCCGGGAACATCAGTCCCGCGTCGATCACGATAATGTCGTCTTCCCAACGCAGTGCAAGGCAGTTCATACCGAACTCGCCCACGCCACCCAGGGGAATGATCTTCAGTTTTTTAGTATGCATCTGTCATCTTTGATGCTAACACCCCCTGCGGTGAAGCAGATGCCTCGGGCAGGCCGGCTCGGCTTTGGCCTTTCATTCCCTTGTGTGCGGCGTCATGGCAATTCCCGCGGGCGAGGCGCAAAATTAGTGGTTTGAAAGATCGCTTATCCACTATGAGCTATATTGCTCACATATTTGGATAGCGAACCTGGGGGAATAATTCATGACCGGAACACCTATAAAAGTTGTTGCCTTCAACGGCAGCGCGCGCAACGGCGGCAATACAGCTATCTTGCTGAAATACGTTTTGAAGGAACTGGAAAACGAGGGCATTGAAACCGAACTCGTGGAGATGAGCGGCCAGAAGATTCATGGCTGCCTGGCCTGCCGCGAATGTTCGAAGCGCAAGAATCATCGCTGCGGACAGACCGGCGACATGGGCAACGAGTACATAGAAAAGATGGAGCAGGCGGACGGCATTCTGCTCGGCTCGCCCGTGTATGTTGCCGACGTGACGCCGGAGATCAAGGCGCTGATGGATCGAGCCTGCCTGGTTTCCGGGGCCAATGGCGGCATGTTCCGCCGCAAGGTGGGCGCCTCGGTCGTTGTGGCGCGGCGCGGAGGGGCGATTCACGCCTTCGATACTCTGAACCACTTCTTCCTCATCACCGAGATGATCGTGCCCGGCTCGTCCTATTGGAACATCGGCTACGGCCGCGAAATCGGCGA
>CAYQOQ010000248.1:0-5111 GCA_964419175.1 uncultured Occallatibacter sp. | reverse complement strand
GAATGAGAAATGGATTGCGCGTAAGATGCTGCCCGTCCTGCCAGATCCAGTGCGTATCGATAGCGGTGATGGCGCCGGGCGCAGCTGCGGCCACATGCGTCACCATGGCGAGCGAAATGTCGAAGTGATTGTTCGAGTGCGAGCCCCACGTGAGGCCGTTGTCGCGGCAAACCTGCGCCACGCGCACCGAGCCCTGCATGGTCCAGAAGTGCGGATCGGCAAGCGGAATGTCGACCGCGTGCAACTGGATGGCGTGGCGCAACTGGCGCCAGTCGGTCGCAATCATGTTGGTCGCGGTGGGCAGGTTGGTGGCCTGGCGAAACTCCGCCATAATCTCGCGGCCAGAGAAACCTTGCTCTGCTCCGCATGGATCTTCTGCGTAGGCCAGCACGTTTTGCTTGCCCTTGCAAAGCGCAATGGCTTCGCTGAGCGACCACGCGCCGTTGGGGTCGAGCGTGATACGCGCCTCGGGAAAACGCGCGGCCAGCGCTTCCACGGCTTTCATCTCGTCAGCGCCAGAGAGAACGCCGCCCTTGAGCTTGAAGTCGTTGAAGCCGTAATGCGCCTTTGCCGCTTCCGCGAGCCGCACAACAGAATCGGGCATCAGCGCCTCTTCATCGCGCAGACGGAACCAGCCCTCGGCGGCATCGCCCGCGCGGCGATAATGCAGATTCGTCTTACGGCTGTCGCCGACGAAGAACAGATAGCCGAGCACAGGCACCTTGCTGCGCTGCTGGCCTTCGCCGAGTAGCGCAGCCACCGGCAGCCCGAGAAACTGCCCGAGCAAATCGAGCAGCGCGGACTCGATGGCAGTGAGCGCGTGCACGGTGATGCGCAGGTCGAAGGTCTGCTGCCCTCGGCCCTCGGTATCGCGATTGGCGAAGCGCCGGCGCACATCGTTCAGTACCGCGTTGTACGACGCAATATCGCGGCCAATCACGAGAGGCGCGGCTTCTTCCAGAACCTGGCGAATCTTTTCTCCGCCCGGCACTTCACCCACGCCGGTGTTGCCGGCTTCATCGGTCAGAATAACGAGGTTGCGCGTGAAGTAGGGCCCATGCGCGCCACTCAGGTTCAGCAACATGCTGTCCTGCCCGGCAACAGGAACAATGCGCATGGCAGTAACGCGCGGAGATTTACCGGCGGTGTTCAAGGGCTTGCTGCTCATCGGTTCTGCGCTCCCTGCAAGACCAGTTGATCCGCCGCGCGCCGCATCCGTTCCCGGCCGTTGCCCAGATGATTGCGCACCGCAGCGCGCGAAGCGTCGGAGTCTCCGCGCAGAATTGCGCTCAAAATATCTTCGTGTTCGTTGGCGACACGCTGGAGATATTCGCGCGGCTCTATCTCCTGCTCGTCGACACGGCACCTCGATCGCGGAATCGCGCCCGGACCGAGCGAGGAGAGAATATCGAGGAAGTAGCGGTTGTGTGCCGCTTTGGCGATGGCGATATGAAAACGGAAATCGGGATCGATGCCGTCTCCACCAGTTCCCATCTGTTCTGAGAACTCCGCCAGCGCACGCTGCATGGCTTCCAAATCGCCAGCCGTGCGGCGTTTTGCCGCCAGGGCCGCGGCCTCAGTCTCCAGGCCGATGCGCAGTTCCAGAATCGCCAACTGTTCCTGCGCGGTGCCCCTGCCATTGCGTTCGAAACCGAAGCTCCCCTTGGCCGCCTGCTCGCACACGAAGCTGCCGATGCCGTGACGCGTGACAATCAGCCCCATCGCCTGCAACCGGGAAATGGCCTCACGAACCACGGTGCGGCTCACACTCTGGCGGCGCACAATCTCGGCCTCAGACGGCAGTTTTGCCCCCGGTGCCAGCGCCCCGTTGCCGATCTGTGCGGAGATATGCGCGACCACTTTTTCGGTGAGACTCCCGGACGGAACCTGAATTTGTAAGTCCACAGCATCGCTCCTAGCGCGAACTACTCATAAGATGTCATATCACATAAACTCTATAACCTGGCAAGAAATATTCAAAATTACTTGACAATCGCCGATTCTAACGCGTACAAACTCATACGAAGACAGATGATGTCGTACATGTTGGATGCTCCCAACCTCTGACCGCCCATCAAAGGATTCGACTGCATGAATCGTAGACAGTTCATCGTAACCAGCGGTGCCGCAGGGCTGGTCGCCACAAGTGGAAGTGTGACCACAAAGGCCGTTGCTGAGCCCGCCGCAAAGAAGAGTCTGATGAAGCTCGGCGACCAGACCGCCCCCACCAACGATGTGCATCTGAAGTACCTCGCGCGCTACGGCGTCGAGAGCATCTGCGGCTATCCGCAGATTGAAGGCGACCGGCTCTATGCGACCGTTGAAGAACTGAAGCGCATGAAGGACCTCGCCGCGAAATACAAGCTCAGCGTGGACTGCATTGCGCCGCCGTTTCTCGCATCGAGCTTTATCGACAAGGAAAAACATCCGACGATCCTGCTGGCCCAGAGCCCTGAGCGCGATCGCGACATTGAGCAGTTGCAGATGCTGATCAAGAATTGTGCTGCGGCGGGCATTCCGTCGATCAAGTACAACATGAGCCTTCTCGGCGTTCTGCGCACGGGGCGCAGGCCGGGACGCGGCGACGCGATGGATCATGTGTGGAAGCTCTCCGAGGCGCATCCGGCGACACCGCTGACCAAGGCTGGCGTTGTGGACGCCGATGCCTTCTGGGAGCGCATCACTTACTTTCTCGACCGCGTGATTCCAGTGGCAAACGAATACAAGATCCGCATGGCATGCCATCCGCAGGACCCCGGCGTTCCGCCCCTGGGCTATCAGGGTGTGAACCGCGTGCTGGGCACAATCGACGGCCTGAAGAAGTTCATCACCATCAAGGAGAGCCCTTATCACGGTCTGAACTTCTGCCAGGGAACGGTCGCGGAAGCTCTTGAAAATCCAAGCGTAGAAATCTTCGATGTCATCCGCTACTTCGGCACACGCAAAAAGATTTTCAACGTGCATTTCCGCAACATCCGCGGCCATCGCAACGATTTTGAAGAAGTCTTTCCCGACGAGGGTGACATCGATTTTGTGAAAGCGATCCGGGTGTATAAGGAAATCGGCTATCCGTATATGCTGATGCCCGATCATGTGCCGATTGCCGAAAACGATCCCGATTCATTGCAGTCGTTTGCGTTCTGTTACGGATACATTCGCGGCCTGATTCAGTCGGTCAACGCAGAAGCTTGAGCGGAAGGAAGATTCAGACTTTGCCTAAGACCAAAGAGACCCACATCCGTTACCTCATCATCGGCATTCTGTTTATTCTGAGCTGCTTCAGCTTTGCCGATCGCTCGGCCCTGTCGCAGGCCGCGGGCTTGATGCCGAAGGATCTCGACCTCACTCCTCAACGGATGGGTTACCTGCTCTTTGGCTTCGGTTGGGCCTATGCGCTGGGGCAGTTGCCTTCCGGCGGGCTGCTCGATCGTTTTGGATCGAAACGCGTCTATGGCATCGCCATTATTCTTTGGTCGATCTTCGCGTTTCTCACCGGCTTTGCGGGATACGTGGGCGCAAGCGCGGCTTTCACGGTGATTTTTATTTTGCGCATCTGCTCCGGCCTCGCGCAATCGCCGGTGTTTCCCGGCAATGGACGCATTGTCGCCGCGTGGTTCCCCACATCCGAACGCGGGCGCGCGTCGGCAATCTTCAACTCGTCGCAATATTTTGCGCTGCCCATCTTCGCGCCCGTCTTTGGCGGGCTGCTGAACAAATTCGGTTGGCAAAGCTGCTTCTGGTTCATGGGCGCGCTGGGTGCGGTGCTGACGGCGCTCTGGTTCAAGAACATCTACGGCGTCAAAGATCATCCGAAGATTTCCGCAGCCGAGATTGAAACCATCGAGCGCGGCGGCGGCCTGGTAAATACCGACGGCCAGGCGAGCGTGAAGAAGAACACGCTGACGTGGGCAACAGTAAAGATGCTGCTGAGCCACCGCATGTTGGTGGGCGTTTACATCGGCCAATACTGCATTACGACGCTGACCTGGTTCTTCCTCACATGGTTTCCGCTTTACCTGGTGCAGGCGCGGCACCTGTCGGTGCTGAAGGTTGGCTTTGCGGCTGCGGTGCCAGGGCTTTGCGGAGGCTTCGGCGGAATACTTGGCGGCATAATTTCCGACAAACTATTGCAGCGTGGCTGCTCGCTGAGCTTTGCGCGCAAGCTGCCCATCATGGCAGGGATGGCGCTTTCGATGTCGATCATCGCCTGCAATTACGCGAGTTCGGTGTCAATCATGCTGTTGTTCATGTCTATTTCGTTTTTCGGAAAAGGCATTGGCGCACTGGGCTGGACCGTTATCTCCGATACCTCGCCCAAGGGCATGGTGGGCATGAATGGCGCGCTCTTCAATCTCTGCGGCAACATGGCCGGCATCACTACGCCGCTCATCATCGGGTACATCGTGACCAGGACGCACTCGTACAACGGCGCACTGGTGTTCATAGCAATCATCGCGTTCTGCGCCATCGTGGCCTTCGGGCCGATCGTAGGCGAGATCAAGCGGTTGGAACTTGCGCCGTCTGCTGACGCGGAAGCTTGAGACTAGTTCATCTACAATAACGACGCTGCTCTCTCGGCGCCCTCAACCAGTACAGGAGGCGAATAAGCTCATGCCGGAATGGCCGGGACATCTTCCCCGTAATGCTTTCAAACAGGCACTCGCAAAAGGTGAGCGCCAGGTGGGACTATGGAGCGCGTTAGCGAGTCCGATCACGGCGGATATTCTTGCCGGCGCGGGCTTCGACTGGATCGTGATCGACGGCGAACACGGACCGAACGACATCTCGACGCTGCTGCCGCAATTGCAGGCCATGCGCGGGGGCACTGCCGAGCCGGTTTTCCGCGTGCCGTGGAACGATATGGTGATTATCAAGCGGGCTCTCGATGTGGGCGCGCGCTCGCTGCTGATTCCCTTTGTGCAGAATGCGGAAGAGGCGCGCCGTGCAGTTGCAGCAACGCGCTATCCGCCGCTGGGCATTCGCGGAGTCTCTGTGGCGCCGCGCGCTAACGACTATGGCCGCGTGCAGAACTATCACAAGAATGCGCATCTCGACACCTGCGTGCTGGTGCAGTTGGAGACGCGGGCCGCGCTCAAGGAGATCGAGGCCAT
>CAYQOQ010000247.1:0-5128 GCA_964419175.1 uncultured Occallatibacter sp. | reverse complement strand
ACCGGCTCGCTCGGGCCGTGCCAGTTTAACCAATAGCTCATTCGATTCGGACCCATCGAACCCAAGAGTCCCGCCTCGCTATAGCCCGCAACCGGCTCACCCGATTGCACGAGCAACTGCCCATAGCCACTGGTACAGGTCCCCACCAGCAGTGCCGTGGCACTGCCCGACAAGCTCTGGACCGAATACCCCGCATCCTCGATGACACGGTAGACGTATTGCATCAGCAACCGCTGCTGCGGGTCCATCCCTTGCGCTTCCCGCGGCGAGATGCCGAAAAACAGCGGATCAAAACACTCGATCCCTTTGATCACCCCTGCCTGCCGCAGTGCCGGCGCCGGACTCCTACCCCAACGATTCGGGGGTAACTCCCCAATGCAATCACGCCCGGCCTGCAGGTTGGCCCAGAAAGCCTCGATGTCGGGCGCCTGCGGAAAACAGCCACTCATCCCGATCACGGCTATCGGTTCCGCCACATGGGCCGATGCCTCGGGTGTTGACCCTGTCACAAGCAACTTTCGCCGGGCCCGGCGACGGCCATTCACCGGCTCTGCCGCCTCAGTAGCGGATCCGATCGCCGGGCCTCGTTGCGATGTCGCCTCAAACACGCCGGCCAATACCGTGCGATGTTCGCGCACCAGATACTCCGCCAAGGCCTCAATCGTCGGCGCTTCGAAAAACACTGTCGGGCTCAGCTCCAGCCCGTACCGCTGGTTCAACACTTGGCCAAACGACGTCAGCGTGATCGAATCAAAGCCAAAATTATTTAGCGGTCTGTCCCGACCCAACGCTTCTTGCGGGATCTTCAGATGCGTCGCAATCAGACTCTTCAGGGCACGCTCTAGTTCTACCGACATGGTTTCGTCCGGCGCACGGTCTGGTCTCGCCGTCACCGAACTGGGCCAGGCCTGCTGCGGAAGTGCACGAGGCTCCCAAGCACTCTGCAGATGTGCCAGCGAGCGCTTCCGCTGCCCATGCAGGACGACCACATGGCAGGCTGGCTGGAGAAGTGCCCGGCTCAGTGCGGCCAGTCCCGCCTGGCTCGGCAGCATCTCCAGGCCCGTGACCCTGCGCATTCGCGCCCAAGCCGTCTCCTCGATCTGCATCCCACCTTCTGCCCACAACGGCCAGCTCACCGACACCGTTCGCCCCTGCCGCAGGCCCTGCTCAACAAGCCCCTGCCGGTGCTGCGCATACCCATCCATGAAGCCATTAGCGGCCGCGTAATCACTTTGGCCCACATTCCCCCAGATGCTCGCAATCGAGGAACAGAGCACCAGCCAGTCCAGCGCACTCGCTTTCGTCGCCTCATCCAGCGCCACCAACCCCGCCACCTTCGGCCTAAAGACTTGCTCGAGCTCCTCAAGGCTTTTATTCACCAGCAGGCGGTCTCTGAGTACCCCCGCACTATGGATCACCCCGTTCAACCGGCCGTACTGCGCCACGATACCTTGCACAAGCTGGCTCATCGCAGCTCGATCACCCACGTCCACGACACGGTAATCGACCCGCGCCCCCTGATTGCGCAACCCCTCAAGAAAGCTCTCCTGGCTGGGCAAAAGCGCTCGGCGCCCGCTTAAGATCAACACAGGCTCCTTGACTTGCTGCGCAATCGCCTGCGCAAAGAGCCGCCCTAGTCCTCCCATCCCGCCAGTGATCCAGTACACTCCGCCCTCACGCCAGGGCAATGGCGCGTTGCTCCGGCTCAAGCTCCCGGCATCGCTCGAGTTAAACCTCTCGACGTCGCTCGAGTTAAACCTCTCGCACTCGGTAAAGCTCAACACCTCCCGCCCTGCAGGCCCATAGCGCACCACCGGCACCGCCGAGAACGCCTCGGCCTTCAACGGCAATGCCAGCTCCGTCAAAGACTCCACCGCTACCAACTGGCCTACCAGTTTCGGGTACTCTTGCTGCGCACTGCGCAATAGAGCACTTAACCCCTGAAGTATTGCCTCCCTGGCCGGCACAACCAGTTGCACCAACACCGGGCGCCTGGGCGCGCTCTCTACAATCCCTTGGAGCTGTTTAAGCAACTGCACCGCATAGGATCCATAGCGTTCCTCCAGCCTGCCGCTCGCTTCGAGTCGTACACACGATGCCGGCGCTAGATCCGCCACTAACTTAGGCGCTACGTCCACTTCACACAGCAGGACCCAGTGCGCCCCGTAGGCCACCTCCTTCTCTAAGGGCCTCACAAGAGCCTGTTCCTTCCATTGCGCCACTGCCAAGACCGTCTCGGACACCTCGCCACTGCCCATGTTCTGTAGCGGTCGGGTGCTAAAGCCACTCAATTGCAACGCCACGCGGCCATCCCGGTCCACGATGGCCACATCGAGCTTGCGCACCGCCCCGCTATCCCTCTTGGCGGTTCGCACCACCGCCCACGCTGAACTCGGGACCTCCGCCCACTGCTCGACCGCTTGCAACGCAAAGGGCAACTCCAGTCCCCCCTGGGACGTTAATAATATCCCAATGCTTGTCTGCACCGCGCCATCCAGTAAATTCGGCGGCCAATTATAGCCAACCGTCCTGAACTCAGAGGCAAGCTCCAGAACTCCTATCGCCACACCCTCGCCTACATGCAATTTCTTCAACACCCGGAAACTCGGGCGGAGATTTAAGCCGACGGCTGCAAACTGCGCATAGATCTCCGCAGCACTCAACGTCCGGCCGCATTGGCCAACCAGCGCTGCCAAATCGATTTGCGGCGCCTCACTAGTCTGCTGCACCACCCCATAGCCCTGACTGTACACCACTGCCTCATCCCCCTGGCCGCTATAAATCTCGTACCCGATCCGCCCCCCAGCCTCCTCCATCAGACCGATGTGCACGTCCAGCGCCGACTCCACCACCAAGGGCCGCAGCCATCTGACCTGCTCCAGCCCGATCGCGCACTCGCCACCCAGCGCCAGACTCACCGCCGCACGCGCCCACTCCAACTGCGCCACCCCTGGCACGATCCGCCGGCCCTGCACCAGATGATCGCGCACAAAGAACTCTTCACCGCTCAGCGTCGTGCTGTAGCGCTGCTCGCTCAACTCAGAGCTGTTGCGGTGCACCAAGGGGTGTAGCTGAGCGATTTGGGGAGAGTACGCTCCTGCAATACCCACACTCTCCGGCACCCAATAGCGCTCTTGTGCAAACGGATAGGTCGGCAAGCTTAGCCGGCGCGGTTTTCTTTCCCCGTAGAGCGCTCCCCAGTCCACCACCAGCCCCTGGACCCATAACTCCGCCAGTTTGCCGATCTTGCCCTTGGCGATCCATGCTTCGAGTGCTCGTTGCAGATCCTCGTCGGCCCTGAACACCGCCAGCGTCTCCTGGCTGCGTTTGACTTCTCCACGGTAGACCCCTTCCAGCGAGCTCTTATTCTGACGGTCTTGGCTCAGTTTGGCTTCTAGCTCTTCCACCGTGCTCACCACCAAAGCCAGGCGCACCTCAAAGGCCTCACGCCCTGCCTGTAAGGTATAGGCCAGTTCCGCCAGATTCACCTCGTGCTGCTCCAGGTACCCAAGTAACTGGTCCACCTGTACTTGGAGCCGTTCATCGCTGCGAGCCGAGAGCACTACCGCCACAGGGCCCTTCGCAGCCATCGGCTCCCGCGCCGGCCTCACATACTCCTCGAGCACCACATGCGCATTGACCCCGCCAAACCCAAACGAACTCACCCCGGCCCGGCGCGGCAGTTCACGGCCCTGGGCGTCTTTCAGCGCTTCCCACTTGCGGTTCTCCGTCACCACATAGAAGGGGCTATCACTTAATTCGATATGCGCATTGGCAGGCTCGCTATTGAGGCTTGCCACCAGTTGCCGGTGCTGCAGCTGCAATAACACCTTGATCACTCCAGCTACTCCTGCCGCCAGCTCCAGATGACCTATATTGCTTTTGACACTCCCAAGCCCGCAACTGTCTGCCGCGAACGCTTCTCCCTCCGCAAGGGCCCGGAAGGCCTGTTTAAGGCCTTGCACCTCCACCGGATCTCCCAGCGATGTCCCCGTCCCATGCGCTTCCATGTAGCCCACCGTGCGCGGATCTACCCCTGCCTGCCGGAATGCCGCCTCTATCAATTCGGCTTGTGCCACTGGATTAGGCGCCGTCAGCGAGTTAGCGCGGCCTCCATGGTTCTGCGCACTGCCCAGGATCAGGCCGTAGATATGATCCCCATCGCGCTCGGCCGCTCGCAGCGGCTTCAAGAACAGCATCCCGACTCCTTCCCCGCGCACATAACCGTCCGCCTGCGCAGAGAACGTCCGGCAGCGGCCCTCTGGACTCAGCATCCCCGCCTGGGTAAAGCTTTCGTGCGCTTCCATCGACAACAGGGTGTTGACCCCGCCCACCACCGCTTGCTCGCACTGAGCGCTGCGCAATAACCCGATCGCACGATGGATCGCCACCAGCGAACTGGAGCACGCCGTATCTACCGGTTCGCTCGGTCCACGCCAGTTTAACCAGTAGCTCATTCGATTCGGACCCATCGAGCCCAAAAGCCCCGCCGCGCTGTAGCCCGCAACCGGCTCACCCGATTGGGCCAGCAACTGTCCATAGCCACTGGTACAGGTCCCCACCAGCAGTGCCGTGGCACTGCCCGACAAGCTCTGGACCGAATACCCCGCATCCTCGATGACACGGTAGACGTATTGCATCAGCAACCGCTGCTGCGGGTCCATCCCTTGCGCTTCCCGCGGCGAGATGCCGAAAAACAGCGGATCAAAACACTCGATCCCTTTGATCACCCCTGCCTGCCGCAGTGCCGGCGCCGGACTCCTACCCCAACGATTAGGAGGTAACTCCCCAATGCAATCGCGTCCGGCCTGCAGGTTGGCCCACAGCGCCCCAATGTCGGGCGCCTGCGGAAAACAGCCACTCATCCCGATCACGGCTATCGGTTCGGCCGAAATGGGCAACACCTCGCGCGTTAACTCTGGCCCAGGCAACCCTCGCCGGCCTCGACGGCGTCGACTATTCACCGGCTCCAGTGACTGCGTTTCCAGCGTAGCTGCGGAGCCTCGTTGCGCTGTCGCTCCAAACGCATCGGACAGCACGGCGCGATGTTCGCGCACCAGATACTCCGACAGTGCCCCGATCGTCGGGGCTTCGAAGAATACCGTCGGACTCAACTCCAGCCCATAGC